>JAUMXD010000053.1 GCA_030529305.1 Allobrachymonas sp.
TGTTCGATCAATTCAGTTTTGTTCACAAAATCCCCCTTTGTTTGCTTATTGCAACAGTATATCGGTCTATCGACAGGCCAAATCGGCCTGAACTATACACCAATCCCTTTTGTTTTTTCAGGACTCCCTGACTGTAAAAAGGCGCTTAGCATGGAGTGGACTGGATTGTAATGTGTTTTGTCGAGCAGGTATCGAAGCACAAGATTTTTTTGCAAGTCGTGTCAATGATGTTGCAAATCTTCACAAATCTGTAGTGCGATGGTTTTACGAAAAGAGCCGGAGCGTGATTGCTCGGCTTGCCTTGAGCTTTTTCTTTGCCACTTTACTGTATTGAGGATGGAGCGCCTGTCGATAAGGTTGCGTCTCATGCGCGCGCCGTTTCGTTTTCAGGGACAATGGCTGGAGGATATGCAAGAGGCGCTAACGCGCTTTGGCACGGATTTCAGGGATGGCTCTGTACAAGTAGTAGGCCATAGACCAGATGGTGAGTGCCACGGCCAGCCACAATAGCCACACGCCCAGCAGGCGGGTATGAAAGATGCGACCGATGCTGTGGTCGTACAGCAGCAGGGCAATGGCAGCCATTTGGGCAGCGGTTTTGAATTTGCCGATGCGATGCACAGCCACGCTGCGCGCGGCGCCGATCTGCGCCATCCATTCGCGCAGGGCGGAGATGGCCACTTCGCGGCCGATGATGATGAGTGCGGCAAAAACGTCGGCGCGGCGCAAGTAAACCAGGATCAGCATGCTGGCGCAGACGAGGAATTTGTCGGCCACAGGGTCAAGGAATGCGCCAAAGGCCGTCGTCATGTTCAGCTTGCGCGCCAGGTAGCCGTCAAGCCAATCGGTGATGGCAAAGCCGATGAAGAGCAGGGTGGAGATCAAATTCTGCGTGGCAACGGGTAGCCGCATGAAATACACGCCCATGATGATCGGGATGGCGATGATGCGTGTCCAGGTCAGGATGGTTGGCAGGGTAAAAAACATGCGGCTTGGTGGCGGCTTCAGGGCTGAAAGATCAGCATTTTTCTTAGAAAAAGTGCTTGTTGTGGCAACGGATGAATTGTGGCATGAATGTTTGGCGCAGAAAGAGTTGTGCTGGTTGGTGGCCTTCTCAAAAATGACAGCAGCCTGGCACATCCTATGAGGCGCAAGCGCTTGGTCGGCGTTTGTTGCTGAGCGGCGATGTTTTGCAGGGTGTTACATCACAGCCCCTTGCTGCGGGACGTGATGGGGCGCATTTGGCAGTTGCCATGCGGTGCCAGTGGACTGCGCCTGTTGTGGGAGGAGGAATAAGATGCAAGAAAGCAAGTTTGGCTTGAATGGAAAAGCGTTTGCAGATGAGCGGCCGAAAGGCCTAGCGGGCCGTCCCCATGTATCTCATGCTTTCAGCAGGGCGTCCGCAGGGCGCTCGAGCGGACAAGCGCGCGATGGTTTTTGGGGCAAAGCCTTGCGCTTTTTACGCTTTGCGGGACGGCAAGTGCTGCACAAAGCCCTGCTGCTGTATTACGCAGCGCAGAATCCGCGCACGCCCAAATGGGCCAAAACGGCGATTTACGGGGCGCTGCTCTACTTCGTGTCGCCCTTGGATGTATTGCCCGATGTGCTGCCGGGCGTGGGCTATACCGACGACTTGTGGGTGTTGGCCGCAGCGCTGGCCACTGTTTCTTTTTATGTGGATGAAACGGTGCGATCACAAGCCGCGCAGCGCTTGCAGGCATGGCTGGGGGCAAGGGGCGATCAGGGCTGATGCTTCTTACCAACAGTCGGCGGGTATTTGATGGGATGTGGGGGCTTGCAGTGGATCGGCGCAAGCCCTTTTTTTCTTCGCTGCTCTCCTGCCGGGCTGTAAGCCAAGGACAGCCCGTACTTGACCAAGGTCATGCGTTTTGCCCGAGAATGCGCCATCTTGAGAACCTGTTCACTATCCCCTCACGGGCGCTTGAATGATGGAGGCGGGCGGTCTGCTTCGTTGCAAATCTTGTCCATAGCACAGGCTATGCACTGCAATTTGCGCCTTGCATCCCATCCCGCCCCATATCCAACAGCCTCGCGTTGAGATGGTGAACTAGGCTCTTAGAAGAACATATTTTTGACAGGAAGCTTGTGAATATGGGCAAAACGGCCTTGAACGATTCGGCTGCAGCGTGCGCCTTGAAAGCTGATCTGCAGGCGCTGACGGCCGAGCAGCTGGCAGGCATGCGCCGTGGCTTGGAAAAAGAAAGCCTGCGCGTGCAGCCCGATGGCCGCTTGGCGCTCACCCCGCACCCCAAGGCGCTGGGCTCGGCGCTCACGCACCCACACATCACCACCGATTTCAGCGAATCACAACCCGAGTTGGTCACGGGCGTGCATGACCGGGTGGAAGACTGCCTGGCCGAGCTGACCCTCATCCATCAAGTGGTGTATCAGGAATTGGCGGTCCAGGGCAATGAAATGCTGTGGGTATCGAGCATGCCTTGCGGGCTGCCAACGGACGAGACGATTCCAATCGGCATGTACGGCACCTCCAACATCGGGCGGGCCAAAAGCGTGTATCGCATGGGGCTGGGCCATCGCTACGGGCGGCGCATGCAAACCATTTCGGGCATCCATTACAACTGGTCGCTGCCGGGACTGAGCAGCGATCAGTATCTGGGCTTGATTCGCAATTTCCGCCGCCATGCCTTTTTGCTGCTGTATCTGTTTGGCGCGTCGCCTGCGGTTTGCGGCAGCTTTGTTGAAGGGCGCGAGCATGGCCTGCAGCCGCTGGGCAAGGGGGCCATGTACTTGCCTTACGCCACTTCTTTGCGCATGGGGCGGCTGGGCTACCAAAGCGATGCGCAAGCCTCGCTGGCGGTGAGCTACAACGACCTGGAGGGCTACACCGCCTCGCTCTACGGCGCGCTGACCGAGCCCTACCCGCCTTACGAGGCCGTGGGCATTCGCAATCTGGGCGGTGATTACAACCAGCTCTCCACCACTTTGCTGCAAATCGAAAACGAGTTCTACAGCACCATTCGGCCCAAGCGCCTCACCCAACGGGGCGAGCGCCCGCTGCATGCCCTGCGCCAGCGCGGCGTTCAGTATGTGGAGGTGCGCCTGATGGATTTGAACCCCTTCATCCACATCGGCATCGATGCAGAAACGATTCGTTTTCTGGACGTGTTTTTGCTGCACGCGCTGCTCACCCCCAGCCCGCCCGATACACCCGAAGAAATCGCCGCGCTGGCGCAAAACCAGCACCTGGCTGCCAGCCGGGGCCGCGAGCCGGGGCTGGAGCTGATCCGCAACGGCCAGCCCGTGCCGCTGGTGGCGTGGGCGCAGGCCGTGCTCGATGGCATGCAGCCTGTGGCCGAGCGCATGGATGCTTTGTCTGGCGGCCACGCTTACGCCCAAGCCGTGGCGATGGGGCGCGAGCGCTTGCAGCGGCCCGAACTGCTGCCCTCGGCCCAGGTGCTGCACAGCGTACGCGAGCACGATGACTGCTTCATCAGCTTCATCAAACAGTGCTCTTTGCAAGCGCAGCAACGCTTGCGTGCCTTGCCCCTGCCGGCCGAACAGCAGGCGCGCTTTGCGCAAATGGCGCAGCAATCGGTTGAGGCACAGCGCCAGATTGAGGCCGATGACGTGATGCCGTTTGAAGAGTTTCGGCAGCACTACGTTTCGGCCGAGCGCCTGGTGCCATAAGTGGCTATGGCGATCATGGTCAGCACGTGCTTGTATGGCCCTGATTGGCTTGTGCAGAGAGCATGCACAAGCGCGTCAAGGCTTGCTCTTTATTGATCGTTGGGGGAGTGGTCGGGCTGTTCTGGCGCTGGCTCGTGGCGTTGTGTGGCCAGTGGGGCGGGCATGCTGGGGTCTTTTGATTGGCGGCGGCGAAACAGGGCGGCGCGCGCCAGCATCAGCGTGGTGATGGGCACGGTGATGGACAGCAGAATGACCACCAGCCAGGTTTTGAGCGAGAAGCGGCTGTGCAGCGCAGAAAAATACACAATGGCCGCCAGGCTGGTGCACCAGGCCGCCCCTGTTGTGATGAGCGAAGGCGGGTGCATGCGCTGGAAATAATCGGGCAGGCGCATCAGGCCGTAGCCGGCCAGCAGTGCAAACAGGCCGCTGGCAATCAGCAAAATGCCAACCAGAGCCTGGGCCCAGAGGGGGGCGCTGGGTATATCGGGCAGGTTGGGCATGCTCATTCAATCACCTCGCCACGCAGCAGGAATTTGCCCAAAGCCACCGAGCCGACAAAACCGGTGAGCGCAATCAGCAGGGCGGCTTCAAAGTACATTTCGCTGCTGTTGCGAATGCCCAGAGTCAGCGTCATGAGCAGGCCCAGGGCGTACAAAAAGTCCAGCGCCAGCACACGGTCTTGCGCGCAGGGGCCGCGAATCAGCCGCCACAGGGCAGGCAGCCCGGCCAGGCCGTAGCAAACCAGCGCAAAGGTGAGGGCCGCTTGCAGCCAGGGGTGAAGGGCAGAAATCATGCGCGGAAAATCTCCAGTAAAGGCGCCTCGTAGCGGTGCTTGTAGTGGCGGATGAAGGCGGCTTCGTCACCCAGATCCCACACATGCAGCGTAACGGCGCTGCTGTCGTGCGCCAGTTCGCACCATACGGTGCCGGGCACCACGGTGGTGATCATGGCCAGGGCGGCCAGGGCGCTGGGGTCGCGCACATCCAGCGGGATGGTAACGAAGGCAAAGCGCGGTGCTCGCCGGTGCAGGCGCAGCAGGCCCCAGGCTACTTCGAGGTTGGACTTGAGTACGTCGTAGCCCACGGCTAGGATGAAGCGCAGAATGCGCCAGGGTTTGCGGATGCGCGGGCGCTGTGGGCGCAGGCCGGCAAACAGCAAGGGCAGCAGCCAGCCCAGCAGCAGGGCCAGCAGCACGTGCCCGGTTGAGAGCGATTCGCTCAGCACCAGCCACATGGCTACCAGGCTGGCCGAGAGCAGCGGGGCGGGAAAGAGTTTGCGCATCATGGCCGTTCTCCTGGTGCAGCCGTTTGTGAAGCGGGCAGTGGCCCTGGCTGCGGATAAGGGGCCGGCGCGGGTGCGGGTGGCTGCGCGGGCGGATCGGTGGGGCCGGGCTTGACTGGCGCTTTCATGACGGCATCCACATAGGCATGCGGGGTGTGCAGCAAAAAGGCCGTGCGCTCGGTGTAGCGCAGCACCGGGCCGGCGCGCACCGTCAGCAGCAGGCACAGCGCCAGCAGCAGGCCGATGGGCAGCACCTCGATCACTTTCAGATGCGGGGCGGGCCGCCCGCGCGGCGCCCAGAAAAAGCGGATGCCCGCGCGCGAGTAGGCGATGGTGGCGAATAGGCCTGAAAGGATGAAGAGCGCCAGCAGCACCCAGGCCGAAAAGCGCGGCATGTAGCTGGATGCGCCCAGGCCGCCGGGGTTGAGCAGGGCCGTCATCATGGTGACTTTGCCCACGAAGCCCGACAGCGGCGGCAGGCCCGCCACCAGCAGCGCGCAGGCGGTAAAGGCCAGGCCCAGCACGGCCAGCGCGGCGGCAATGGGCTGGCCGAACAGGGGGCGTTCGCTGTCGTCGAGGTTGGTTTCGGCATCCGCTGCGGGCAGGCCGGGCTCGTGAAAGAAAAGCTGCGCCTCTTTGCCAAAGGGCATGAGCGGCACTTTTTCTTCTTCTTGGCGCGAGCGAGCGATCAGGTCGGTGACCAGAAACAATGCGCACAAGGCCAGGGTGGAGCTGATGAGGTAGTACAGCGCCCCGCCGGTGAGGTGCGCCTGCCCAAAGCCAAAGGCCGCCAGCAGCGTGCCCGACGAGGCCAGCACCGAAAAGCCCGCCAGCCGCCCCAGGTTTTGCGAAGCCAGCATGCCGATGCTGGCAAGCAGCAGCGTGAGCAGGCCGCCCCAGATCAGCACCCCGTTGCCGAACAGTTCCGAGCCGGTGGCGCTGGCGGGAAAGAGCAGCGTCCACAGCCGCAGCACGGCGTACAGGCCGACCTTGGTCATCACGGTAAAGAGGGCCGCAACCGGCGGGCTGGCGGCAGAGTAGGCTGGCGGCAGCCAGAAGTTCAGCGGCCAGATGGCGGCCTTGCCCAGAAAGGCCATGGCCAGCAGGGCTGCGCCTGCGTGCAGCAGGCCGCGGTCATGCGCGGGCACCAGGGTGATCTTTTCCGCCATATCGGCCATGCTGAGCGTGCCGGTCACGCCAAACAGCACCGCCATGCCCAGCAGGAACATGGCCGAAGCCAGCAGGTTGATGGCGATGTAATGCAGGGCCGAGCGTACGCGCGACCAGCCCGTGCCATGCAGCAGCAGGCCGTAGGAGGCCGTGAGCATGATCTCGAAAAACACGAAAAGGTTGAACAAATCGGTGGTGAGAAAAGCCCCGTTGATGCCCATGAGCTGCAATTGCAGCAGCGAGTGAAAGTGCACGCCCGCGCGATCCCAGCCCGCGCGTGAAAACAGCAGCGCGGCCAGGCCCACGATGGCGGTGACGAGCAGCATCATGGCCGAGAGGCGGTCCACCGCCAGTGCAATGCCGAACGGTGTGGCCCAGTTGCCCGGCAGGTACACGGCCACCGCGGCGCTGCCGCTGCCTTTGCGCACCCACAGCACCAGCGCCACGGCCACGGCCAGATTGAGCAGGCAGGCCAGCATGCCCAGCAGCCCCTTGATGGCCACGGCGCGCTCGCCCAGCAGCAGCATGCCTGCGGCCATGAGCATGGGCAGCAGCACGGGCACGATCAGCACGTGCGGCATCAGGGGGGCGATCCAGTCAATCATGGGC
Organism: Allobrachymonas sp.; assembly: GCA_030529305.1. Next base: position 6,730 of record JAUMXD010000053.1, read on the forward strand.
GTCCCCTTCGGCGTCGGTCTTGCCGTCCACATGGTCGTTGTCAGACAGGCCGCGCGCGGCCAGCAGTACCACCAGGAAGAGGGCTGTGGTGGCAAAGCCGATCACGATGGCCGTGAGCACCAGAAACTGCGGCATGGGGTCGGTGTAATTGTCGAGCGTGGGGCGCAGCCAGCGCAGCAGAATCGGCTCGCGCGCGATGTTGAGGCTGCCCGATACGAAGATGAAGAGATTGACCGCATAGGCCAGGAGCGACAGGCCGATGATGACCTGAAAGGTGCGTGGGCGCAGCAGCAGCCAGGTGCCGGATGCCGCCAGCACGCCGATGGCGATGGCCATGATTGTTTCCATCAGCTGGTTTCCTCCGCAAGGCTTGTGTCACCCTGTGTGTTGTTGCTGTGCATTTCGTTGCCAGGCTCATTGCCAGACGGCTCGTTGGCTTGGGCCACTTCGGCGGCATGCGCCACCGATTCGGAGGTGGCGCCTTCTTCGCGCACGGGCTTGCGCTGGCGGCGGATCGACTGGTGAGCCAGCGCCGTGAGAATCAGCAGGGTAGAGCCCACCACCAGGGCAAACACGCCCACGTCCAGGAACATGGCGCTGGGTACGTGCACCTCGCCCAACCAGGGCAGGTGAAGGTGGGCGGTGTGCGCCGTCATGAAGGGGTAGCCCATCGCCATGGCGCCCACGCCCGTCAGGCCCGCGGCGATCAGGCCCACGGCGATCCAGCGGCGCAGCTCCAGCGCAAAGTGCGCCTCCACCCACTGCGTGCCCGCCACGATATATTGCGCGATCAGGCCAATGGCCAGCACCAGCCCGGCCACAAAGCCGCCGCCCGGTGCGTTGTGCCCGCGCAGAAACAGGTGCACGGCCACCAGCGCCATCACCGGCAGCAGCAGGCGCACCAGCACCGCAGGCACCATGAGGTAGCCCACGGCCGTGTCGGATGCGGTGCGCGGGCGCTCCAGACCGGTTTGCAGATCGGAGGCGAGGATGAGCTGCTGGCGCGGGGCGTCCATGCTTTCAAGCGGCGGGCGGAAGCGCCGCAGCAGCGCATAGACGGTGAGCGCCACGATGCCCAGCACGGTGACTTCGCCCATGGTGTCAAAGCCGCGAAAGTCCACCAGCATTACGTTCACCACATTGATGCCACCGCCCTGCGGCAGCGAACGTTCCAGAAAAAAGCCCGAAATGCTTTGCGGCGTTTGGTTGCGCGTCATCAGCGCGTACGACAGCGCCGCCATGCCCAGTCCCACGCCGAGCGAGAGCAGCAAATCGCGCCCGCGCCGCAGCCGTGCGCGCAGCGGCAGGGGGGCATCGGGCATGGGCTGGCGTTTGGGCAGCCAGCGCAGTCCCAGCAGAAAGAGGACGGTGGTGACGATTTCCACCGTGAGCTGCGTCAGCGCCAGATCGGGGGCCGAGAACCAGACGAAGGTCATGGCCGTGGCCAGCCCCGTGCCGCTGAGCAGGATGAGCGCGGCCAGGCGGTGGAACTTGGCCTGCCAGGCCGCGGCCACGGCGCACACCGCGCCCACGATCCAGATCAGGGCAAATTCCCGGCTGGCTGCAACCGGCGCGCGCGTGCCCCAGCTCAGGCCCGACTGCCACAGCGAAGCGGCGGCCACCGCCAGGCTGGCCAGCAGAAACAAAAACACTTGCGGCTGCAAGCGCAGGGTGTGCAGGCGCTGCTGCAGCCAGCGCGCCGCCAGCGAGACACGGGCCAGCACGCCGTTGAAGGTTTGCTGCGCATCGAGCTGCAGGCGCTGCGGGAAGTAGGCCTGGATGCGCTCTTCGGCCAGCGCCCGGCGCAGCAGGGCATACAGCGCCGCGCCGCCGCTCATGGCCAGCACGCTCATGACGAGCGGTTTGTTGATCCCATGCCAAACCGCCAGGCTGTAGCTGGGCATGTCTCCGTTCACCACCGGGTTGGCGGCCATGTTCAGCAGCGCGCCCACTGTCCATTGCGGTGCCATCCCCACGGCCAGGCAGAGCAGCACCAGCATTTCGATGGGCAGGCGCATCCAGCGCACGGGCTCGTGCGGGCTGCGCGGCAGATTGTCTGAGCGCGGGCCGAAAAACACATCCACCGTGAAGCGCAGGGAATAAGCCGTGGCAAACATCGAAGCGGTGAGTGATGCCACGGGCAGCACGATCTCGACCCAGCGTTGCGATTGCAGATACACCGTTTCGGCAAAGAACATCTCCTTGGACAAAAAGCCGTTGAGCAGCGGCACGCCCGCCATGGCCGCGCTGGCCACCAGCGCCAGCGTGCCGGTGATGGGCATGTCGCGCATCAGGCCGCTCAAGCGGCGAATGTCACGCGTGCCGGTTTCGTGGTCGATGATGCCTGCGGCCATGAAAAGCGAGGCTTTGAAGGTGGCGTGGTTCATGATGTGAAACACCGCCGCCACCGCAGCCATGCGGCTGTTCATGCCCAGCAGCAGGGTGATCAGCCCCAGATGGCTGATGGTGGAATAAGCCAGCAGACCCTTCAAGTCGTACTGCAGCATGGCGAAGTAGGCGCCCATCACCAGCGTGATGAGGCCCAGGCTGCTCACGATCCAGAACCATTCTTGCGTGCCCGCCAGCACGGGCCAGAAGCGCGCCAGCAAAAACACACCGGCCTTGACCATGGTGGCCGAGTGCAGATAGCTCGAAACCGGCGTGGGCGCAGCCATGGCACGCGGCAGCCAGAAGTGAAAAGGAAACTGCGCGCTTTTGGTGAGTGCCCCCAGCAAAATCAACACCAGCATGGGCCGGTACAGCGGGCTGGCGCGCACCACTTCGCCGGCTTTGAGCACCTCATCCAACTCATAGCTGCCCACGATATGGCCCAGCAAAATGATGCCGCCCAGCATGGCCAGGCCGCCCGCGCCAGTCACCGTAAGCGCCGTGCGCGCACCGCGGCGTGCATCCTTGCGGTGGTGCCAATAGCCGATTAGCATGAAAGAGAACAGGCTGGTCAGCTCCCAGAAAAACACCAGTTGCACCAGATTGCCCGCTGTGACCACGCCAATCATCGCGCCCATGAAGGCGAGCAGGAATGAGAAGAATCGCGGCACCGGGTCTTCGCGCGACATGTAGTAGCGCGCGTAAATACTTACCAGCAGGCCGATGCCGGTGATCAGCAGGGCAAAAAGCCAGGCAAAGCCGTCAAACCGCAGGGTGAAGTTCAAGCCCACGCCGGGCAGCCAGCGCTGTTCGTAATGCAGCACGTGGCCGGCTTGCAGATCGGGCCACGTCCAGCCCACCAGCGCCAAACAGGCAAAGGCCACCAGGGCGGCCCAGCTGGCGGCGGTGTTGCGGGCATGGGTAGGCAGCAGCGCTGCCCCGACGCTGCCGATGAAAGGCAACGCCAGCAAGATCAGCAAGGTCATGCGTATCGGGTGAAAAAAGAACGGCGTTGCGGCCA
>JAUMXD010000054.1 GCA_030529305.1 Allobrachymonas sp.
GCGATGAAGAAACGGCGGCCTTTGCCCGCGCCTTTGCCGACGGCATTGCCTGGGGTGATGCCAAGCAGGCGCTGTTTGAGCGCATCGACCGCGAAATCGCCCCCATGCGCGCACGCTATGCCGAGCTGATCGCCCACCCCGCCGAAGTGGAGCGCACCCTGCAGCGTGGCGCCGAAAAAGCCCGCGCCGAAGCCACACCCTACATCCGCCAACTGCGCGAAGCCGTGGGCTTGCGCAATTTGGCAATTACCACTCAAACAGGCAACAAGCAGACAAGCTGTCCAGATACTTCAACAAATAAACCCAATGTAATGCTCGGCTCTGTGGTCATGGGGCACGGTGAAGCCATGTCAGCGACACTAGCTCGATTCAAGCAATACCGCGAGACCGACGGCCTGTTCTATTTCAAACTCACCGCAGCTGATGGCAACGTGTTGCTGCAAAGCCTAGGCCACGACAACCCGCGTGAAGCGGGCCAGGCTGTGAAGCGCTTGCAAAGCGAAGGCCCCGCCGCCCTAGCCGATTTGCAAAACGCCTTGGCCCCCATCACCGATCGTGCGGCGCTTGAACATGCCCTGGAGCGCCTGAAAGCCACAGCCGAAGCGGCTGAGTAAACACCAGGCGCGCCCTTCCATCAGAAGGGCGTGCGCTTGCAGGCTGGGCGCTGCGGCTCAATGCCCAAAATTGGCGCTCGTCCGCTGCTGCTGGCTGCAAGCAGCGGCAGCAGCTACTACGCGCCTTTACTAGCCATCATCGCTAAACGCAAGCGGGCCGCACGGCACAACGCCATGCGCCGCGCATTACCTGCCCGATCAGTGCAACAGCCTGATTGATTGGTGCTTGGGTACGGTTAAAGGCCATCCCCTTTTCTGCCGCCAACAGACAGGCACTTGACAGGCCCGCAGCCTAGAATGCGCGCAGTTTGGGCGCAGTCATCAATGCATCACGCAGCTTGCTGTGCTTACAGTGCGTTTGCTGCATCCCATCTTTGCTGTTTTTGGCTTGGCCTAGGAACTGCACGCTTGTTGATGGCAATCACACAGCTGCTCTCGGCGCCAAGCTGGCAGCAACGCCCGGTTTTTCTTTCATCCATTCGGTGGATTGACTCATGTCTTTTTCGTCTTTGTTTGCTCGCCCCCGCCAATGGCCCACGCTGGCGGCCTGTGCGCTCACGGCCTTGTTCATCGCCGGTTGCGGCAGCAGCCCCAAGCCTGCACCCAAGCCCCAAAAACCGCGCCCACGCCCGCCTGTGGTGAGCCGGGTTGAAAACTGGATGGGCACTTATCGTGGCACCGTGCCTTGCGCCTCGCTGGCCACGCCAGGCTGCACCGCTCAGCAATTGAAGCTGACGCTGCTACCCGGCGACCAGTACGAGCTGGAAACCACCGTGCAACGCCGCGGCCAGCCCTACACCATCATGAGCAAGGGGCGCTTTCAGTGGGATGCTTCACGCACGGTGATCACGCTGGCCTCGAAAGACGAAAACGCCCGCCTGCGCATTGGCCCGAACACGCTGGAGCGCCTGCCCGCCATTCACGACGACATTCAGGAAAGCTACCACGGCTACATCCTGCGCAAGCACTGAGCGTTTGTTGCCGATGGCCTCACCGGCCTCTCCACCGTTTGCCCACGGCAAACGAATGCCAGATTGTGCGTAGCGCAGGGTGATTCAGAATGTTTTGATCGAATTGAGCGGCCCGGCATCCACCTTGGCTACGCAGCAGCGCTCCGGCCCCATGTGGCGGTGGCGCAAGGCCTTTGCTGTACGAAAAGACCAGCGATCAGCTTCGCGCTTGACTGATCGCTGGCTTCAGCCCCAATAGCCACTCAGACTCAAAACCGCACAGGCTCCGATTGGTACATCCACCTGCACGGTTTTGGGGCGCATCTCACCTCACATCATTGAGGCAGGATGCGGCTGGCATCCACAATGAAATAACTGGCGCCGCGCTGCTTTTTGGTGCTGCCGTTATCGCCCAGCACCACCAGCTGGGGCTTGCCGCGAACAGTGGTCACAGCCAAGGCTTCGGCATTCTTGAGCGTTGCCAGCTCGGGCAAATGCACCTTGCGGGGAGCCGATTGCGTGCGGCCATCCCACAACCAGAGTTGCGAGCTGGGCTTGTCGGTATCGGTTTTGTAGGTTTCGTTGGCAATCAGATAGGTGTTGCTTGCGGCGTGATACATCAAGGAACGCACGCCGCTGCCTTTGAGGTCGAGCGCAAACACTTCGCCAAATTCGGGGGCTGCCCCGCGATCGAACAGGGCATCGGGATTTTTCACCGTGACGATGAGCGATTTGCCGTTGACTTGTGGCTCGCGCAGCCCCAGCAGCAATTGCTTGCTTTTTGGGTTGTAGGCCATGCCTTCCAGATTCATACGGCTGAAGTCGACTGGGCCGCCCGCTTGGCCTTGCACCGCCTGTTGCACAGCGGCAGACTTTTGCAGGGCCTCTTTCAGATTGGGGCCATCGCGCATGTCTTGAATGCGGTTGTTGCTGATCGCAAAGCGCACAATGCGCTCGCGCTGGGCGCGGCGGCCACCGCCCTGGTTGGCCTTGAGTTCTGAATGCGAAGTGGCGGCGTAAAACCGGCCTTGCGCATCTACCGTGAGCGATTCCAGATCGCTCAGCTCACCACGCAGGCTTTGCCGCAAAGTTTCGGTGGCAGCAGCATCTTCGCTCAAGGTGTTGTCGGCATTGATCTTCAGCACACTGAAGGCGCGCGCGGATTCGTCTTCCACCACGAGCAAGCGCCCATCGGCCAATGGCTGCACGGCCGAGGGTTCGTAAATGTTCTGAAACTGCGCATGCTCGGCGGCATGGCCCATGCCAGATTGGGTCGTGACCTCTTGTTTTTTTTCTTTCGCTTGGGCCGCAGGCAAAAAGGTTACTTGCGTAGCAGCCCAGGCCACAAGGGCGGCTGCACATGTGCGGGGGAGGATGCTGGCTTGCGTCCGTGATCGAGGCATCGGTCTGCTTCCTTTCTCTGAATCCAAAGCCGAAAAAACTGCGCGGCCCTTTGGCTCAATCAAGCGCCTGCCTGCGCGGGCGCCAGACGCGACGCGCTGCCATTGGCAGCGCGCGCAACTGGTCATGTGCATGTGCGTACGTACGACATGGGGTACGGGCACTCACATTTCGTCGTAGTCCACCAAGGTGTATTTGCCTGGCTGCTTGGTTTTGGCATCGCCCTCGTCACTCATCATGAGGATGCGCGGCTGACCGTTGATGACGACCGAGTCGATCGCTTCCACGTTGGTGAGGTGGCGCAGATTGGGCACTTCCACCGCCTTGGGCTGGGCGTCGGGCGCGCCATTCCACGTCCACAACTGCGAGGATTTGTTGCCATCTTCATCTTTCACCTCATTGGTCATGATGAAGGTTTTGAGCACCGGGTCGTAATTGAGCGAACGAATGCCGCCGCCCTTGATGTCGAATACGGCCACATCCACAAATTCAGGCTCAACCTTGCGCGTGAACACCTCTTTGGGGTTGCCGATGTAGGCCACGATGGCTTTTTGGTTGAACTCGGGCTTGCGGAAGCCCAGCAACAAGCGCTTGGTGTTCGGATCGAAGGCCAAACCCTCGATGTTGATGGTGCTGAAATCAACCTTGGCGCCCACCTTGGCCGTGAGCATGGCGTGCAGCTGCTCGGATTTTTCGAGCACATCGGTCAGGGTGTCGAACGAAGCCAGCTCGCGCACATCGTTGCCCTGAATTTTGAAGCGCATCAAATGCTCGCGCTCGGGGCGGCGCAGCCCTTCGCGTGTGCGCGAATGCGAGGTCACGGCGTAGATATAGCCTTCGTCATCAAGCGTCAGCCCTTCCAAATCGCCGATCTTGCGCTTGAAGCCACGAATGATGCGCGTATCCACCGCTTCGTCTTCAACCATATTGCCATCTTTGTCGAAGCTGACGATGCTGAAAGCGTGCGAGTGCTCGTCCTCAGCCACGAGCAAGCGGCCATCGGGCAGGCTCTGCAAGGCCGACGGCTCGTAAACGCCTTTGAGCGTATGCACGCCCTGTTTGGCCAAAGCGGCTGTTTGCTTGCGCTCCTGCATCGAAGGAATGATGCTGGGCAAGGTTTTGATGCCGATGAATGCCAGAACGGATGCCAGCAAGCCCCAGCGGAACACCGTGTAGGAAAAATCCAGGTATTTGAACTGCTTGTTGGCCAGCTTACCCAGCCAATACAGCTCATCACTCATGCTGTGATAAACCTTCGTGCGGTCAGACATGGTGGCCTGCATCATTTCCCAATATTCGTCTTTGGGAATCTTCACGCGGTCTTCGTAAATCAGGATGTTGGGTGTTTTATCCACGAAGCGCGCTTCGGGCGCCATGACCCTGGCCTTGAAATCGCTGAAACCGGCCTTGCCCTTGATCAAGTCTTGCAGCCACAGCCAGGTGCCACGGATCTTGCCTGCACGCTCGGGCGAGGCGGAAAGCAGCGCAAACACAATAGACGCCGCCGCGGTAAACATGAAAATGGCCGCAGGGAAAAGAAATTCGGGCGCATCACTGAAAATGAAGGCGCCCGAAATCATCAGCGCCGAAACGATGAAACCGTTGAGCGAAATCATGATATTGGCTTTGGTCGCAGCCAAAGCCAGCAATTCCATTTCGGTGCGGAAGGCGTTGCGGAACATCGTTTCCACGCCTTTGGTCGTACCCAGCTCTACGGCTTCTGGCAATTGTTTTGCAGCCTGCTTGTCTTTATTCTGGGCGGCTTTTTTCTTTTTGTTTTTCTTTTTCTCAGCCAACCCTGGATCGCTCATATCCACAACACCATCGGCCTCAGTCAGTACATGCTCACTATCGTGTTCAACGTGGATGACAGACGCATCACCTTCTTCGCCTTCCATATATGCCCGCCCTTCGGCCGATGGATCGCCAGCCTCCCACAAATCGGAAAACTGTTTGGATGCATCCGGCAAGTTCTGCGGATTTTGGGATGAATGCTTGTTTGATAAATCGCTCACTCTGGCCCCCAACATCATGCGCCATAAGCGCCCAAAAGCAGTTCCGGCACCTGAAACAGTGCACACCTGCGCTTTTGCCGCTGGCATACGTGACTACAGAGAATAAAAAGATAAACAAAAGCCCCTTTTATCTAAAGGGCTGATCGGCTATTGCTCAGCACCTGCCGATAGAACCGGGAGAGTGTAGAAATTATTCTCAGACCTTCTTGATGAAAAGGGTAAAAACATGAACAAAATGTTTTACTGCCATTGGCGGCTTGGCGATTCGGCATAAAACAATGCCCCAAGCAAAGTTCTTGCTCCATCAGCTTCATCGGGCGCAAATACGTGAATGCTCACTAATGCCTAATGGCTTGCCAAACATGGATCATGGGCAAGCAAAAGGTGGACGGAAACCGCCATAGCCGGCCTTCTCCATTCCTGTTTGAGCAAAGCTCCGCCAGACGCAGGCTGCACGGCCTCAAGCCAAATGGGCACAAATTCTTTAACAAATTGGATTCTTGCTGCGCTGCCGCCACGCCCACAGGCGCAGCAGGGTGAGCAACGCCCGATCGCAAGTGGATTTGCACAGTATCTGGCCCAATTGTTACCGTCTGCGCATGCACGATTACATTTTTTGCCGTGAGATATTCAATGTGCAAAACATGAGGCGATGCCCAATTCAGATGCACGCCATGCTCTTTATCGTTGCGCATGGCGCCACTCAATACAAGGGCAGACTTTTCCATTTTCTGTTCACCACGCGGCAGGACATGCACCCAGTAACTGTTCGATGTCGTAGCGCCAGCATCGGCTTCAATGACGACCGCTTCAATTTGCCCAGACGGTGAAAGCAAGCGACTGATTTCCTTTTGATGCAATTGAAATCCACCCAATAACCAAACCACCCCCAATACAAGCGCTACGCCCAGGGCGCTGAATATGGCAAACAATAAAAATAATGACTTCAATATTTGCTTCATCAATAAGGGTGGATATGAAAATCCATTTCAATCAATTTTCTAAAAATCAATCAAAAGAAACGTCATCGGCCAAAGCAATATTCCAAGGCCTGATCCAAAAAACAAATAAGCCCTATTTTGGTTTTTCAGCAACAGCCCAGCAAGAAAAATACACACATCGCATAAAGCAAAAAACCAGCCAAGCCCGATTCAAACAAAAACAAGTTCGAATCACTCTCCAGGGCCAAAGGGACCGCCATCTGCAGGCACGGGCGGTTCTGGCCAATTCGCTATCACGCGCCAGAACAGCATCACCCCCAACGCATTGAAGACAAAAACAAGCCCCGCCAACCATTTGGCTCATACGGGTTTATTGGCAGCGTTTGTTTCTTGGCTGGCTTTTTTGAAGTCGCGATAGGCGATGAACGGCGCAGCCACGGCAAGGCCCGTTGTTGCCACCTTGTAAAAATTCATGCCATGCGCCTGTTTTGCCGCTGCGCCAAGCCTTGTGCTATCGCCTGCTGCAAAGCCTCAATGGTTTGTGCAGGGTCAGCCGCCTGGGTGATATGGCTGACCACAGCCACACTATCGGCCCCTGCGGCAGCGGCAGCTTGGGCGCGTTCGGCATTCATGCCGCCGATGGCGACCAGGGGCAGGGCAGGCGCATCGGCTTCGGGCAGGCTGCCGTGCAGCACTTGCGCCCAACAGCGCACGCCCGTCAAGCCCACAGGCGGGCGGGCGATGGCTTTGGTGATGGTGGCATGCACCGGCCCGCAGGCGATGTAGCTGGGACGCAGGCGCAGGGCGCGCGCCAGTTGCCAGGGGGTTTGGCTGCTCACGCCCAAGCGCAGGCCGCTGGCTTGCAGTTCATCCAGCGCTGATTCGCTCAGCGCGGCGGCATCGTCTTGCCCCAAGTGCACGCCGTAGATGCCGGGCAGGCATTGCGCGTGGCGCAGGGCAGCCTGCCAATGGTCGTTGATGATGAGCAAGGCACCCAACTCGTGCGCGGCTTGCGCGCAGCGGATGATTTGCGCATCGATTTCATCGGCTGCGGCTTGTTTGACGCGCAGTTGCACAAGTTGGACGCCCAATTGCATGCAGCGAATGGTCCAGTCCGCATCGCCCATCACGGCGTACAGCCCCCAGGCATGCCCCGCTTGCCGCATGGCTGCGGGCATGGGTGCAAAGGCGCGCGCGCGCGGCGTGCCCAGCAGCGGGAAGTAGCGGCGCTGCCAGAGCTCATGGTTGAGCCCATCTGGCCCTACTGAAGCCGCAGCAGGCGCAAGCGGCACAGCGTTTGCATCCAGCGCCGTAAACACGGCCGCTGCGGCATGCAGGCCCGCTTCTGTGCCGCAGCTGCCCGCCTCAATCGCTTGGCGGGCCTGTTGCAGCAACAGATCGGCGCTGCCCGCCCGCCAACGGGGCGCATCAGCCGCCGCGTACAGGGGCGAATGCAGCCAGCCGCTGGCCTCGGGCGTTACCAGATAGAAGCGGGCGCGCTCTTGCGCTTGGCCAGGGTGGGCCAGCACCACATGGCGCTGCTGGGGCAAAGCCGTACCCAGATCGTGCCAGCAACGCTGCGCCCAATCGGCCACCACGGCATCGCGCTGCGCGGGCGTGGCCGATGCGGGCAGATCCAGCAAGGCCTGCTGCCAATCGGGGCAGTGCACAGCCCAGGGCGCGCCATCCGGCGGTGTGGCAGATGGAGTGGCAGACGAATCGGTGTTGGCGTGGCTCATGGCGTGACATCCACGGCAGGCGCGACCAGAAAGCGCGAGAAGTTGGCTCGCAGCTCGTCGGGCATGGCTTGGGGCCGCAGCTCTTTCAAGCTGGTGGTGACGAGTTTGAGCTTCATGCGCACGCGCTCTTCGTCGTTGCAACGCGCATCGATGCGCACGGTGAGCGAAGTGTGCCCCAGGTGCAGCACTTGCAGGCTGAATTCGAGCAGCTCGTTGTAGCGGCTGGGGCGCAGAAATTCCATTTCGAGCTTGACCAGCGGATGCACCACGCCAAAGCGTTCGATCATGGTGGGCATGTCGCACTCCAGCCCCTCGCGCAGCCAAGCCTCGATCACGGCGTGGCTCATCTCGCCATAGCGCGGGTAGAAAACGATGCCAGCGTGATCGCATTCGCCAAAGCGCACGCGGTGAAAGGTTCGAAAGATTTCGTTCATGCGGTTTGTCTCGCCTTGAAACAAAGGGTAGATTGAATGAATGATCGGTTTGAATGAAATGAAAGCGACGGCTGCAACACAGCATGCCCTTGGCCGGATTGTGCGCCAGCCATTCATTCACAGCGATTCACAAGGTGTTGGGCATGCCAGCCCAGATGCTGCCAGCAAATAGGGCAGCTGACCATTCGGGCAATCCATATCCTGATGTAGCTCTGCCAATGCACGGTGAAGGTGTGCAATGCGCGGCTTGCTACGCTGTCCGGCCATGAGCGCTGCCGCACAACGAAATTGAGCCAAGGCGCTAGGCCTCGGATGAATCAAACGTTGATAAACATCTGCTCAATTCGATGCACCATCAGCAATACGCTGGCCACGGCTGCAATAGCTGCGCTTGTCGTGACTGCAAGGTCGCGCCCATTGCCTCATCACGTGCGGCTCTGTGTCAGCACCGTTCAAAACCCATGCCAACCACCCACACGGCCAGCACAAGCCGTGATGAGTGGCCTTACTGCGCAGGTGCAGCCTCTGCTGCTTCAGATGCGGGCTCAATGGCTGGGGCGGCAGCAGCGGTAGATGGGGCAGAGGGCGCAGGCATCAGTCGGCTGGCCGCTTCAGGCCGGGCAGGGCGCAACACGATGGCTTCGGGATGCAATTGCTCTTGCAGGCGATAAGGCTCGCCTTCGGACACGGGGGCCAGCCCCAGCGGGGCCAGCCAATGCTGCGACCAAGCAAAAAAAAGCAAGTTGGCAAGCACGACCAGGGCCAATGTCCAGCGCAGCATAGTGTGTGTTCGTCCTTGTGGGTTGAGGGGTAGTAGCCAATCGGCTCAGGGGGCCATTTAGGCCTTGCAACGGTTCGCTTGATGCGCTCAGCTCGTTCAAACGCTTGCCTGCATCACGGCAATACAGTTTAGGCATGCGCAAGCCGTATTCCAACAAAACGCAGCGCCCTTGGGAATGAGGCTGCTTCGCCTTGATCAACCAAACAGCGCATCAAAGCCGTCGCAGCGCACGGCCCGGCAGCCGTAGACGCGGGTGTCGTCAGCTGTGCAGGGCGATTCAAGATTGTCCCGCAAGAAGCGGCAATTTTCAAAGTGGCTATCGACGAAGCGGCAGCCGGCAAACGTGGTGCCGCGGAAAGTACAGCTTTCGCAGGTGCAATCCACAAAGATGGCCGTGTTGAACAAGCCCCAGTACAAGTCGATGTGCTCGAAGGTGCAGGCAACAAACACCCCGTCGCAGTGGGCGCCTTCCAGCTCGGCATCGGCAAAGGTGCAATAGCGGTAAACGGCGCTGCTGTCCGCCAGCGCCTGTTGCACGGCCCGTGTGCCAGCAAATGTGCGATCAAGGTTGAGCATGTTTTTCAGTTCCTCGCACCATGTTCAACAAGCCGCATCGTCCAGCGGGCGCAGGCTGATTTCGGAAGAATGCACCTCGCGCAACGTGCCGTCGGCCAATTGCACGCGCAAAGCGCCCACTGCGTTGATGCCCCGGGCCACGCCCTGGCCGCCGTCAGACAGGCACACGGTTTGGCCTTGCAAGGCATCGCGCTCGGCAAAGCGCGGCTGCCACGGCGCAAAGCCATGATCGATGAATTGCCGCACGGCCTGCGCCAGCGGCGCGGCGATTTGCTCCAGCACCCAGGGGGCGGTAGCGTGCGGTGCAAATTCCTGCACCCAGGCGGGCGCTTGCACGCGGGCCTGGCCCGGCGCGGCTTCTGGCAAGGGCGGCAGCGCCCGGATATTGATGCCCACGCCAATCACCGCCTGGCGCTGCGCGCCCTGGCTGCAAATTTCGATCAGCACGCCGCCCAGCTTGCGCCGCGCAAACCACAAATCGTTGGGCCATTTCACGCGCAGCTGGTTCACGTCGTTCGGGTCCAGCGCCTGCGCCAAGGTGTGGCCCACCACCAGCGACAAGCCCGCCACATCGGCCTGCCCCAACGGCACGCCCAGCGAAAAGGTGAGCGAGCCGCCCGCTTCTTGCAAGCTCAGCCAC
>JAUMXD010000055.1 GCA_030529305.1 Allobrachymonas sp.
TCGAGGCCAAGGGCCTGAAACAGATGAACGACACCGGCGCGCTGGAAAAAATCATTGACGAAGTGATTGCCGCCAACCCCGCCAATGTGGAGCAATACAAGGCGGGTAAAGACAAAGCCTTCAACGCTCTGGTCGGCCAGGTGATGAAGGCCAGCAAAGGCAAGGCCAATCCCCAGCAAGTGAACGAATTGCTGAAAAACAAACTGGCCTGATCTTTCAACCACCATCTGCCCCAGCCGGGTTGAGGTGTGCTTTATGCACACCTCGCCCGGTTTTTTGTTGCCTAGCCACTTCTTTGAGAGACTATGCGCCTGCCTTTTCAAGCTCAACGCGAGGCCGTTGAAGAAACGGAAGAAGCGAAAGACCAGCATGGCGGAAGAGCTAGGCAGCACAAATCGCACATTGCAGAGCCACGCCCCGCAAGAGCCATTGTTCAAACAGGCAAGCCGATTCGCAACGCTGCGCCTACGCGTACTCCGTCAAGTACTTGCAGCGCATCGCAAGCAACTCACCAAGGCTACTCAAGCGCCTGCTCACTTGCCCCAGCCAATTGCCACAGATTGATTGCTTCAAGCCAAGCCTTGCCAAACAACATCTTCTCGACAAGCGCTTTGACTCTGCGGATGAAACCATTCACGCGCACTCAGCACCCTTGGTATTGAAGCCACTTCAAAACAAGAACAACTCGCATTTAGAATAATGTGTGTCAATTTGTTGACGCTTGCGCTTGGCACCGCGCATCTATCAAGCCGTTAGATAACTTGCCTAGCCACGGCGCAAGCCAGGTCAAGGCTTTGATCAGCTTCATATGGTTTTTCACCTGTCCAAGCAGCAAGCAACTTCAACCATTTACTACCCCGTTTTTCATCATGACTGCGTGCACCCTGATCCCCGTTGAGCAATGGCTGGCTCCACAGATTGAGGTGTGTGATGCGGGTGATCGACTGAGCTTTCACATTCAAGACGCCTTGCGCTACCACGGCTACGATGCCGTGGGTGGCGTTGTGCTGGGTTTTCGCCTGCTGCAGCAAGCCATTGCCCAGCTGTCGTCGCAGTCACCGCCGCAACGGCGTGCGTTTGAGGTGCTGACGGCTTTTCCCGGCTTGGGCTTTCGCGATTGCATGGAGCTCATCACCCGCTGCGTGAGCGAAAACCGCTTCCGCCTGGATACCGATTTGCACAACCCCCAGGTGCAAGAAGGCGTACAAGGCCGCCTGCATTTCGAATTTGGCTATCACGGCCAGCGCATCGTGCTCACGCCTGTTGCCGGGGCCTTGTCGGCTGAATTCATCGCCTTGGGCCGTGCCAGCAAACAGCCGGGATTCACGCAGCAACAGCAACAGGCTTGGCGACAAGCCAAGTTTGCGCTGGCCAACACTTTGCTCGCCGAACAGGCCCAAGACGTGATTCGGGTGCTTTGATGCAAGGCACCGGCACTGGCCCACACAAGCTGCGCAAGGCTTTGCGCAGCGCCTTGCCTTTGCTGGGTTTGCTGGCTGTGTGGGAAGGCGTGGCGCGCAGCGCTTGGGTGTCCAGCTATCTGCTGCCTCGGCCGCTGACTGTTGCGGCAACGGGCCTGCAGTTGCTGCAAGAGGGGTGGTTGCTCAAACACACCCAGGCTTCTTTAACCCGCATTGCCATTGGCTTTGGCATCAGTTGCACAGCGGGGATTTTGCTGGCCGGGCTGGTAGCGCGCTTCAAACTGGCGGCCGAGCTTACCGCCGCCCCTTTGGCTTTGCTGCGCATGATTCCGCCATTGGCGCTCACGCCCTTGCTGATTCTGTGGCTGGGTATTGGCAATGCCACGCAAATCAGCATCATCGTGCTGGCCTCGTTCTTTCCGGTTTTTTTGAATGCAGCCAGCGGCTTTCGCCACGTTACGCCCGAGATTGACGAACTGGCGCGCAGCTTGGCCCTGCCGCGCATGATGTATGTGAGCCACATTGCCCTGCCAGCCGCCGTGCCCGCCCTGGTAACGGGGCTGCGCCTGGGTTTTGGCTACAGCTGGCGCGCCCTCATCGGCGCCGAACTGATCGCGGCCAGCAGCGGGCTGGGCTACCTCATTCTGGATGCGCAAGAGCTGCAACGCACCGATGTCGTCATCGTGGGCATTTTGGTGATCGGCCTGCTCGGCTGGGGCATGGATTGGCTGTTTCAACGCACAGTCAATGTTTTGCTGGGCCGCCGCTTTCCCGAGGTGGTGGCATGAGCGATATGCGCCACACGGGCGAAGCCCCTTTTCCCGTTCTGCAAGAAGTGCGCTTTGGCTTTGGCCCGCGTCCGGTCTTGAATCACGCCACGCTCACGCTCAAGCGCGGCAGCATCAACTGTTTGCTGGGGCCATCGGGCTGTGGCAAATCCACCTTGCTGCGGGTGGTGGCGGGCTTGTTGCAGCCTGACTCTGGGCAAGTGCTCGTTTCGCCCACGCATTGCGCCACGGTGTTTCAAGACCCGCGTTTGCTGCCTTGGCTGACCGTGGCAGAAAACCTGGGGCTGGCCCTGGCCGGGCACGCACGCACGCAGCGATCTGCACGTATTCACCAGGCCCTGACGCAGGTGCAGCTTGCAGGCACGCAAGACCTGCTGCCCCGCGAGCTTTCTGGCGGCATGGCCCAGCGGGTGGGCATTGCCCGCGCCTTGCTGCGCGCGCCCCAGCTGCTGTTGATGGATGAGCCTTTTTCTGCGCTGGATGCCATCACGCGCCATGAACTGCAAACGGTTTTGCGCGAGCTTATGACTACGCAGCAAACCACCTGCCTGTTCATCACCCACGATATTCACGAAGCCACCCTGTTGGGCCAGCGCCTGTTCGTGATGCAAAACGGGCGCATCACCCAACAGTGGGATGCCCCCTGGAACGCCCCTGCCATCCAGCAGCAAATCGTGCAGGCGCTCAACCAAGCGGAGCAGTCATCCGCACCCAACACTCTTTCCGACCAAGCAAGCGTGCCAAAAGCCGCTTCTCTTTTTTCTTCCTTTTCTTGATCCACAACCAGGAGGTTTTCATGAAACGTCGTTTTTTCCTCGCCCTGTGCCTGCTGTCTGCACTGGCCACGGGCAGCGCCCAGGCTCAGCCCAACAACGCCTTGCGCATCAGCTACGTGCGCTCGCCCTTCAATCTGCAATTGATGGTAATGAAAGAAAAAGGCATTTTGCAAAAGCACCTTGCGCCGCTGGGCCTGCAAGCCCAGTGGCCTGAAATCAACTCGGGCGCCAAGCAGGCACAGGCCTTGGCCAGCGGCGACCTGGATATGGGCGGCGTGATGAACACCACCTCCGTTCTGCTGGCAGAAGGCGAAGGCAACCCCGTGCGCATCGTGGCCGGCGTTTCGCGCCCGACCGATGTTTTTGCCATCGTGGCTGGTAAAAACGGTCCGCGCACCGTGGCCGGACTCAAAGGCAAAGCCATTGCCGGCCCCAAAGGCACCGTGCTGCATCAACTGCTGGTTGCCGCCCTGGCGCGCGAGGGCATCGGCATGCAGCAAGTCAACTTCTTGCAAATGGATTTGCCCAAGGCATTTGCCGCGGTACAAAGCGGCCAGATTGATGCGGCCTTGCTGGCGGCCAACTTCGTGCTCAATGCGCAAAAAGACGGCTCGCACGTTCTGACGCGCGCCACAGGCTTGGTCACCCCTATTCTGGTCATGACCGCAAGCGACAAATTCCTGCAAAAACACCCGGACCGGGTCAAAGCCGTTGTTGCCGCGCACGACGAAGCCTGGCAGTGGATTCAGGCCAATAAAGAAGATGCCATCGCCCTGGGCGCCAAGCTGCAAAACATCAGCGTGGACGAGGCCCGGCAGCTCTACAACTGGTCGCACTTCACCCAGCGCCTGAAGCCCAGCGACTTTCAAGCCATGGAAAAAGACGTGCAGTTCATGCTCGATAACGGCATGATGCGCAACCGCGTGGACGTGCGCAAAATCGTCGTCCCCAGCGCCCTGGAAGCCACCGCCAAATGAACGAATTGAGCTCCCGGCACACGGTGCGAGTGGCCGATCAAGATGGCGTCATCGACATCGGCCCGGAAGACTTCATCAAATACAGCACCCGCGCCAACGTCATCGCCGCCGCGCTCATGACGCGGGTGGCCCAACTGGGCTTTCGCCTGCTCTCGCCCGACGCGCCCGTCTGGCGGCGTGAACTGTACTGGCGCCTGGGCTTTCCCGGCCCCGGCCTGGTGGACTGCGTGGAGCTGCTCTCGCATGCCGTGCGCGAAAACCGCTGCCTGTGCCAGCCCGTCACCGATCACCCGCACGCGCCCTTCTCGCTCAATGGGCAGTTCGTCTTCGAGATCAGCTACCGCGGTCAAACCGTGCAAATCTGGCCCAGCCCGCAGGTTTTTGATGACGAGTTCAGGCAACAGGTCAGCACCTGGCAAGAAGCGCCAGACAGCGCCGATCGCCAGGCCTTTCTGGCCTACAAGGCCCGCAAAGTGCAGCAGATCTTGGCCCTGCCCGAAGAAGAGCTGCTGCACGCCGTGATGTTGAAAACCAGCACATCGGCCGCCTGAGCAGTTGCCCAGCAATCGCCGCCGCACCTAGCCGCCGTGCCTATCTACGCACGGCGCATCAAGCCAACTGTTTGCTAGCTGTTTGCTAACTGTTAGCGCGGCTGCCCCATGTGGCAAAGAGTCAGTCGCAGTCCAAACAAGCAAAGAGCTACCGACTGGCCCGTGTTGTTCTGTGCACTGCCCAGCACACCAACTTCCACCTCATCCGTGAAGGCGCCTATTGCCCAACAACACACGCTGGCCCCTACGACCCTGCTGACCCGATTGGCTCAACGAGCTCCTTGGCCATGTGCGTTCAGCGGCTCACCCAAACACATGCCCCTATCCGCCCTATTGGCATAGTGAATCAGTCGGGTATTTTCAATAGAATCAAGCGGGCTTGGATCATCCATTTCATCCGCTTCCATACGCAAAAGGAGAACGCCGCATGAGTAACGAAAGCACAAAAACCGAAGTACAGAATCTGAAGCAATTGCTGCAATATCAGGAAAATGCCGTGGTCAGCAAAATGCTGGTCAAACGGCCAACCGGCAGCGTGACGCTTTTCGCATTTGATGGCAGCGAGGGCTTGAGCGAGCACACCGCCCCGTTTGACGCCTTGGTCATCGGCGTTGAAGGGCGAGCTGAAATTCCCATCGATGGCGTCAAGCATATTGTGGAAGAGGGCGATTCTTTATTAATGCCCGCCCATGTCCCGCATGCTGTTCATCCTTTGGGCAATTTCAAAATGCTCTTGGTCATGATTCGCAGCGAAGCCAAATAACACGCTACTGAATAAATAACCTGTTGATGATTTCTAGATGCAGGGCTTGATCATCCAGCGTAGGCGGCTTTGCGCATCGCCATCTTGGCCTCTGGCGCAAAGCCGCTATCCGCCATCACCTGAACAATCAGTGCGTACAAGGGATTGCGCTACCTACTCAATGCAATACGGATGGCTCGTCGTCTTTCGACTGCACTACGCTATCTAATGCACCAGCGCTGGCCAGCGCTTCACGCCACAGGCGGCGGGGCACATGGTTTTGCAGCAGGTGCAAAATGCGCTGTTGCAGTTCGGGCGCGCACGTCGCAGCAGCCTGGCTTTCCAGCACATCCAGCGTAAAGTCCACATCCAGCGCTTGCAGGCGTTGCCCCCATTCACGCGCCTGCTCGGCAGAGGTAGTGACCCTATCACGAGCATGCAGCCAGTGCAGGCAGGTGTGTTCGGCAATGGGTGAGGCTTGCTTGGGCAGCTGCCCGCCCACGGCAAACAGGCGGGCGCAAATATCCTCGTGCTGCATCACGGCCTGCATGGCCAAACTGGCCGCTGTGCCCTGCGCGATGATGGCCGTGCGCGCAAAATCGAGCCCCGCACGGGCCTGCCACTGTTGCACCAGCTGGCGCAAAGATGCCACGGTAGCGGGTTGATGGGACGCGCTTGGCGCAGCAATCTCCGCAGGCCCAGCCAGCACCACCACGGCCCCTTGCGCAAAGTGCTGGGTCAAGCTGTGGGCCAGGGCCTTCCAGTCATCAGCCAAGGTAGGCTCGCTTGGCAGCAGCAAAAACAGTTGCTGTGGCTCTGTCGGCCAAGCTGCGATCTGGGGGCCAGCGGCATCTGGCTGAGTGGCTTCGTCGAACGATGCTGCAGACGTTTGCTGCTTGGCGGATGGAGAGGAAGGGTCTTGTGTCATCGTCAATTCCGGTTTTCTAGCCATTGCGGCTTGAGGGTTGCTTGAAAAGTCTGGATGAGGGATGAGTTGGCTCAATCGTTGATGAAAGGACTAACTGGCGCCATGACGCATTTCCTCAGCAGAAGCAGGCGCTGTACACGCCTGTGCTGGCAACCCTTTTCCTGTTCAGTAAGCAGCGCCAGCCCTTACGACTGGGCCGCCTGAGCCAGCCAGTGCGCAATGGCACGGGGGTAAAGGATGTGCTCTTGCGTGAGGATGCGCGCGGCCAGGGTTTGCGCCGTGTCGTTCGGCAAAACAGGCACGATGGCCTGATCAAGAATCGGGCCGTGATCCAGCTCGGCCGTGACCTGGTGCACCGTGGCCCCGGCAAAACGGCAGCCCGCATCAATAGCACGCTGGTGCGTGTGCCGCCCCGGGAAAGCGGGCAGCAGCGAAGGGTGGATGTTGAGCAGCCGCCCGCTGTAGCGCGCCACAAATTCAGGCGTGAGGATGCGCATGAAACCCGCCAGCACCACCAGCGCAGGCGTGTACCGATCAATGGCTTGCGCCAATGCCGCATCAAAAGCGGCGCGATCGGCAAAAGCGGTGTGATCGACTACAGCCGTGGCAATGCCTTGCGCGTTGGCCCATTGCAAGCCGCTGGCATCGGCCTTGTTGCTGATAACAGCGGCCACGCGCGCGCCGTAGCGTTGCTGCCAGTTGTCGCGCTGGGCGGCCTGCACAATGGCCGCCATATTGGAGCCACTGCCAGAGATCAAAATCACGAGGTTGCGCTGCGTTGAAGCCATGCGCGGATTATCCCGGATTGCCCAGCCTCATCCGCCTGACGAAAACGCCAAGCCTTCCACGCCACAAGCCTTGAAAGCGATGGGGAACTCTCAATCCAGCGCAGCGTTCATCACGCACAAAAGAGAGCTATGGCTGCACATGCAGCACATCCACACGCGGCACCACGCCCAGCCGCGCGGGCAGGCCGATGGTGCCAGTGCCTGCCGTGACGAACAAATCGCCCGCAGGGGTGCGGTAGTGCCCCTCAAACCAGCCCTGGGCACTCATGCCCGGCAGCACGTAGCGTCGCGTGATCCAGGGCAGCATGATTTGCCCGCCATGCGTATGCCCGCTGACCATGAGCGTGGCCCCGTGCGCAAGCGGCAGCAAGGCGGCTGTATCGGGCTGGTGCATGATCACCAAACGCGGCGCTGTGGCAGGCTGCTGCGCCGGCTGTAGCAGCTGGGCGATTTCCGCGCGCGGATTACCGCCCCACAAATCGCTCAAGCCCACCAGTTCCCAGCCTTTGAAGTGGCGCGTCTGCCCATCCAGCAACTGCACGCCGTTGTGTTGCAGCGCCTGCTGCAAAGAGGAAGCCAAATCCGGCCCAGGCGCTTGCGTATCGTGGTTGCCCAGCACGCCAAACACCGGATGCCGAATGCGCTTGAACGGCGCCCACCCCGCCAGCAAGTCGTGATGCGGCTCGTACGTCCAATCGCCCGCCACCACCACGGCGTCCACATCCAATGCGTTGAGGGTATCGACCAGCCGCTCCAACTGCCAGTGGCGCACAAACAGGCCAACGTGCATGTCCGCCACCAGCGCAATGCGCAGCGGCTGCGCAGCCGCGTTCGTCACAGACTTGCTTGACCGCAATTCAATGCGATGCGTGTGTACTTGGAGCAAGCGCGGCTCCAGCAAACCGCTGTAGGCCACTAGCAGCAGGCCCGCCGCCCACAAGGCATTGGCCGAGCGTTGAACGCGGCTGCGGGGCGCTTGAAATAGCTGAATAGCCGCATCCAGCAACAACGGCAGCGTGGCCCAAGTGGCCCAGAAAATCCACAGTTTGAAAAAGCTGACGCCCACGCGCCCTTCAACCAGCCAGCGCCCTTGCAAATCCCACCACGCCAGCGGCAGGCTCAGAACGATCCAAGCGCCACCCAGCCAACGGCTGATACGCGCCAGCCGCTGCCAGCAAGCGCAATCTGTGTTGGCCACATCAGGAAAAGACGATTCTTGAAGAGACATGAAAGAACGATCAGAAATGGAAAGCGTTGCAGCCACCAGCGCATGAACGCGGTACAAACACAAGCGCTAAAGCCGCAGCCCAGCGCGGCAGAAAAAAGCGTGGCATGCAAGGGGCAATAAGAAAAGGCAGAAGAGGCGCAATTTTTGCACCACAAGGCCACGCAGCCCGCATGCCGATGTGGTTTCAAGGATGAATGGGAAAAGGCACGAAAGCATGCCACCAGCACGCACTGCTCAGCCGCTTCTGCTTAATGCATCTGTTCAGCGCCTGCTTGGCATCTGCTCAACCCAGCCAGCCGCAAACAAAGCCGGCAAGCCACACGGCTACTGGCGAGCGCAGATAATACGCCCCCATGAAAATCCATCGCGGCCTGCACCGCTTCCCTTCCACGCCATGCGCCTTGACCATTGGCAACTTCGATGGCGTGCACCGCGGCCACCAGGCCATGATGCAGCGGCTGCGGCAAGAGGCCGACCAACGCGGGCTGCCCGTGTGCGTGCTCACCTTCGAGCCGCACCCGCGCGACCATTTCGCCCGCCTGCTGCAACAGCCTGATCTGGCGCCTGCGCGCATCACCACCCTGCGCGACAAGATGGATGCCCTGGCCGCGCTGGGCATCGACCATGCAATCATCCTGCCCTTTCGTGCACCGCTTGCGGCCTTGCCCGCAGAAGATTTCGTACGGCACATCGTGCTCGATCGATTGCGGGCGCGCTACGTGCTGGTGGGCGATGATTTTCGCTTTGGCGCCAAGCGCGCGGGCGACTTGGCCCTGCTGCAAGCTCTGGCCACGCAGCACGGCTTTGAGGTGGGCTGCATGCAAGAGCAGATGGTGCAGGGCCTGCGCGCCAGCAGCACCGCCGTGCGCCAAGCGCTGCAAGCGGGCGATATGCCCACGGTCACGGCGCTGCTGGGCCGGCCCTACGCCATCAGCGGCCACGTGGTGCATGGCCGCAAGCTGGGCCGCAGCCTGCAAGCGCCCACGCTGAATTTGCGCTTTGCCCACTGGAAGCCCGCGGCCAGCGGCATTTTCGTGGTGCAGGTGCGGGGCCTGACGCGTGACGGCAGCGCCCTGCCCGGCGTGGCCAATATGGGCGTGCGCCCTTCGCTGGATGCCAGCGACGTGAACGGCGGGCGCGTGCTGCTCGAAACCCACTGCCTGCACTGGCCGCCCGAGCTGGGCCCCGAGGGGGGCTACGGTAAAATCGCACGCGTGGAACTTTTGCACAAATTGCACGACGAACGCCGCTACGCCGACCTGGCCGCCCTGCAAGCAGGCATTGCGCAGGACTGCGATGACGCGCGCGCCTGGTTTGCCCGGCACGAGCAGGCGCGTTACCTGCAAACGCGCCGCCAAACCACGCGCGACCGAATTTGACACTGGCTTTTTGTGGCTGCTCGTGATGGTTTGATCTGTGCGGGCAACAAGCTGTTTGCCACACAAGCACCGCTCAACCAAGCAAACGCCACAGCCCGACGGCCCAACGCATTGCAAGCCGACCTTTACATGGGCAGCAACAGTACAAGCAGCAACACCGCAGTCCCCCCTTCATCTGGCACTCAGCAGCTCCGCATGCGCTGAAGCGGCCAGCCCCATTTACCCACCCCACCCGCCCGAACGTCATTCATCATGTCAACAGAAAAAAAAGACTATCGCCAAACCCTCAACCTGCCTGATACGCCTTTTCCCATGCGCGGCGATTTGCCCAAGCGCGAGCCGGGCTGGGTCAAGCAGTGGAACGAAGGCGGCCTGTACCAGCAGCTGCGCGCCGCCAGCAAGGGCCGCCAGAAATTCATCCTGCACGATGGCCCACCCTATGCCAA
>JAUMXD010000056.1 GCA_030529305.1 Allobrachymonas sp.
CCATGATTCTGGTTTTTCGCGCCCAGCACTTGGCGCAGCAGGCCGAGCCTGGCGCGCAACCGATCTTGGTGCTTTGCTACAACCGCCCCTTGGCTGATCGGATTGCGCAACTGCTGCTGAATCGCGACATACAACCCGAACAAGTAACTGTTCGCACCTTTCACCGTTGGTGTCAAGACATGGTACGAAGCTATCAGCTTGACGGTCCCAAACACTCGGAATACGCAACAGAAAGTGCCTACTTTGAAGCCTTGGCTGATGTAGTGGAGCGATCTCTGCAAACTGGCCTGGTGCCACAAGGCCAATATTCCGCACTGCTGATTGACGAGGCGCACGACTTTGATGCTTCGTGGCTGCGCATTGCCACACAGTTGGTCAACCCCGCCACTCGCTCGCTGCTGGTGCTGTACGACGACGCGCAATCCATCTACAAACCAGCCAAAAAACGCTTCAGCTTTGCCAGTGTGGGCATTGAGGCGCAGGGCCGCACCAGCATTTTGCGGCGGAACTATCGCAACACGGTTGAAATCTTGGCGCTGGCCATGCAATGCGCCGAACAGCTGCTAACCGACGTGAGCGAAAGCGATACCCACATGCAGCGCGTGCGCCCCGAAACGGCCGGGCGGCGCGGCCCCATGCCCCAGCTGCTGCGCTTTACCAGCGACAAGGACGAAGCCCATGCACTGGCCAAGCGCATCGCCCAGCTGGTGAAAAACGGCACACCGCCAGACGACATTGCCGTGCTGTGCCGCGACAAATACCACTGGGAGCCGCTGCAAAACGCGCTCAAGCGGCAAGGCATTCCCACGCAAACCCGCAGCGGTCGCAAAAACATCGATTGGGCCACGCCCAGCGTCAAACTTTTGAGTATGCACGCGGCCAAAGGCTTGGAATTTCCTCACGTGTTTGTGATGCGGCTTGACCTGCTGCCCGGCAAACACGATCTGGATGAGGAGCTGCGCGTGTTCTACGTGGCCATGACCCGCGCCACTCACCAGCTCACGCTGTCTTGCGCGGGCGATTCACTGCTGGTGCAGCGCGTGCGCAATGCGCTGGAAGCGATTCACACCCATTTGCCAACACCAGAGGCTGAAGCGGCGTGATTCGTATCGTTTACTGAATAGGACGACATAAGGCGCTATTTAGTGCAGTGGCGATTGAGCAATCGCTCAAGTTCAAGGCACTGGCGCTGCGCCCCCAATAGTTAGGGGGTTTCTTGTCATTGCTGCCGTTAGCGGAGACTGACGGTTAACTAAAAACTCATCTACTCAAGCCCTTTTAACGCGCCTTAACTCCACCTCTGCATGAGGAAAAACCAGCCCCGCTGCATGGTATGCTGGCCTGTAACGATTCGTGTGTTGGCTGCGCGATTTGCTCAACGCTCAGCAAGCAAAAGCAGCCATCGCTGCCGCGCTTGATGCGTTGGCAAGGCATGCCCAGCGCGGCTTGAAGGGTTTTTTCTTCATCCAAGGAGGTCGATCATGAGCCAGAAAGTAGCCTATGTAACCGGTGGCATGGGGGGCATTGGTACCGCTATTTGCCGTGCGCTGCACCAGCGCGGCTTCAAGGTGATTGCCGGTTGCAGCCCCAGCCGCGATTACCAGAAGTGGCTGGACGAACAAAAGGCCGCAGGCTTTACCTTCTACGCCAATGCAGCCGACGTATCTGATTGGCAAGCCACGGTTGACGCTTTTGCCAAAGCCAAGGCCGAGCACGGCCCCATCGACGTGTTGGTGAATAACGCCGGCATCACACGCGACCGCATGTTCATCAAGATGACGCCCGAGGAATGGAATGCCGTGATCAGCACCAACCTCAACTCCATGTTCAACGTGACCAAGCAAGTGGTGCCCGACATGGTGGAAAAAGGCTGGGGCCGCATCATCAATATTTCATCCGTCAACGGTGAAAAAGGCCAAGCCGGGCAAACCAACTATTCAGCTGCCAAGGCGGGCATGCACGGCTTTACCAAGGCGCTGGCGCAAGAGCTGGCGAGCAAAGGTGTGACCGTGAACACCGTGAGCCCAGGCTACATTGGCACCGATATGGTGCGCGCCATCAAGCCCGAGATTCTGGAAAAAATCGTGGCGACCATCCCGATCAAACGCCTGGGCACGCCTGAGGAAATTGCCTCCATCGTCGGCTGGCTGGCCAGCGACGAAGCCGCCTTTACCACCGGTGCCGATTTCTCATGCAACGGCGGCTTGCATATGTATTGATGCACGCAGCTGGATAAGCATAGATACAGGGCGGCCTGGCTTGGACCGCCCTGCCCGCATATGGCCCGTAAGCTCGACGTATAAAAAAAGAGACGTTCGCGCACATAGCACAAACGATCGGTCCGACCAGTGCAGCTTAAGCAGCACTAGATATTCCAATCAAACACACAACCATCCGCTGCCGCAGCCAATACGCACTTCACACAACGCTGCGGCTACCATTCCCTACCCTGATTAGACCAACCCGCAACCAACAGCCCGTCCTCCTGCAACCAGGCTGGCTGTTGCCACGCCGCCACCTTACGCCCGATTCGGCTTGTGCCCACAAGCGGTAGCTGGCTATAATGCGCGTTTCTCTTGCCGTACCGCATGTTTTGACGCTGCGGGCGGCTTTTTCCGTAAGAGGAGTGTCTATGCGTCATTACGAAATCATTCTGCTGATCCATCCCGATCAGAGCGAACAGGTTCCGGCCATGCTGGAACGCTACAAGGGCATGGTGGTTGCCGGCAAAGGCCAGGTGCACCGTGTCGAAGACTGGGGCCGCCGCCAACTGGCTTACCAGATCAACAAGCTGAACAAAGCACACTATCTGTGCCTGAACATCGAAGCCGATCAGGCCGTCATGTCTGAGCTGGAACACGCCTTCCGCTTCAACGACGCTGTGCTGCGCCACCTGACCGTGCAGAAGAAAAAAGCCGAAACCGCGCCATCGCTCATGATGAAGTCGGTTGAGCGCGAAGAAGCGCGCAAGGCCCAGCAACAAGCCAGCAGCGAGGCCGAAGCACGCTGATGCGCGCAAAAGCAAGCACTGATTGAAAGAAGACAGCCGCACCACACACGCAAGCCACGCCAACCACTGGTGCCTCACGGCCCAATTGGCAGAACGAGGCGCTTTGCGCTTCAGCCCGGCGGGCATTCCGGCCATCGATTGCGTGTTGCAACACCAGTCGGAAGTGATGGAAGCAGGCGTCCTGCGCAAAGTGCAGGTGCAGCTCAAAGCGGTGGCCGTAGGCCCCGTGGCCGAGCAGCTGGAGCGGCAAACGCTGGGCATGCAGGCCCAATTCAAGGGCTTTCTGGGCAGCGCCAATCGCTCCCGCCCCGGCATGAGCCGCAGCAGCGTCATCTTTCACATCCAGTCGTTTGCCATCAGCGATACGGCTTCTTGACCCCCCTTATTCACACAGATTTTCAGGAGATTTTCATCATGGCTACAGCCAGAAAAACCGGCAAAGATCGGCGCCCACGCCGCTCGGCACAAAACCTGCTGTTCAAGCGCAAGCGTTTCTGCCGCTTCACCGTCGCCAAAGTCGAAGAGATTGATTACAAAGACATCGACACCCTGCGCGACTTCATCGCCGAAAACGGCAAGATCATTCCCGCGCGCCTGACCGGCACCCGCGCCATTTACCAACGCCAGCTCAACACGGCCATCAAGCGCGCGCGCTTCCTGGCGCTGCTGCCGTTCACCGACCAGCACAAGATCTGAGGAGGGCCCGACCATGCAAATCATTCTGCTCGACAAAGTGCTCAACCTCGGCAACCTGGGTGACGTCGTCAAGGTCAAAGACGGCTACGCCCGCAACTTCCTGATCCCCACTGGCCGCGCCCGCCGCGCCACCGAAGCCGCCCTGAAAGAGTTCGAAGCACGCCGTGCCGAACTCGAAAAACTGGCTGCCGAGAAGCTGGCCGCCGCGCAGACCGTGGGCGAAAAGCTCGCTGGCGCCACCGTCAAGCTCACGCAAAAAGCGGGAGTGGACGGCCGCCTGTTCGGCTCCGTGACCAACCACGACATCGCCGAAGAGCTGGCCAATATGGGCTTTGAGGTGCACAAATCGCAAGTGCGCATGCCCAACGGCCCCATCAAGACCGTGAGCGAAACCGCCGTGCAGATCGCTCTGCACACCGATGTGGTGGTGGACGTGAACGTCAACGTGTACGGCGAAACCGCCTGATCGCGCACTGCGTTTTCACGCATCTGCACACAAGCTGCCCCGGGCAACCGCGGCAGCTTTTTTCATGTGTTTTCAACGCCTACGCCTTTCAACGGCGTCTGACAATCAGCATCCATAAGCACGCAACGATAGATTCCGCATCAAGCCCATGAACTCAGCAAACGATTGGCTGCATGCGCTACCCAAGCATGTGACGCGCGGTATGCTTATTTGTTTCACCGCTGTTGGCACTTTTCTGCCCAACCCATTACCCACTGATGTCCGCCATGTCTGATCTGGAATCTTTGATAAGCCGTGCCGAGCGCCTGCTAGCCAGACTGGAGGCCGCCCTGCCCCAAGCCATAACGGGGCCTGACTGGCAAGCCGCTACAGCCTTCCGTTACCGCAAGCGCACCGCAGGCTGGGGCGCGCCCGTTGGCCTGCTGGAGCCCGTTCGCCACATCGCGCCGATTGCGCTGGATGACTTGCACGAAATCGACGAGCAAAAGGCGCGCATGATGCGCAACGTTGAGCAGTTTGTACAAGGTCGGCCATTCAACCACGTGCTGCTTACCGGTGCGCGTGGCACGGGCAAGTCTTCACTCATCAAAGCCTGCCTCAATGCCTTTGCTTCGCAGGGTCTGCGCCTGATCGAAATGGACAAGGCCGATTTGGTGGATTTGCCAGACATGAGCGAGCTGCTGGCAACGCGCCCGGAAAAATTTCTGATCTTTTGCGACGACTTGAGCTTTGACGAAGGCGAATCGGGCTACAAAGCGCTCAAATCCATACTCGACGGCTCGGTTGCTGCCAGCACGCCCAATGTGTTGATCTGCGCCACCAGCAACCGCCGCCATCTCTTGCCCGAATACATGCAAGACAATCTGCACCCCAGCCGCTCGCCGGATGGTGAACTGCATCCTGGCGAGGCCGTGGAAGAAAAAATTTCCCTTTCCGAACGGTTCGGCATCTGGATCAGCTTCTACCCTTTCAGCCAGGAGGCCTATCTCGCCATCGTGCGCCAATGGCTACACAGTCTGGGCCTGCCAGCCGCTGAAATGGACAAGGCCATGCCCCAAGCCCTGGTCTGGGCATTGGAACGCGGCTCACGCAGCGGCCGCGTGGCCCGGCAATTTGCCAACGACTACATGGGCCGGCATCTGGAGTACACCCGCGCATCCGGCAGCCATGATTGAGTCTGGTTTTAAAGCCGCGCGTTCAGCTGATCGCGCCACCTCGTTGGCTACGCTTTTAACCGACTCAAACAGCCCGTCAGATTCCAATCTTTCACGTTGTGCCGCACACGCCGTCTGCCTCAATGCCACTGGCGCACGCCATTGGCGCCTCGCACATCAATCCATTCACCTTCTGCGTCTCATCATGAAAATCGATACAAGCACGCAAGCAGCACAAGCCGCCACGCCTTCAAGCCCTGCTGTATTGGTGGCGGATGCCGCCCAGCCCCGAAGCGATGCCCCACCCAACGGGCAGCCGCGCCCATTGGTGCAAGTGGCTGTGGGCATTTTGCAGCGGGCCGATGGCCGCTTTTTGCTCACCAGCCGACCGACCGGCAAGGCCTATGCGGGCTATTGGGAATTTCCTGGCGGCAAAGTTGAAGCAGGCGAAACAGTAGAAGCCGCCCTGCGGCGCGAGTTGCAAGAAGAAATCGGCCTGCTGATTGGCCCCGCACGCCTTTGGCGCAGCAGCGTGGTGGACTACCCCCATGCCTTGGTGGAATTGCACTTTTGCCGGGTGAGCGAATGGACGGGCGAGCTGTGCATGCGCGAGCAGCAATCCTTCGCCTGGGAAAGCCTGCCCGTACACGTGCAGCCCGTGCTGCCGGGCACCGTGCCCGTGCTGCAATGGCTGCAAGAGGAAGCCAACGCCTGAGAACGTACAGCCGGCAAGCGCTAAGTCGCAGTGGTGATGCCTGATGCTGTCAGACAACCACCTCCATCCAACACAGACACAGCTGCCTAGCACCGACATTCATTCAAGCATGGCATGCGTTCGTTGAAGCGGTGTATCAGAGCCAATGCACACCAAACACGCTATCCAACGCCCCATACAACAAACGGCCCCTAGGGGCCGTTTGTTTTTGAATCGCTGACTCAACGAAGAGCTTGAATCTCTCCATCACCCCGCCACTCCGGGCAGATTGCGAAAGAGGTGCGTGAGTGCCTCGCTGGAGATGAAGTCTTGCAAGCTGTTTTGCGGCGCGTACACCACCATGAATTCGAGCGCCGCAACCTCAATGCCATCCACCTCGCCCGTGCACTGGGCCAGCACGGCTTTTTCAGCCATGCGGCGACACGTCATGCTGAACAGCAGCTTGTTGCCCGGCAGCACGGGGCGTTTGAACGAGCACTTGCGCACCGCGCCCAGCATGCCCACATGGCCCGAGCCGATGTTGCGGGTGATGGGGTCGCCCGCCAGCAGGCCCACGCCCGCCAATTGCGCCGCCGCTTCCAGAATGATGGCGCCCGGCACGATGGGGCAGCCAGGAAAGTGTCCGGCCAGAATCGGGTTGTCGTCCGCCCAGCAGGCCACACCGTCAAAACGGTCGGGCGCATGCACCGTGGCCTGCTCGATAAACAGCATGGGCGCACGATGTGGAATGAGCTGTTTGATGGCCTCGCCATCCAGCTCGATGGGGTATTGCAGGGTCGTTTGCAGAGTGGATTCGGCAGTAGAAGCTGTCATGGCAAGCAAAGGTAAGAAAAAGGGTGTGCCATCAGCCATGCGTAGGTTGCCTTGCTCCCCCTGGAGCAGGGCCGATGGACAAAGTTTTTTAGTTTAACAGATAGTAACAAGCAGCCTACTGGACCACTGGGACCAGCAACGCCCCACCACATACACGCCCGCACCTTGCTACGCCGTGCGACAAACCAAGGCACTCCATGATCTGCAACGACGATCGCTGGATCGCTGCAGCAGAGCCAGGCTTAGCACCGTTCAATACTCCGTCTGCTTGGGCAGCAGGCCTTCGATGGCGGCGATGTCTTGCTTGCGTGTTTTCCAGGCGCGCCAAGTGCGGCGCGGATTCAAAAACGAAAGCAGATAGAACGCCCCTTTGAGTTTGCGCACGCCAGGCCAGATGGGCGTGTCGTCGTAAATATCGCCCGCGAGCATGGAAAGCAGCGCCTCTTTCATGCGGTATTTGTTGCTGGGCGACATGAACATGTCGCGCATGGTGGGGTGCGAGATGCGGTAGATGAACCACGAAAACTCGCGCGGGCCGTGGCGCATGCGCTCATCAAAGCGTTGCAGCGCCGCCTGCCTTTGCCCGGGCTGGCGCAGCAGGGTGGCGATGGCGTCCGCCGCAAACACGCCGCCCTTCATCGCCAGCCACACGCCCGACGAGAACACGGGGTCGATGAAGGCGTAGGCATCGCCAATCATCACGTAGTTGCGGCCGTGGTTGCGCTCAGACAGATAAGAGTAGTTGCCCGTGGCCGTCACATCAGACACCATGCTGGCTTCAGTCATGCGCTGGGCACAGCGCCATGCCAAATTCAATCAGCATGCGCCCCAGAATGGGCAGGGCCGTGGTCGAAAATGCCGTGCCGATGAGCAGGGCCGCCGCCGGGCGAGAGCACAGGCGTCATCCCCATACCCCAGGGCATAGCCTGCGGCAAAGGGCAACACCATGCTGGCGATGGCAATGCGCATCATGCTTTGGTGGTGCTCGCGCGCCTTGAGGTGGGCAAATTCGCACCCCATGCCGATTTGAAACATCAGCAAGATCAACCCCAGCTGCGGGAGGATGTGCGTGGGGCCGTACGAGGCGGAGCGAAACACGTAATCAAAAGCGCCCGGGAACAGCCGGCCAAACAAGATGAGGCCCAGCGCAATGCCCACGATGATTTCACCCACGGCGGCGGCCTGCCCCCAATGCACGGCCAGGTGCGAGCCCACACGCCCAGCCAGCACGATGCTGGCCAGCAGCAAAAGCGTGAAGTGCAACGGCCCGGCCTGCGGCCACGATCTCGTCCGCCACGGGATGAGCCTTGGCCAAGTTGCTGCGCACATGTACCTACAACAGAGTCTGTTGATTCCAATTTCCAAGGTACACACTGCGCATCAACCTCTCCAGCCACACCTAGAGAAAACACCTACAGTCAGAACCGCTGAAAAATCAACAAGTTGCCCTATGCTTAGGCCTTTCCTCGCTATCATTGCGAGCTTCTAACCCTTTTACCTGCATCCGGATCAGCTGTTTAAGCCTTTGGATGCCACCCGGTTCAATACCGCCAGCCACGAGCTGTTGGGTAAAGCGTTTGTCGCAAGGTGTTTGGACCGGGTACACAACTCATCGGCCATTGATCATGACGAGCGCTCCCAACTATCGCCTGTCCGTCGCTACCGCCACCCACAAGGGCGACCGCGACTTTCAGCAAGACAAAGTCGAAGTGCTGCAGCACCCCTACAACAAGCACTGCATTCTGGTTGTGGTGGCCGATGGCATGGGCGGGCGCAGCGGCGGGGCCATGGCCGCCAGCCAAGTGATGGAAAGCGCCCGCGAATTGCTCAAGCAATTCGATGTGGAAAAAGACGACCCCAGGGCCATGCTGTGCCAGATCGTCACGGACGCCCACGCCGTCATCCATATGCTCAAGGTCAGCAGCGAACTGGACCCGCACTCCACCATCGCCGCGCACATCATCATGCCCAACGGCGCCTGCCACTGGATACACTGCGGCGACTCGCGTCTGTATCACTTCCGCAAGGGCCGCCTAGTCTCGCGCACGCGCGACCATTCGTATGTGCAAGAACTGATCGATCAGGGAAAAATCAGCGAAGAGCAAGCCGCCGGACACGAGCAAAGCAATATGATCACCGGCTGCCTGGGCATGGATTCCGACCCGCCCATGGTATTGGACAGCATCGCACAGCTGCAGGTGGGCGATGTCGTGTTGAGCTGCACCGATGGCTTGTGGCCCTATTTTCACGACACGGAGCTGGCCAAAATAGCCGCTGCCCTCACACCGGCCGACGCCTGCAAGCAATTGCTGGATTTGGCGCGCCTGCGCGCAGCAGGCGGGGGCGACAATGTATCGCTGGCCATCGTCAAGATCAGCGCCAAATCCAATCCCGAAGCCAAACAAGAAGAAGCCAAGTACAGCTTGCTGGATTTTCAGTGGTAATCACGGGCGCTCTCGCTATGGGAGCGCCCTGACATCATCGCGCCCCTCGGCGATCACTTCCGCAGATCCAATCCGCCTCTCTTCTCTCAATTCTTTGCACACACAAAAACGGCTAGGCCTTTGCTGACCCAACCGTTTTGCCTGGATGACAGGCAGGCATTGCCTGCCATGTGCTGCTTCGTAATGAAACGCTTCGTTGAGTGGCTTACTTGGCCGCTACCACCTTCACCATTTCCAGGCATTTGTTGGAATAGCCCCACTCGTTGTCGTACCAGCTCACGAGTTTGACGAAGTTGTCATCCAGCGCAATGCCGGCTTCGGCATCAAACACGGAGGTGCGAGCATCACCACGGAAATCGGTTGCCACGACCTTGTCTTCGGTGTAGCCGAGGATGCCTTTCATCTTGCCCTCGCTCTGTGCTTTCATTTCAGCGCAGATGTCGGCGTACTTGGCGGGCTTTTCCAGCTCCACGGTCAAGTCCACCACGCTCACGTCAGAGGTAGGCACGCGGAAGGACATGCCCGTGAGTTTGCCCTTGAGCGCAGGCAGCACCACGCCCACGGCCTTGGCCGCGCCGGTGCTGGAAGGGATGATATTTTCGAGAATGCCGCGGCCGCCGCGCCAGTCCTTGTTGCTGGGGCCGTCCACGGTTTTTTGCGTGGCCGTGGCGGCGTGCACCG
>JAUMXD010000057.1 GCA_030529305.1 Allobrachymonas sp.
CCAAAGAGCAGGGTCATCCAGATGAAGAGCACGAACACTTCGTACAGATTGCTCAGCGGAATATGCCCGGCCTGCGGGTCGAGCAGATAACTTTCATGCCAGCGCACGCCGCTGCCGATCAGCCCCAGCGCCACCGCCACCCAGGCCAAGCGCGTGCCCAGGCGCTGGGCCATGTGAGGTGATGGAAGCTGGGGCGAAGATTGAAGCGGCGCTTGTAGCGGATGTCGTGCAGCACCGCTCTTCTGATGGCAGCCGTCCATCTGAGCAGCAGCTGCAAGCGAATGACCGCTGGCCCCATCGGCTGGCTGGTCTGTGGCCGCGCTGGCCGCCAAGCCTTGCGTATCTAGCGTATGGCAGCGCCTGTTTGCACCTGCATCAGTCACCGATGTCGCAGTGCCCGCCCCACCCCGACCCGCCCACAGGCCAATCCAGTGAAACAGGGTGGCCACCCACACCAGCACGCCCATCCAGAGCAGGGCCGATTGGCTGGCAAGTGCATATTTCAGCCCGAACACCTGACCCGCGCGCTGCACATCGCCCCGGTACAGGGCCACGGCAGCGGCTACGCCCAGCATCACGGTGGGCAGCAGCCAGGCCAGCGCCCGCCAGAACCAGCCCAGCGCAATCAGCGCGGGCAGGGCCAGCGCCAGCATGGCTTGTTCATAGCCGTTCATCAAAGGCTGCCAGCGCCACCAGGCCCAGGCACCGGCCAGCAGCACGCCAGCGGCAAAGGCCCAATCGAAGGCGCTGCGCGCCCTGGGCTGGCGCTGCGCCCGCACGGCCACGGTTTGCAGCACGGTGCCGGGTACAGATGCGGCAGAAGACGCCTGCTGCTGAGCAGACGTAGCTGCAGCTTGCTGGCTCAATGCCTGATGGCCTGACGGCTGACGAGCCATCGACGGATCAGCGTTGGGCTTCATCTTTTTCTCCTTTGAGCAGTGTGGCGGCCAGCTGCCTGAATTCGCGCTCGCCTTCATGGCTGCGGCGGTTGCTGGAATAGGCCAGCAAGGCCCGAGTAGAGCTGCGCGGCAAAGCCTCGTCTGGCGTGAGCCAAATCCACAGCCGCCGCTCGCGCATAAAGAACAGGCACAGCACGCCCAGCACCAGCAGCGTGCTGCCCGCATACACCACGGCCTGCCCCGGCGCGCGCGCCACTTGCAGCACGCTGGCCTGCACGGGCCGGTAATCCTTGAGCACAAACACCAGCGGCTCGGGGTAGAGCGGCGCATCGCTCAAGGCCAGCACGGCCTGGCTCATGAAGGCCTGATGGCGCGGCTGCGCCATGTCCAACGCGGGCAGGCCCGCCTGCTGGCGCGCGCCTTGCAGCAGCTGCAGCAAGCTGCCGTTGAGCATGCGCAGCAAAGCGTTGCTGACGGCTTCGTGCTGATCAGGCGGCACTTGGCTTTCAACCCAAGCCGCCACGCCCGCCAGGCCAAAGCTGCGCGCAGCCTGGCTTGGCTGCTGGCCTGCAAGCCCATCGCGCCGCGCCTGCGGCCATTGGGCAGGGTCGCCCGCAAAGCGCTCAAGCACGCGCTGAGCCGTTTGCGCCAATTGCTGCGCCAATGCGGCATCGCCCGCCGGTGCGGCTTGCGTGGCGTAGCGTTGCGCAGCCTGCTGGCGCTGCTGCGGATCGAGCAAGGCGCGACGCAGGCGGATGAATTCATCCAGCCCGCCATCGGCATCGGCCGGCACGCGCAGATAGCGCCAAGGCTGCGCGGCGTTTTCGCGCACGCCAAACAGGTAGTGCGGCACGCGGTGGGCGTTGGCGGCTGGCTGGTTAGCTGCAGCACCTGGGGCAGCTGACGCAGCGCCTTCGCCCGCCAAGCTTTCTACATCCACCGGCCGCATATAGCTGTGGAATTCCAGCGCCTGGCCAGCGGCATCGCGCAGGCGGTAGCTCACGCTCGGGCCCAGATCGTGCCAGGCCGTTTGCTCCGCAGGCGATGCGCCCCATTGCTGCCGCAGCCAGTGCCACCACGAAGCCGTCGCTGCGGATCGGGAAGCTGCGCCGCCGGCAGCGTGGGCATTGGCATCGGCCGCAGCGCCCAAGGGCTGTGGGTTCATCAGCTGCAAACCGGTGATTTCGAGCGTGCGCGGCTCGGTGGCATCGGCCCCATCGGCTTCAACCGGCAGGCGCTGCTCGCCGCCCACCTGGGCCCGCACATCAAACGGTGCGCGGCGGCCATCCAGCGCAAGGGCTTGCAGGGTCACGGCCGAGCCGCCGTCTTCAAAGCCGCTTTGATACAGGGTGATATCCCGATAGCGCAGGGGCTGGTTCACCGCAATGCGCGCACGCTGCGGCGGGCCGCCAGCGGGGTCGTGCAAGCGCACATCGCTGGCAAACAGGCGCGGCACGCCGTTGGGGTAATGCTCGGCGTGGAATTGCAGCAGCTCCACGGCAAAGGGCAAGTCTTGTATCACCACGCCATCGCCCACGGGCACGATGGCCGCTGCGCTGCGCGCGCCCTCGGCCACGCGCAATTGCCCGCGAAAGCCCGGCGTGCCCGGCCCCAGCTGATGTGTCGCAGGTACCTGCGCCACCAGCCCGCTGCCCCGATAGGGCGTTTTGCCTTGCACAGCCATGTGCGCCCGCAGCAGCCAGCTGCTGTCGAGCAAGCTGCCCAAGCCAATCAGCACCACCGCGCCATGCGTGGCCAGATAGCCGATGCGGTTGAAGCGCCCCTTGCGCGCAGCCAGCAGCCAGCCGTTGCGGGCGGGGATGTCTGATTGGCTGGCAACCCCGCTTGCAGGCTCAGGGGTATCGATTGCGGCCAAGGCACGCTCTTGCAGGCGCACCTGCCAGCCCGCATCGGCCAGCTGCTGCCCCAGGTTGCGCGCGGCTGTTGGGGCAGCTTGCGCCAGCATGGCCGTTTGCTTGTGCCCCAGGGCTTGCAAGGCTCGCAGGGGAATGTCTTCTTTCACATCGCGCCATTCGCGCACGATGACCGGCACGTGGCGCGCCATGCAGGCACTGGTGCTGGCCACCAGCACGCACAGTATCAAGAGGTACCAGGCGCTTTGGTAGATGTGAAACAGGCCCAGCGCTTCGAATACATCGGCCCAGAACGCGCCATACAGCCCCACGTACAAGCTGTAAGGCTGCTGCTGCGGCAGCACCGTGCCGATGAGCGATGCCAGCGCCATCACGCCCAGCAAAGCGATGGCAAAGCGCATGGACGTGAGCAGCCGCCAAGCCGCACGCCAGCTGCGTGCCGCCAAAGACGGCGGCTGGGGCGGCGGTGGGGATGGCGGAGAGATAGGAGCGACTTCCTCTGTCATGAAGCAAATAACAGCCTGCGGCGCAGGCCATAGCAGGAGGCACTAAAGGCATTGGCCGCAGTTGACCCTTGGATTGCAGTAGATCAGCAAAGCGTTAGCCAAGGCCCAAACGGCTTCGGCGGATTTTTTGCCTCTTATCTATATATAAGCAGATAGAAACCAGGCGCGGACGCGACACGCCGCAAGCGGCAGCCAGCAGTGCATGCCGCGATCGTACCAGTGGGGATCGCAGCAGCAATCGCCTGTAGCTAACGGGGATAAAGGCTCGCCCAGCCACCGTTGTCACGCAACCAGCTACGCAAACTTGTCCGAGCACCGGGCCTGCGTCAAACCAACATGCGCGTCCTGGCTGGCAATCAACCGCCTAACCCTTGCGCCAACGCTCTCACTGCGCCATGACGCATCCAGCCGATTGCTTGCTGCCGCATGCCTGCTGCTTAGGCATTGGCCACAGCTGCCGCCTTCCAAAACGAAAACAATCGCAGCGGCTATTTCGCGCAATCATCTGAGATGGACGACCATATCCATGCTGATATCCGTGCTGTTTTCCCTCTGTTGGCCCTCCCAACGCAAGGCTCTATGATTGCCCATCTGTTGTTCCATTCGCGCCCAAGCACATTCCCTGTGCCGCTGGCGCACGTTTTCTGCCCCTTGTTGTTTCATGAGCCGCCATCCCCTCGATGAAAAAACCCGTGCCTTGCGGCGCATGAAAAGCGTTGCCCTGGCCGCTTTGTTCGCGGCTGTGGCGCTGCTGGGCCTGAGCCTGTACATGGGCCGCCAAGGCGTGTGGGGCTGGCTGGGCGCTTTTGCTGAGGCAGCCACCGTAGGCGCGCTGGCCGACTGGTTTGCCGTCACCGCGCTGTTTCGCCACCCGCTGGGCCTGCCCATTCCGCACACGGCCATCATCCCGCGCAACCGTCAGCGCCTGGCCGATGCCCTGGCGCAATTCGTGCGCGACAAATTCCTCGATAAAGAAGTGCTGCTGCAACGCATGGCCGCCTACAACCTGGCGCAGAAGCTCGGCGTGTTTCTGTCCCAGCCGGGGCGCTTGCCCCGCCTCACGCAGCAAATGCGCGAATGGTTGGCCAGCACCGTAGCCGCGCTCGACAACCCCGAGCTGGAGCAAGGGCTGCTGGACTTTGTGCGCAAACAATTGCAACAGTGGAATGCCGCCCCCACCGCTGCGCAGCTGGTGCAATTCCTCACGCTGGGCGACCACCACCAGCGCGTGCTCAATGCCTCGCTCGAAAAAATCGCCGAATGGATCGGCACCCCCACCATCCGCCAGCTGATTGCCGAGCGCATGGTTGCGATGGCGCGCCAGCAATACCCCAAGATCGTGTGGATGACCGACAAGCTCGACTACACCGAAGACATTGCCGCCAAGCTGGCCGCGCAACTGGCCCAATCCTTGGTGGACGAAGTGCAAACCGTGCTGGCCACGCCCGAGCACCCGCTGCGCCAGCACTATGCGGCCGAAATCTCAAGCTGGCTGCAACGCCTGCAAACCGACCCCGCCCTGCAAAGCCAAGTGCAACAGTTCAAAGACCAGCTGCTGAACCACCCGGCCCTGCAAGACTACGTGCAGCGCCTCTGGCAACGTGGGCGGCAATGGCTGCAACAGGATTTGCGCAGCGCAGACTCGGCGCTGGCCGCCGGCTTCATGCGCTACGCCACGGCCTTGAGCGAGCGCCTGCAACACAACCCCGCCTGGCAAAACGCCCTCAACAGCCAGTTGCAAGTGCTGGCCTGGCACCTGGCCGACCACCTGCGCGTGGTCGCGCCCGAACACATCCGCCGCACCATGCAAGCCTGGGACGACAAAGACCTGGTCAATGAAATCGAACGCCACGTGGGCCGCGATCTGCAATTCATCCGCCTCAACGGCACCATCATCGGCGGGCTGATCGGGGTGTTGATCTATGCCATCACGCACTTCGGCATGGGAGGCTGAGTGCATTGGGCTGGCGCAAGCAGCACATATAAAAGTCATATGCCTATTTAGCGGATGAGTGAAGCCATAACGGATACCCGTTCACATACCGCATGCAACAACGAACTTAATCCGCAGTACGCCCCACTTTACTTAAACCGCCAGCCGCTCTGGCCTAAAACGGTAGGCCTTGTTGCATCGACCGTCTAGCACGCTTTTCTCTCTGCCAACAGAGCAATGGGTTAACCAAAACTGTTTGCCACCCTATTCCAATCAAAAGCTCTGCACAAATGGCCCGCTCAGGTCACAATCCGCCCTGTTGGCCCGGAATAAACCGATCGCTTGACAGGCCATTTCTTGCTGCTAAAATACTGTTCAAATAAACAGTATGTTGATTTAGCCAGTTTTCTTTCATCTCTCTGCACGGAGCATTTTCATGAGCAACATCACCGACCAGGCCGAAAAAAGCAAAGCCCTGCAAGCCGCGCTGGCCCAAATCGAAAAGCAATTCGGCAAAGGCTCCATCATGCGCCTGGGCGAAGGCGAAGCCATGCAAGACATCCAAACCGTCAGCACCGGTTCACTCGGGCTGGACATCGCCCTGGGCGTGGGCGGTCTGCCGCGCGGGCGCGTGATCGAAATCTACGGCCCCGAGTCATCGGGCAAAACCACGCTCACCCTGCAAGTGATTGCCGAGATGCAAAAAATCGGCGGCACCTGCGCCTTCATCGACGCCGAACACGCGCTGGACACCTCTTACGCCGAAAAGCTGGGCGTCAACCTGCGCGACATCCTCATCAGCCAGCCCGACACCGGCGAGCAGGCGCTCGAAATCGTC
This sequence comes from Allobrachymonas sp., assembly GCA_030529305.1. Next base: position 6,051 of record JAUMXD010000057.1, read on the forward strand.
GATAGCCTGGTGCGCAGCGGCGCAGTCGATCTGATCGTGGTCGATTCGGTCGCCGCCCTCACCCCAAAAGCCGAAATCGAAGGCGATATGGGCGACCAGTTGCCCGGCCTGCAAGCCCGCCTCATGAGCCAGGCCCTGCGCAAACTCACCGCCACCATCAAGAAGACCAACTGCACGGTCATCTTCATCAACCAGATCCGCATGAAGATCGGCGTCATGTTCGGCAGCCCCGAAACCACCACCGGCGGCAACGCGCTCAAATTCTACTCGTCCGTGCGCATCGACATTCGCCGCATCGGCAGCATCAAAAAGGGCGATGAGGTCATCGGCAACGAAACCAAGGTCAAAGTCGTCAAGAACAAAGTCGCGCCTCCTTTCAAAGACGCCACTTTCGACATCCTCTACGGCGAAGGCATCAGCCGCCTGGGCGAAATCATCGACATGGGCGTGCAAGCCAAAATCATCGACAAGGCCGGTGCCTGGTATTCGTACAAAGGTGAAAAAATCGGCCAGGGGCGCGACAACACACGCGAATTTCTGCGCGAAAACCCTGATCTGGCCCACGAAATCGAAAACCGCATCCGCGAACAGCTGGGCATTGCCCTGCTCGCCAACGCCCCCGCAGCACCAGAAGCAGCCGACGAGGCATAAGACACACAGCACGCGCGCTCAACGCTTGGCTTGTCGTCAACCTCTGTGCTGATTTTGCGCTGCCGATAACGCACTGGACCCGGCGCTGCGAAGTGATGGGGATGCAGCAGCGCAGCGTTAGCCTTGCCGCCGCGCATCGCTACATGGGGTTGACTGCGGCTTTGTTACCCAGACCTTCCCTGTGGTGGGTTCGCGCGTTTGTAAGATCAGGATCAGGTACTCGCAAGCCTCTGCCCTTGTCTTTGTATTAGCCAAGTACGATTTGATGGTTCGCTCCTCTGCCACCACCCTCAAAGGCAAGGCCCTGCAACTGCTGGCCCTGCGCGATTACTCGCGCGCAGAAATGCATCAAAAGTTGCTGAGCTGGTTGCGTGTACAAGCTGTCAAGCAGGCCAAGGGTGCAGGCCGCCAGCGCCCCAGCGCCTGCACATCGGCCCCGGCTGGCGCAGAGCAAAGACGCACGTCGGCGCTCGCTTTCAAGCCATGCGTCGAATACAGCGACGCCCTCGGCACTTGGGAAGATGCAAGGCATCTTTCTGGCGATGACGGCCCTGCAACAGATAGCGCGGTAGTCCACGAAGCCGCCACCAGCACGGCACACGAACAAGCCGCCGCCTGGCTGGAAGAGCAAAGCCGCCTCATCCCCGCCGTGCTGGATGAAATGCAGGTCAAAGGCTGGCTGGATGACCGCCGCGCCGCCGAGGCCCTGCTGCACCAGCGCAGCGCCCGCTTCGGCCAAGCCCGCCTGCGCCAGGCGCTGCAGCAAAAAGGCATTGATGCCGACACCTGCCGGGAACTGCTGCAAGCAACTGCCCAGAGTGAGTATGCGCGCGCGCAAGCCCTGTGGCAGAAAAAATTCGGCGCCTTGCCCAGCACCCCGGCCGAACGCGCCAAGCAAATGCGCTTTCTCGCCAGCCGCGGATTTGCCGCTGCTATCATCCAGCGCATCTTGCGGCACGGGCCTGAAGATGACGGAATTTGAACGTTTGCAACCGCAAATCCCGACCGCTTCTTCAACACTTTTGCGGGTTGGCACTTCAGCCAACTTTTGCCGATCAGGTGTGAAGAACGTCAACAGCACCCTGTTCAGGGCAAGCCTCCCGCAAACCTTCTCGTTTGCCAGCACTTTCTTCCCGCCATCTTTGAAGCTCACCGCCCACGTATGAGTCTTGCCCTGGTAGCCAGCCGCGCCCTGCTGGGATTGGAAGCGCCTGCCGTCACGGTCGAGGTGCATCTGGCCAATGGCTTGCCCAGCTTCACGCTGGTGGGCCTGGCCGATACCGAAGTGAAAGAGGCGCGCGAGCGCGTGCGCAGCGCCATCCAGAACAGCGGGCTGGAATTTCCGCACAACAAGCGCATCACCGTCAATCTGGCGCCGGCCGATTTACCCAAGGATTCCGGCCGTTTCGACCTGCCCATTGCCTTGGGCATTCTGGCTGCGAGCGGCCAAATCCCGGCCACCGCTTTGCAGCAGCACGTGTTTGCGGGCGAACTGTCGCTCTCTGGCAGCTTGCGCCCCGTGCGCGGCGCTTTGGCCATGGCCGCGGCCCTGCAACAGCAAGGCGAAACGGCACCACTGATTCTGCCGCCGGGCAGCGCGCAAGAAGCCGCCCTGGTGCCCGGTGCACAGGTCTATCAGGCTCAAACCCTGCTGGATGTGGTACGCCACTTTCTGCCCGCCCATGCCGAGCACACCAGTCACGCATCTACCCACGCTGCAGATGCAAGCGATGCCGCAAACCACAATGCCCACTCCCTGCCGCTGCTGCAAGCCTCGGCCCGCCTGTCCGAGCCGCACTACCCTGATCTGGCCGACGTCAAAGGCCAAGCCGCAGCCCGGCGCGCGCTGGAAATTTGCGCCGCAGGCGGGCACAGCCTGCTCATGGTCGGGCCGCCTGGCTCGGGCAAGTCGATGCTGGCGCAACGCTTTGCCGGCCTGCTGCCGCCCATGCACACCGATGAGGCTTTAGCCAGCGCCGCCATCGCCAGCCTGGCGGGCAAATTCCGCCTGGCCGATTGGGGCCGCCGTCCCTATGCCGCTCCGCACCACTCGGCCAGCGCAGTGGCACTGGTGGGGGGCGGCTCGCCCCCGCGCCCCGGCGAAATCAGCCTGGCGCATGCGGGCGTGCTGTTTCTGGACGAGCTGCCCGAATTCCCCCGCCCCGCGCTTGAAGCCCTGCGCGAGCCGCTCGAAAGCGGGCACATTCACATCTCGCGCGCGGCGCAGCAAGCCATTTTTCCGGCGCGCTTTCAGCTGATCGCAGCCATGAACCCCTGCCCCTGCGGCTACCTGGGCAGCCGCGTGCGCAGTTGCCGCTGCACGCCCGACCAAGTCAGTCGTTATCAGGGCAAACTCAGCGGCCCCTTGCTGGACCGCATCGACCTGCACATCGAGGTACCCGCCCTGCCACCCGATGAATTGATGCATGCCGCGCCCGGCGAAAGCAGCGCTGCCGTGCGCGGCCGGGCACAGGCGGCGCGCGAACGGGCCTTGGCGCGCCAGCACTGCCCCAACGCCGCTTTGCAAGGGCAGGCGCTGGAAGAAGCCGTGCAGCTGCAAGACGATGCCGCGCGCTTTTTGCAAGCCGCTGCCAGCCAGCTGGGCTGGAGCGCCCGCGCCATGCACCGCATCTTGCGCGTGGCGCGTACTGTGGCCGATCTGGCCAATCGCCCCACCGTTGAAACCGCCCATGTGGCAGAGGCGATTCAAATGCGCCGCGGCCTGAGCAGTGTGCAGCCATGAATCCATCTACGCGCCACACCCAACCCCAACAAACAGCGCAGGCTGAGGATGCGTTCGCACAGCGCATCGGCACTGCGCACATCAACACTGCAGCCAACCAGCCAGCTTCGCCAACCAGTGCTCACCCCCCCTCATCTATTGAGCAAGCCGCAACTTTGACGGCTCCGCCTGCGACTGATGCGGGTGAAGCGTCAGCTGCAGGCGCATCAACAGATAGCTCACAGCCCCACGGCAGGGCTGATGCGCCATCTGCCAACGCCACTCAAACGCCCGCCCCTACTGCACCCACCGGCGCCATCGTGCTCGAAGGCATCAGCGTGCGTTATCAGGGCGCACCGGTTTTGCGCCAGGTGTCGGCACGCTTTGCCTGCGGGCAGCGCTGGGCCATCGTCGGCGCCAATGGCA
>JAUMXD010000058.1 GCA_030529305.1 Allobrachymonas sp.
TGCAGCGCTCCATCGACTTTTACACCCGCGTCATCGGCATGCGCCTGCTGCGCACATCGGACAACCCCGAATACCAATACACCCTGGCCTTTTTGGGCTTTGGCAGCAACCCCGAGCATGTCGAGCTGGAGCTGACCTACAACTACGGCGTGCACGCATACGACATGGGCACCGCCTACGGCCACCTGGCGCTGGGCGTGCTCGATGCCGCTGCAGCCGTGGAACGCATCCGCGCCGCAGGTGGCACCATCACGCGCGAGGCCGGGCCGGTCAAAGGCGGCAGTACCGTCATCGCCTTTGTGCAAGACCCCGACGGCTACAAAATCGAACTGATCGAAAGCGCAGACGGGCAGGGCGGCAAGGGTTTGGAGGGCTGAGGCGTCGTTTTTCATCCACCTGCCTTTCGTGCGCATTTGCAGCAGCCCACGCAAACATGGCTGCCCCGGCCCAAGGGCAAGCAAAGGCCAGGCACGGCTTACACTGCCCGCTCAGCTTTTGATGATTCATTCAATCACAGCAAGGAGAATCGATCATGACTTTCAGCAAACTCATCGCCATTGCCGCGGCAACCGCCGCTTTGACGGCTTGTGGCAGCGCCCAAAAAACACCTGATGCGGCGATGCAGAGCAAAAGCACCCCTACGCAATCGCGTGATGGCGTGCTCATCGGCCCCAAGGGCATGACGCTCTACACCTTTGCCAAAGACAGCGCCAACAGCGGCACCTCGGCCTGCAACGGCCCATGCGCCGTCAACTGGCCGCCGCTGGCTGTGGCTAACAAGGCCCAGCCGCTGGGTGACTACACCATCATCACGCGTGCCGATGGCAGCAAGCAATGGGCCTACAAAGGCATGCCGCTGTACTACTTCATCAAAGACATGAAGCCCGGCGACAAACTGGGCGACGGCCTCAACGGCGTCTGGCGCGCGGCCCGGCCGTAACTGGTTGGCCTTATCTGCTCAGTGTTGCCCTGGTGTTTTGACGCAGCCGCAACGCTGAATGGTGTAGCCACCACAGCCCCCAGCTCGCGCCACTTCTGGGCGGGGCAGGGGGCTTTGCTTTTTGTTGGCTTTCCTCCTCACTCTGAACTGTCGGCAGCTTGGCAAAGGTGAAGCCGATACGACGCCAGTGCTTCAGGCACGTTCGCTGGTAGCGCCCCGTCTCGCAAAATCAGCCAGCTACACACTGCGTTTGTCACATTTCCTTCAGGCGCTTTGCCAGTGATGTGGCTTAGGCAATCCACATGGCACAAACACCCATCTCATTCGGCTTCCGCAGCCCAGCACCACCGTTCCATACAACGCCGCAACTTCCCATTCACCGCTCCGTATCCTGCCCTGCACCCGCCAGGTAGCCAGTAAGCCAGCTCCTATAATCGGCGGCTGCCTTTAAAAGCCGACCAGCCTGACGGGTTCTGCGCTTATGGTTCCAGCGCCCGCAGCTTGGTCAATCCCCACCCTTTTCTTTGTTGCGAGGTCGGCTCTTGCACGCCCCAGCTCCCTCTGTCTTTCCGGTCATTGCGGCCGATATGCAGGCCGTTGATCGCCTGATCCACACCAGCCTGCACACCGGCGTGCCTTTGGTGGCAGAAGTGTCGCAATACCTGATCCAGGCAGGCGGCAAGCGCCTGCGCCCGGCCCTGCTGCTGCTGGTCGCGGGGGCCTTGGGCTACACGGGCACCGAGCACCACCGGCTCGCCGCCGTGGTCGAATTCATCCACACCGCCACGCTGTTGCACGATGATGTGGTGGACGAGTCCAATCTGCGCCGCGGCCTGCCCACGGCCAACGCACGCTTTGGCAACCCCGCCAGCGTGCTGGTGGGCGACTTTTTGTATTCGCGCGCCTTTCAGATGATGGTGCAGGTGCAAGACCTGCGCGTGATGCAAATTCTGGCCGATGCCACCAACACCATCGCCGAAGGCGAGGTGCTGCAACTCATGCACCTAGGCAACACCGCGCTGGACGAAGACGGCTACCTGCGCGTGATCCGCGCCAAAACCGCCAAACTGTTCGAAGCCAGCGCCCGCCTGGGTGCCGTACTCAGCCGCAGCAGCCCCGAATGTGAAGAACACTGCGCCCGCTACGGGCAAGCTGTGGGCACGGCGTTCCAGATCATCGACGATGTGCTTGATTACGACGGCCATGTCGATGCGCTGGGCAAAAACCTGGGCGATGACCTGCGCGAAGGCAAACCCACCCTGCCATTGATCCTGGCGCAACAAATGGCCGCGCCTGAGCAAGCCCAATGGCTGCGCGGCGTGATTGAGCAATTCAGCACGCCCTCTGCCGATGCAGCCGAGCAAGCGGCCACGCTAGACCCCGCCCTGCTGCAAGAAGTGCAAGCCGTGGTGCGCAACAGTGGCGCCCTGCAAGCCGCCCGCCACAAAGCCAGCGAACAGGCTGACCTGGCCCTGGCAGCCTTGGCTCATCTGCCAGACAACGCCCACACCCAAACTCTGCGCGCGCTCACACAATCGTTGCAGCACCGTGCGGCTTGAGCGCTGAAAGGCCAGGCTCCCTCCTTTTTCCGGCTGCGCAGCTAACAAGACGACTTAGATCAAGGAATTGCAGGCCAAGACGGCATGCGCTGCGGCCATCCATCCTCAATCTGCCGCCATACTGCCCGCCAGTTGCAACTGCAAGCAGCCCCCTGCTACCACCAGGCCCATCCGCTGCAGCCTTTCATCCTGAAAAGCCCCGGCTTGCACTCAAACGATCCACAAATTGCTTCAGAGGTGTTGCTGATCTCCGTACAAAATAACTGGACATGGGACGAAACATTTCGCCAGGCAGCGCCCGCGCAGCGAGAATGCAATCCCATGACCTCTGCTCGTCAACCCAAAAAGACTTGCAAATTTGCGATGCAGCTGAGCATAAACCTCTCATCCAAGCTCCGTGAAAAGATTTTCAATCAGCTTTAAAGTCCTGCCATCTATTTGCTGTTCGGCCAACCTCCCCGCTTTGCCCCCGTTGCAACCAGTTCTTCGGCTGAACAGCCACTTCACAGCCGCCTTTTCTACCTGTTTTGACCTGATATCGTGAATCTGCCCACGCCCCAACGCCCCGATCTACACTGCCACTCCGTCGTATCCGACGGCACTTGCACCCCCATCGAGCTGGCCGAGCGGGCGCACGCCCGCGGCGTGGACTTGTGGGCGCTGACCGATCACGACGAAGTGGGCGGCGTGGCCGAAGCCGCAGCTGCGGCCCAGCGGCTGGGCATTCCGTTTCTGTCGGGGGTGGAAGTGTCTGTCACCTGGCAGGAAAAAACCATTCACATCGTGGGCTTGGGTGTGGACGAGAACGATGCTGCGTTCGTTGAGCATCTACGCCGCAACCGCATGGGCCGCGCCGAGCGGGCGCAGGCCATGTCGCGCAAATTGGCGGCACTAGGCATTGAAGGTGTGTGGGAAGGGGCGCTGCGCTACGTCAGCAACCCCGAACTGATTTCGCGCGCGCACCTGGCGCGTTATCTGGTGGAAAGCCGCGCCTGCCGCAGCATGGGCGAAGTGTTTCAACGCTATCTGGGCGACGGCCAGCCCGGCTTTGTGCCGCACCAATGGGCCAGCCTGGGCGATGCGCTGCAATGGATTCACGCCGCAGGCGGCCTGGCCGTGGTGGCGCACCCCGCGCGCTACGATTTTTCGCCCGTGCAAGAGCAGGCTTTTTTCGACGAATTCATCGCCCTGGGCGGGCAAGCTGTGGAGGTGGTAACCAGTGCGCACAACGCCACCGAAATCGCGCACTACGCCCGTCTGGCGCAGCAGCACGAGCTGTACGCTTCGTGCGGCAGCGACTTTCACGACCCACGCGAAAGCCGCATCGACCTGGGCGCGCTGCCGCCTTTACCCGCTGGGCTGGTGCCGGTGTGGGAGGGTTTGCAGACAGCGATTCGGTTGCCGCAGGCCGAGGCCTTGACCCCACCCGTTGCAGCGCAAACGTGATGCGCGCCCATTACACCAAGCGCTGACGAACCCCATGCTTCGCCCATGATCGCCATCCACACCACGCGCTGCTCGGCTGTTGTGGCGGCCTTCGTGCAACGCTATCCGCAAGCTGTTGCCAGGCTGGACAAGCAAATCCAAACCGCAGAGCTAAGCACCTGGTGCACCAATCGCGTTTTGCGCAGCGCCATTGACTTCACGCTGGTGCACAACAAGGTCGAACTGCTGGGTTTTCATGATGAGCCGCGCCACATGTGGGCGGCGATGGAAACGCTGGCCTTAGTTGAAGAGCTGGCCGCGCGCAAGATGTTGCGCTTTGAAGTGCCCGCGTCCAAAACTTCTTGGCTGGCGCGTTGGTTGGGCGGATGATGTGTATGGCTGCTGGACATGAAGAATGCCCAGCCCCTGCGCGTTGTGCTCACTTGCTGCCGCCAACCGCATCCCTCAGTCATCCCGCTTGCAGAAAGAACAGGACATGCAAATAACCGCCATTCCCCTCTGGCTGATGGCCCTGGGCCTGATCGGCATCGCGCTATCTACAGCGCATATCTGGGTGCATTTGCGCATCATGGCGCTGCGGGCCAAGGGCGTTTACCCTCAAGCGGGTCACGCTAGTGACACCGATGTGATGCGCCTGCTGCAAAACGGCCACCGCATTTTGGCCATGCGTTGTTACCGTGAAGTGCACGGATGCAGTTTGCGCGAGGCGCAAGCCGCCGTTGCCAAATGGGCGGCAGATGCTTCTCGCTCTGAATAAACGCGCTGCGCCATCCATGCGGCGTTGATTCACGCGCTGTGTGCCGTCTTCTGGGCGAATTGGGCTGCTGTTGGGCACAGCGCGTCGCCCAGCAAAGCAGCCAAGCCTTATCAAGCCACCCCGTCGTACTGGCGCAGCCACTGCGCGGCTTCGATGGCGCTGTAGGTGAGGATGCCATCGGCCCCGGCGCGTTTGAAAGCGAGCAGCGATTCCATCATCACCGCATCATGGTCAATCCAGCCGTTTTGCGCGGCGGCCTTGAGCATGGCGTATTCGCCGCTGACCTGATACGCACAGGTGGGCACGCGAAAGGTTTCTTTCACGCGCTGCAGCACGTCCAGATAGGGCAGGCCGGGTTTGACCATGACCATATCCGCGCCTTCGTTGATGTCCAGCGCGACTTCGCGCAGGGCTTCGTCGCTGTTGGCGGGGTCCATCTGATAAGTCTTCTTGTTGCCCTTGGCCAGGTTGGCGGCGCTGCCCACCGCATCGCGAAACGGGCCGTAAAAGCTGCTGGCGTATTTGGCGCTGTAGGCCATGATGCGCGTGTCGATCAGGCCCTGTTCGTCCAGCGCGCGGCGAATGGCGCCGATGCGCCCGTCCATCATGTCGCTGGGGGCCACCATGTCCACCCCGGCCTGGGCCTGGCACAGCGCCTGCTTTTGTAGCTGTTCGATGGTGGCATCGTTGCGCAGGTAGCCGTGCTCGTCGGGGATGCCGTCTTGCCCGTGGCTGGTGTAGGGGTCGAGCGCCACATCGGTGATGATGCCCAGCTCGGGCAGGCGGTGCTTGAGCGCGCGCACGGCCGTGGGAATCAAGCCGCGCGGGTTGGCGGCTTCGCTGCCGGTGGCGTCTTTCAGATTGGCTTCAATCACCGGAAAGAGCGCGATGTACGGAATGCCCAGGCTCAGGCATTGCTCGGCCACGGGCAGCAGCAAATCCAGCGAAAGGCGCGCCACACCAGGCATGGAGGGCACAGCCTCGCGCCGCTTGAGGCCATCGATCACGAAAACCGGATAGATCAAGTCGTGCGGATGCAGGCGATGTTCGCGCACCAGATTGCGCGTGAAGGCATCGCGGCGCAGGCGGCGCGCGCGACCCGTGGGAAAGGGGGCGTAGGGCGTGGTACTCATGCGCGAATTGTAAAAGTCTGCTTGCGTTTGGGGCTGAGCAAATCGGCCGGCCCCGTTGAGGGCAAGCTCTTTTGTACGGCCTTTGCCGACGCGGGCCGGTGGCTGTGAATGCAGGCGGATGGGTGCCGGGCTTGAAACTCAAGGGCTGTGCAGCGGCGCCAAGCTCAGCAAGCGGTGCGCGGCAGCATCAACAGCCGCATCGTCCAGCGCCAGCCATTGCCCATAGCCGCAAGCGCCTTCTTGCGGCCACTGATCGGCCGTCGCAGGCAGCGCACGGCCATGTTGCAGCAACCAGTGCAGCGCGCGCATCACGCCTGCGTGCGTGACCCACACCGCCACGCCTTGCGGCTGCTGCCGCAACCACTGCGCCGTGTGTTGCGCCGCCGCCAGCACCCGTTGCAGCAATTGCGCCAGCGATTCGCCCCCCGTGGGCTGATGCTGGGCAAAGTTGCTCATCCACGCTTGCCAGGCGTGGGCGGGCAAGTCGTTCCAGGCCACGCCTTCCCACGCGCCGAAATGGATTTCGGCCAGGCCCGCATGGGTGTGCAGCGTCCAGCCGAGGGGTGTTGGAGTTGGCTCTGGTGTGGGGGCACGGGTTGACGGTTGAGGCGGTGGCGGCCCCAACTGCCGCAACACTCGCTGCGCCAATTGCTGGCAACGCTGCAGGGGCGAGGCCAGCAACTGCAGCTGTGCGCCCCCAGCTTCAACTTTGCTCGCATGCGCCGCCTGCCAATGCGCAGCAAAGGCCGCCGCAGCCTGGGCTGTGGCTGCCACATCAGCCGCCACATCCAGCTGCCCGTAGCAAACGCCCGGCGCGATCATGGGCTGGGCATGGCGCAGCAGATACCAGCGCGCCGCGCCGCAATCGCTTGCCCAGCAGGGGCGAGTCGCTGCCGGCATGGCCTAGCCCAGATGCAGCAGCACCGTCAGCGCCGTGGCGTAGCAGGCCAGCTCGCACACTTGCTGCGTTGCGCCCAAGCAATCGCCGGTAAAGCCTTGCAAGCGCCGCTTGAACCAATGCCCCATGCCCAGCGCCACCGCGCCTGCGGCCAGGGCGCACAAGCCCGTGGCCAGCAGCAGGCGTGGGCCTTGCGGCAGCCACCAGCAAACGACCACCAACGGCAGGCAGCACAGGGTCGCCGGCCAGAGCTGGATGCGATCAATCACGCCGGCCATCTGCTGCGTTTTGGATTGCCCGGCCAGCCCCACATGCGGCAAGCGGTTGACCAGCAGCAGCGGAAAAAACCGCGACAGCACATGCGCGGCCAGCAGCAGATACAGCGCCGCCTGCACGTTCAACAAAGCCAGCACGGCCAGCAGCGCGGTTTTGAGCAGCAAAGCCAGCACCAGCGCCAGCACGGCGTAGCTGCCCACGCGCGGGTCTTTCATGATCTGCAGGGCGCGCTCGGCATTGGCACTGCCCAGCAGGCCATCGGCCACATCGGCCAGGCCGTCTTCGTGCATGGCGCCGGTCAGGCCAATGGTGATAGCCGTGCTCAGCAAGGCCGCCAGTGCCAGCAGCAGGCCGGGCGCGTGCTGCCACATCCACGGCGTGCCCCACAGCTGCAACACAGCCGCAAACATGGCCGCGGCCACGCCCCCCACCAACCAGCCCACGATGGGCATGCAGGCAATGGCCGAGCGCAGGCGTGCTGGCGAAAAGTCGGCCCACTGCGCCCAAGCCGCAGGCAGCGGAATGCGGGTGAAAAACTGCAGCGCCAGCAACAGCGTGCGCAAAAAATCAAGCATGGCAAAAAGTTTCTGTTTCGAGCAGTGGTTGTGAAGATCGGAACTGTTTGCTGTAAACGCCAACGCTCATCAAGTGGGATAGGCAGGGCAAGTGGCATGCCACCGCAGCGCAGCAAGCATGACAGCTTGGCAACCGCTTAGCAATAAGCACGCAGTTGGCAACGCCCGCCTATGCACCCAGCAACTGCACCTTCTGCACAAAGGCATCAACGTACACCAGCAAAGCGCACACCCCACCTGCCGCGCATTGTCGCGCAGCCATGTTTCATTCCCATCACCTGGTGACTACCTCGCGCCCAGCGGCATCCCCCTTCCGCTATGATGGAACGGAAGCAAATTTTTACGCATTTGCCCATCTTTTTTTCAGCACATTTTTGAAAGGATATCCCTATGAGCCGTGAAGTCGTCGTTGTCAGCGCCCTTCGTACCGCCATTGGCGCTTTTGGCGGTAGCCTGAAAGATGTGCCGCCCAGCGAGTTGGCTGCGCTCGTCGTGCGCGAAGCCATTGCCCGTGCGGGCCTTGAGGGCAAAGACGTGGAGCAGGTGGTGTTTGGCCACGTGGTCAATACCGAGCCGAAGGACATGTACCTTTCGCGCTTTGCGGCTGTCGAAGGCGGCTGCCCCAAAGAAACGGTGGCGATGAATGTGAACCGCCTGTGCGGCTCGGGCCTGCAGGCGGTGGTATCGGCCGCGCAGGCCATTTTGCTGGGCGATTGCGATGTGGCCCTGGGCGGCGGCGCCGAGAACATGAGCCGCGGCCCCTACGCCAGCCTGGCCAGCCGCTGGGGCGCACGCATGGGCGACAGCAAGCTGGTGGACATGATGGTGGGCGCGCTCACCGACCCTTTCACCGGCACGCACATGGGCATCACCGCCGAGAACGTGGCGGCCAAATGGCAAATCAGCCGCGAGGATCAGGATGAGCTAGCGTTGCTGAGCCACCAACGCGCCGAGCAAGCCTGGGCCGAAAACCGCTTCAAGGATCAGATCGTGCCCGTAACGATCAAAATCCGCAAGGGCGATATCGTGTTCGACCGCGACGAACACCTGCGTGCAGGCGCCAAGATCGAAGACTTTCAGAAGATGAAGTCCGTGTTCGTGAAAGAAAACGGCACGGTCACGGCGGCCAATGCATCGGGCATCAACGATGCGGCATCGGTCGTGCTGCTGATGGAAGCAGGCGCGGCCAAAGCGCGCGGCATCCAGCCGCTGGCGCGGCTGGTGTCGTACGCACACGCGGGCGTGGAGCCCGAATACATGGGCATTGGCCCCGTGCCCGCCTGCCGCCTGGCGCTGCAAAAAGCGGGCTTGCAATTGGCCGACATCGATGTGATCGAAGCCAACGAAGCCTTTGCCGCACAGGCACTGGCCGTGGCGCGCGAATTGCAGTTCGATCCCGTCAAGCTCAACCCCAACGGATCGGGCATTGGCCTGGGCCACCCCATTGGCGCCACCGGCAACATCCTGACCGTGAAGGCCGTGCACGAACTGCAGCGCACGGGCGGGCGCTATGCACTGGTGACCATGTGCATTGGCGCGGGCCAGGGCATTGCCGCGATTTTCGAGCGCTTGTAAAAGAAAGCCCTGCGCCGTTTGCGGGCTTGCCAAGGGCACAAACGCCAGCGCGAGCGAGCACCAGGCGATTGGGCTTCTCAATCACAACCAGCGGGTGTGCTGCTTGGGCGGCACGCTCGCTTGTTTTTTATGGCGCTTGCATGCGCATGCTTGTTGCGACGACTTGGCTACAGCCGTGCCACGCAAGCCCTGCTGGAACACGCAACTATCGACAAGCGCGTGTCTGCCTCAGCGCGGCACTTGCCACCCCTCATTGCGCGGGCGTTTGGTGCTGCACGATATCCACCGCCACGCCATTGGGGTCCAGCACCACGAAATGGCGATCGCCCCAAGGCTCGTCGCGCAGCGCCACTTCAATCGGCACGCCCAAGGCGCGGATGCGCTCGTGGTGCGCGTCCACATCGTCCACGTCCACACTGATCCACAGGCCCGGCCCTTGCAGGGGCTGGCGAAACAGCGGCGCTTGCGTCGGCAGATCAGGTTGCATCAAGCCCAATTCACTCTCGCCCAATTGCAGCAGCACGAACCAGCCGCCTTCACCTTCGTAAATCACTTCACAGCCAAACAGCCGCACGTAAAAATCTTTCGATTCCTGCACTTTGGGTGTGACGATGCCTGTCCAGAATTTCATGTTTCGCTCCTGATTCAATGGGA
>JAUMXD010000001.1 GCA_030529305.1 Allobrachymonas sp.
TTGGGCAGGCCCACCCAGGGCTGCAACTGCTTGCTGCGCATGATGCGCGCCGAGATGGGGTGCACGGCGTAAGAGATCACCATTGGGCGCTTGAGCAAAGCCGCTTCCAACGTGGCTGTGCCACTGGCGATGAGCGTGACGTTGCAGGCCGTAAGCGCCTCGTGCGATTGGCCGTCTAGCACCGTGATCACATGGCCGAGGCCAGCCGCTTGCACCATGCCTTGCAGGCGGGCCAGATAACCGGGTGCTGCAGGCAGCAAGCAACGCAGGCCCGGGCGACGTTGGTGCAGCAGACGGGCTGCCTCCAGAAAGCGAGGAGCCAAGTAAGCAATTTCGGAATCGCGGCTGCCCGGCAGCAGCGCCAGCACTTCAGCCTCTGGCGGCAATTGCAGTGCAGCACGCGCGGCTTGCTGATCGGGCTCCAGCGGCAGCACGCTGGCCAATGGGTGGCCCACGTAGGTCGCGGCAATGCCGTGCTGTTCCAGCAAGGCGGGCTCGAAAGGAAACAGGCATAACACATGATCGGCGCTGCGGCGAATGGTATGGACGCGATGCGGCCGCCAGGCCCAGATGGAAGGGCAAACAAAATGCACCGTACGGATGCCCTTTTGCCGCAAACTTTCTTCCAGGCCGAAGTTGAAATCGGGCGCATCCACACCGATGAAAACGTCGGGCCGCTCTTGCAGAAAACGCTGGCGCAGCTGCGAGCGAATGCGCCACAGGCCAAACACGCGCTTGAACACTTCCAGGTTATAGCCATGCACCGCCAGCAACTGGCTGGGCCACAGCACCTGAAAACCCTGCGCCTGCATGCGCGGCCCGCCAATGCCGCTGGCCCGCCACTGGGGCCAATGCTGGCTTACCCCTTGCAGCAGCAGGCTGGCCAGCAGGTCGCCCGAGGCTTCGCCTGCCACCATGCCGATGCGTAAAGCGCTGGAATTCATACGCTGCAAGATTGACTCAGAAAAAAACTTTCACTGCGGAATAGGCAGTGCAAAAAATCAAATGGATTGAAACAGCGAGGGGCTTTGTGTCTTTGAATCGTCAGCCCGATAGAGCTTGGAATGAACAATCAAACAAATGAGTTGTCATTGCAGATGTGTTTTTTTTAGATGAATCAAGAGCTAAAAAAACTCTTTATTGAATCGCACTTGCCAGGCTACCCGTGATTTCTTCGCATACTGTTTAAGTAAGGGCCAAGCAAACTCTTCACCCAAGCTCACCGCACAATGCCCCGCTTGCTGCCCACCAAAAAGTCGAGCATGCGGCGGATATCGTCATCCGCTTCAGAGTATTCAATCGCCAAAGCATCTATGGCCGCGCGGGCTTGTTCCAGCGGCAGGCCATCGCGATACAGGTATTTGTGCATGGCCTTGATGGCGGCGATGCGATTGGGTGAAAAGCCCCGGCGGCGCAGTCCTTCGATATTGAAGCTGCGGGGCTTGCCAGGATTGCCGTCCACCAGCATATAGGGCGGAATGTCTTGATTCACGGCCGAGTTGGAGCCGAGCATGGCATGCGCGCCCACGCGGCAGAACTGGTGGATGCCCGATTGCCCGCCGATGATGGCCCAGTCGTGCACCTGCACATGGCCCGCCAGCCCCACGTAACTGGCCAAAATGGTTTGGTTGCCTACTTGCACATCGTGCGCGATGTGCACGGAGGACATGATCCAGTTGTCGTCACCCACGCGGGTGCAGCCACTGTCTTGCACGGTGCCGGTGTTGATGGTGCAAAATTCGCGGATGGTGTTGCGGTGGCCGATTTCCAGCCGGGTGGGCTCGCCCGCGTACTTCTTGTCTTGCGGCGCGCCGCCAATGGCATTGTGGGAATAGATGCGGTTGTCTTCGCCGATGGTAGTGTGCCCTTCGATCACGCAGTGCGAGCCGATGACGCTGCGCGCGCCAATCGTGACATGCGGGCCGATGAGGGTGAAAGCGCCAATCGTGGCATCAGCCGCCACCTGGGCAGAAGGGTCGATCAGGGCGGTTGGGTGAATGTGCGCCACGGGCTTTTTCCTTGCAATCCGTTTCAGACTTTGCGCACGGCGCACATCAAGTCGGCCTCGCAGGCCAGCTCGCCATCAACTGAAGCGGTGGCGTGGTATTTGTAGATGCCGCCACGCCCACGATCGGCGGTGACTTCAAAAACGATTTGGTCGCCAGCGATCACGGGGCGTTTGAAGCGTGCATTGTCAATGCCTGCGAAGTAGTACACCGTGTCTGGGGCCAGGCCTGTGTCGCCATTGGGGTAAGTGAACAAGAGCGACGAAGCTTGCGCCATGGCTTCCAAGATCAACACACCGGGCATGACCGGGTGATGCGGAAAGTGGCCGCCAAAAAACGGTTCGTTGATGGTGACGTTTTTGATGGCCTTGAGTCGTTTGTTTTCCAAATCGACCTCGATCACGCGGTCGATCAGCAAAAACGGGTAACGGTGCGGCAAATGCCGCATCACTTTGAAAATATCCATTGGAGGCGCTGACTGCGTCATGATTTTTGCAATGCTTTCAATTCTTGTTCGAGTGCTTTGATGCGGTCGCGCAGTTTGTGCAACTGCTTGGCCGTGGCGGCATTTTTTTCCCACGCGGCATTATCGTCGATGGGGAAAAATCCCGTGTAAACCCCCGGCTTGTGCAGCGAGCGCGAGGCAAAGGATGTGGCTGAAATATGCACCCCTTCGGCCAGCGTGATGTGCCCCATGATGTTGGCTGCGCCACCAATGGTGCAGCCTGCGCCCACAGTGGTGCTGCCGGCAATGCCCGAGCAGGCGGCCATGGCCACGTTGCGGCCCAGGTGCACGTTGTGGGCGATTTGAATCAGGTTGTCGAGCTTCACGCCGTCTTCAATCACGGTGTCGTCCAGCGCGCCACGGTCGATGCAGGTGTTGGCGCCGATTTCCACATCGTTGCCGATGCGCACACGGCCCAGCTGTTCGATTTTGACCCACTGGCCCTGGTCTTGCGCAAAGCCGAAGCCATCGGCCCCAATGACAGCGCCCGCATGCACAATGCAGCGCTCGCCGATGGAGCAGCCTTCGCTCAATGTCACGCGCGATTTGAGCCAAGAACCGGCCCCTACCGAAGCGCCCTGCTCCACCACACACATGGGTCCGATGATGGCATCGGGCGCAACATGCGCCTGGGGGTGCACAAAAGCCGTGGGGTGGATGTGGTAGTCGGGCCGAGGCTGGCTGCGCTGCTTCCACCATTGGCTCAGGCGTGCAAACCCGGCGTAAGGGTTATTCATCACGATGTGATTCAAACCACGGCTGCGTGCCAACTCTTGCGCCCAAGGGGCCACAATGACACAAGCCGCCGCACTCTCTTGCAAATGCGGCAGAAAGTGGCGATTGCTGAGGAAAGTGATGCTGTGCGCATCCGCCGTTTTCAAAGGCGCAATGCGCGCAATGCTTTGATGGCGATCGCCATGCAGCACGCCGCCATGGGCCTGTAAAAAATCGGCAATTTCTCCGAGCGAATAAGACATAGTGTTTTTCCAGTCAAGAGGACTGATTTTTAGAAGGCCACTTGTTTACGCTGGTGGCGTATCTACTCTCTTCTGCCAACCCACTAAAACAAAAGGCGCTTTGCAGCGCCTTTGCTCCTTGCGGATGGATTATTTGGCCGCATTCAGTGCCCGCAACACCTTGTCGGTGATGTCGATGCGGGAATTGATGTAGGCCGCTTCCTGAATGATCACGTCGTACTGCTCTTGGCGGGCCGTTTGCTCGATCACGCGGTTGGCTTTTTGAATGAAGCGCTGCAACTCGTCGTTTTTGCGGTTGTTCAGGTCTTCCTGAAATTCCTGGCGCTTGCGCTGAAAGTCGGCGTCTTGTGCCATCAACTGCTGCTGTTTGGTTGCGCGCTGCTCTTCACTCATTTTGGGTGCGTCGCGCTCGAACTGTTCAATGGCTTTTTGCAAGGCGCTGCCCTGGGCCACCAGCTGGCGCTCGCGGCCGGAAAACTCTTGCTTGAGCTTGTTTTGCGCAGCCTTGGAGGCTTCAGCCTCGCTGAACAAGCGCTCGGCATTCACAAAACCGATGCGGGTGGGAAAGACCTCTTGCGCCTGCGCTGCATGCGCCGTCCACAAGCAACTGGCCGCCAGAATCAGGCCGATGGATGTGCGTTGAAAGCGTTTGGATGTTTTCATCAGAATGTCGTCCCCATTTGAAATTGAAACTTCTGCAATTTGTCGCCTGGCTGCTTGCGGATCGGATGGCCGTAAGACAAGCTCAGCGGCCCCAGCGGCGAAATCCAGCGCAAGCCCAAACCGGCCGATGCCCTGACGCTGCGATCGGCAGAGGTGGACTTGTAGTTGGGCGAAGCATCGGCGTACACATTACCCGCATCCACAAAGGCGAACAGGCGCAGGGTCTTGTCGTTGTTAGCGCCTGGCAGCGGGCTGATCAACTCCAGGTTGACGTTGAACATCTTATTGCCGCCCACCGAGTAGGAGGAGCCCGTTGTAGGGTCCACCTCTTGCGGGCCGATGCCGCCGTAATCAAAGCCGCGCACCGAGCCTGTGCCACCCGCAAAGAAGTTTTTATAGAAGGGGAAGCAGTTGTGGCTGACGCCTGAGGCCACGTCTTTGCGGCAGCTCAAACCCTTGCCGTACCCCAGATCGGTGTTGAACATGAGGGTCACGTTCTTGGTGAGCGGGAAGTATTGCTGGTATTTATAAGTGGCCAACGCATAGCGCATTTTGCCCGCTGGGCTCAACACGCCGTTGACTTGGTGCAAAGAGCCCTCAGTGGGCACCAGCGCACTGTTGCGGCTGTCGCGCGCCCAGCCAATGCTGATGGGCATGCCCACGGCAGATTTGCCGTAGTAATCGATATAGCGCTGGTAAGAAGGCGGCAGGGTCGAGGTTTTTTTGCGGATGCCGTAACGCTCCACGCCCAAACCGAAGTTGATGGTGTCTCTTTCAGAAACAGGCACACCAAAACTCAAGCCCGCATTATCTGAACGCACGCGGTAGTCACCGCCCTGCCCTGGCCGCGGCTCTGACATGGAGTGTGAAGCGTAGAACGTTCTGGAAATACCCGATGTGGTGAAGTAGGGATCGGTCGAGCTGATCGAATACGTGCGGTCGTATTTACCGGTATTGATGTTCAGCGAGAAAGACTGGCCGGAGCCAAAAATATTGTCCTGGCTCAAGCTGAACGAAAAGGTCAGCTTATCTGTGCTCGAAAAACCGGCGCCCAACTGAATGGAGCCTGTAGGTCGCTCTTTGACCGTAACCAGAATGTCGGCCTGATCGGGCGAGCCGTCCACGGGCTGGGTTTCGATATTGATGTCGGTGAAATAGCCCAGGCGCTCCAGGCGCTCGCGCGAAAGGCGCATCTTCTCGGGATCGAACCAGGCCGATTCGTACTGGCGCATTTCGCGGCGGATGACCTCATCGCGCGTTTTGGTGTTGCCCGCTATATTGATGCGGCGAATGTAGGCTCTTTGGCCCGGCTCGGCAGCCAGAATCAGCTCGACTTGCTGGGTGACTGGGTCGATGCGGGGTTTGGCCTCGACCTTGGCAAAGGCGTGGCCGTAAGTGCCGAAATGCTTTTGAATGCCATCAATCGACGCCTGCACGTCTTCAAGCTTGTAAGCCGCACCGGGCTTGATTTTGATGAACGATTGGAACTCGGCTTCTTTACCCAGATAGTCGCCGTCCATCGTCACTTTGGAGACCACGTAACGCGGCCCTTCGCTCACGTGAACGACCACGCTCATGTCTTTCTTTTCGGGCGAGATCACGGTCTGCACCGAATCCACGCGGAATTCGATGTAGCCGCGATCGTGATAGAACTTGCGCAGGGCTTCCAGATCGGTGTTGAGCTTGTTTTCGGTATAGACATCGGACTTGGTGTACCAAGAGAGCCAGTTGCCGGTGTTCAGCTCCATCTGGTCTTGCAGCGTGGCGCTGCTGAAGGCCTGGTTGCCCACGAAGCGAATGTCCTTGATGCGCGATTTGTAGCCTTCCTTGACCGTGAACAGCAGGTTGACGCGGTTGCGCTCGATGGGCGTGACGGTGGGCGTGATCTCCGCACCGTAAAAGCCTCGCTCCTGATACTGGCGCAGCAATTCCTGAACGGCGCGCGTTTCCACCGCCTTGTCGTAAGGGCGGCCCGAACCAACGCCCAAACGCGCCAAACCACCCAGCAAGGTCGATTTGTTGAATTCGCTGCCCGCGTTCACCTCCACCGTGTTGATGGTGGGGCGCTCCTGCACCACCACGACCATGTCGTTGCCGCGCACGTCGATGCGCACGTCCTGGAACAGGCCCAGATCAAACAACGAACGGATGGCTGCGGCGCCCTGCTCGTCGCTGTAGGTATCACCTACGCGCATGGGGATGGAAGCAAAAACGGTGCCCGCATCCACGCGCTGCAAACCTTCGACCTTGATGTCTTTGATGACGAAAGGTTCGGCCGCCCAGGCGGCATTGGCAGAAAAGAGCAGGCTGGCCGCGACGACCAGAGGCTTCAATGAAAAAGAGGATGTGGTACGGCTCATGAAATGAAACGATCGTGCATGAATCAAGGAGTGAACGAACGGGACTGAGGCCAGCCACGACGAAGTTCAATGGAAATGCCTGGCAATGTCATTGAAAGTGGCAATGAGCATCATGCATCCCAGCAAAATCAAGCCCGCTTTCTGCAGGCGCAATTGCCAAGCTTCCGATACCGGGCGGCCCGCAGCAGCCTCCCAGAGATAATATATCAAGTGCCCCCCGTCCAAGACCGGCACGGGTAACAAATTCAGCACGCCCAGGCTCACGCTGATGAGGCCGAGGAAGGCGATGTAGGCACTCCAGCCCGCCTGGGCCGATCGCCCGGCGTAATCGGCAATGGTGATCGGCCCGCTCAGGTTCTTGACGGAGATCTGCCCGCTCAGCATCTTGACAAAGCCCTTGATGCTGATCAGCGCCACATCCCACACCTGCTTGACGCCATAGCGCAAACCTTCGAACAAGCCGTAGCGCACCATCACGGTAGCCGGCGCCGCGCCGAAATAGATGCCCACGCGCGCGACTTGCTTGCCGTTGACCGTTTCCAGATTCGGGGTGACTTGCAAATTCAGCTTCTGTTCCCCGCGCTTGACTTGCCAGCTCTGCGCTTGCCCGGACAAGTCGCTGCCAATCAGTTGCTGCAATTGCAGGGCATCGTCCACAGGCTGCTGGTTGATGCTCAGCACCAGATCTTGGTCGCGCACGCCTGCACGCGCAGCTGCCCCATCAGCGATCGTCTTGCGCACCACGGGGGGCATCCAAGGGCTGCCCACGCCGATGAGGCGGGCAAAGCCTTCGTCGGCTTCTTGCCCGGGCTGGATTTCGCTCAAAGGGATGACGATGGTGCGCTCTTTGCTTGCATTGGCATCGCCAGCCAAGGTGGAGCGCACTTCCAGTGCCACATTGCGCCGGTCCAGCGCGGCCTGGCTCAGGTTCCAGCTCAATTGCTCCAGCGAAACCACGGGCTGCCAATCGTCAGCCGAAGCGTGGCGCCATTGCAGCACCTTGTCGCCACTGCGCAGGCCCGCCTTGGCCGCCAGACTGTTCGCCGGGGGCTGGGCCACGATGGGCTGGGCCTGCTGCATGCCATGCCAGGCCATGCCGGTGTACAAGCCAGCGGCCAGCAGCAGATTGGCAATGGGGCCAGCAGCCACAATGGCAAAACGCTTCCACACCGGCTGGGTGTTGAAGGCCAGATGCCGCTCGGCCGGGTCAACGGGGCCTTCGCGCTCGTCAAGCATCTTGACGTAGCCGCCCAGTGGCAGCAGGCACAGGGCAAATTCCGTTTCCTGGTTTTTGCCTTTCCAACGCAGAATCGGCTTGCCAAAGCCCACGGCAAAGCGCAGCACTTTCACGCCACACCAGCGCGCGACTTGGAAGTGGCCGTATTCGTGAATCGCCACCAGCAGCCCAATGGCCACGATGAATGCCAGTATTGTGATCATGTTGGTCAGTTTTGAATCAGTGAGGTTGCCATGCGGCGCGCCTGTTCATCCAGCGCCATCAAATCGGGTAGCGTAGCAGGCGGTTGAAACTGGGTACGTTGCAGGGTTTCTGCATTCACCGCGTAAATTTGATCGAAGCGGATGCGCCGATCCAGAAAAGCTGCCACAGCCACCTCGTTGGCGGCATTGAGCACCACCGTGCTGCCCGGCGGCGCTGCCAGCACTTGCCAAACGAGCGACAGGCACGGAAAACGCTGCGGATGCCCGTGATGATGCACCGATTCGAAGCTCATCTGCACCATGTTGGCAAAGT
The DNA here is from genome assembly GCA_030529305.1 of Allobrachymonas sp. The sequence continues at coordinate 8,265 of JAUMXD010000001.1, forward strand.
CAAGCGCCCGCGCGCCACTGGCCATGCGTTGCGGCCAAGACAAGCCATAAGCAATTGGCACACGCATATCGGGCAAGCCCAGCTGCGCCACGATGGAAGCATCACGATACTGCACCATCGAATGCACGATGCTTTGCGGATGGATGACCACATCCATCTTTTCAGCTGGCATGCCAAACAGGTAGTGCGCCTCGATCACTTCCAGCGCCTTGTTCATCATGGTGGCCGAATCGACCGAAATCTTGCGCCCCATCGACCAATTGGGGTGGGCGCAGGCCTGCTCGGGCGTGACGTGCGGGAACTGCTGCGGATCGAGCGTGCGAAACGGCCCGCCCGATGCGGTGAGGATGATTTTTTCCACCCGTTCGGGCCAGGTCGCCGGGTCTTCGGGCAAAGACTGGAAGATGGCCGAGTGCTCGCTATCAATCGGCAGCAGCGTGGCCTGCCCTTGCTGCACGGCTTGTAAAAACACGTGCCCGCCCATCACCAGCGCTTCTTTATTCGCCAGCAGCAGGCGTTTGCCTGCACGCGCTGCTGCCAGGCATGGTGCCAGGCCCGCCGCGCCCACGATCGCAGCCATCACGATATCCGCATCAGGATGCGCAGCAATTGTGACCAGCCCCTCTTCACCGGCCAGCACCTGCGTGGGCAAGCCATGCGCCTGGCATTGCTCACGCAGCAAATCAGCGTGCGGTGCCGAGGCCATGACGGCATAGCGCGGCTGGTGCTGGCGGCACAGGGCCAGCATTTTGTCCACCTGCGTGGCAGCGCTGATGGCCAACAGGCCAAAGCGATCAGGGTGGCGCGCCATCACGTCCAGCGTGTTGCTGCCGATCGAGCCGGTAGCGCCCAGCACCGTGACCCATTGTTTGGCGTTGTTTTTCATGGATGGTTAAGGAGATGTGTGATTTTCAAGAGCCTGTTCACGATGGCTTTGCGCGCCTTGCTTGTTTGAAGTGCCGTGCAAGCAATCTGTGCTGACTTTGCCTATCTTGCCGCATCTATTGTTTATTGGTTACAAACCAGGCACGACTTTCTTGCCGTAAATTGCCCCGTTTATTTCCGTAAACAGCAGCAGAGCACAGACGTTCAACTACTCATCCACATCGTGGCAGCAAACGCCAGCGGCAGCACAGGCAGCAAAGAGTCGATGCGATCCAGAATACCGCCGTGCCCGGGCAGCAGATTGCTGCTGTCTTTGATGCCTACACTGCGCTTCATCAGTGACTCCACCAAGTCGCCCATGATGCTCACCACCGCTATGGTTGCTGCCAGCAGTGCCAGCACCGGCCAACCGGCTTGCTCGACGGTTTGCGTATAAAAGTTGTTGTTGCTCGGCCAAATGCGCGCGCCGATCAACGCCATGAGCAAAACGCCTACCGTGCCGCCCACGGCGCCCGCCCAGCTTTTGCCCGGGCTGATCTGCGGTGCCAGCTTGCGTTTGCCAAACGCACGCCCAGCAAAATAGGCGGCCACATCGGCCATCCACACCAAGGCGATGACGGAAAGCAGGTAGCCCGCACCTTCCATATGCAGGCGCACGGTAGCAATCCAGGCCATGCACAGCGACAGCCACCCCACCACCAGCCGCAACATGCGCGGCAGGCGTTGCCAAGCCGGCACGCCCGCCCACAACAGGCCACAGGCATAGATCAACCAGATGACTGACCAGGTCGCAGCCACTTGCATCCAGAAAATATTGGAGCCGAAGTAAGCATGCTCGGCCAGCATCCAGCCGCAGCTGGCCGCCATGACTGCGCCAAACGCCCAGGCCCCCACGCTGGGCAGGCCACTCAAACGGCCCCATTCCCATCCGGCCGCGCCGATCAGCACAACCATGAACAAGGGAAAGGCTTTGGGCGAGGGATGGCTCAACACCCCCAGCAGCACCACGAGCAGAACCAGCGCAGTGATGATGCGTTGCTTCAGCATGCGGAGCCTTTCTGCTCGGCTTGTGTGCCTGGCTCCGTTGGCTGGGTTTGTTGGGTGTTTTGCTTGGCGACTTGTTCGGAGGTTTGCCCGAAACGCCGCTCACGACTTTGAAAGTCGAGCAAGGCTGCATCCAGCGCCTGCTCGTCAAATTCCGGCCACAAGGTGTCGGTGAAATACAGCTCGCTGTAAGCACTTTGCCACAGCAGAAAGTTGCTGATGCGTTTTTCGCCGCCAGTGCGAATCAGCAAATCGGGATCGGGCACATGGCTGAGCGCGAGTGCCTGTTGCAGGCTTTCTTCGGTGATGGCTTGCCCCTGCCGCGCCAGCTTGGCCGCGGCCTGGGCCATGTCCCAGCGGCCGCCGTAATTGACGCAAACGTTGAGAATGAGGCGCTGATTTTGGGCAGTGGTTTTTTCAGCCTCAGCCAGCGCATGGCGCATGGTGGCCGACAAGGCGCTACGCTCGCCCGCAAAATGCAATTGAATGCCTTGAGCATGCAGTTGCGGCACCTCCTTGGTCACGGCCTTGAGGAGCAAATCCATCAAGCCGCTGACCTCGTCAGCCGGGCGGTTCCAGTTTTCAGACGAAAAAGCAAAAACAGTCAGCACCTGGATGCCCCGCTGCACGCACGTTTGCACGCAGCGCTTGAGTGATTCCAGCCCCTCACGGTGGCCCGCCAGGCGGGGCATGAAGCGCTTTTTGGCCCAGCGGCCATTGCCATCCATGACGATGGCCACATGGTGCGGCACAGTAGCAGAAGCGGGCGAACTGGCGGACTTGAACATGCTCAAGGGCAAAGATCAACGCAGAAACCAATGCGAAAACATCAAGGCAATTAAGTGCACAGCACTTTAAACCGCCATGATGTCGCGTTCTTTTTCCTGCACCAGCTGGTCGATGGCAGCGATTTCCTTGTCTGTGATTTTTTGCACTTCGGCTTCGGAACGCTTTTGATCGTCTTCGGAAATTTCCTTGTCTTTAACCAAGCGCTTGACTGACTCGTTGGCATCGCGGCGCAGATTGCGAATGGCGACCTTGGCCGATTCACCTTCGTGGCGCACGATCTTGGTCATTTCCTTGCGGCGTTCTTCAGTCATGGGCGGCATGGGCACGCGAATCAAATCGCCCATGGCGGCTGGGTTCAAGCCCAGGTCGCTGTCGCGAATGGCTTTTTCTACCTTGGCAGCCATGTCTTTTTCCCAAGGCTGCACGCTCAGGGTACGCGCGTCCAGCGAAGACACGTTGGCCACTTGGCTCAGCGGCACCATGGAACCGTAGTACTCCACCTGCACTGTATCGAGCAAAGCCGGATTGGCACGGCCCGTGCGAATTTTGGCGAGATTGGTTTTGAGCATGGCAATGGACTGTTCCATCTTGCCTTGCATGGTTTTCAGAATATCGGCCACGGACATGTTCTTCTCCAAAAAATGTATGAGATGGATGTAAGAGATACAGCAGCGAGTGATACGTGTGCAAATGAACTGAAAGGAGCTAAGCAGATTGGCACATCGGGCCAGCAAAACTTCAAACAGTCACCAGCGTGCCTTCGTCTTGCCCGGTGACGACACGTTTGAGCGCACCAGGTTTGACGATGGAAAACACTTTGATCGGCAGATTTTGATCACGGCACAAAGCAAAGGCCGTGGCGTCCATGATGCCCAGATTGCGCGTCATGGCTTCATCAAACGTCAGTTTGTCGTAACGCTTGGCGCTGGGGTCTTTGCTCGGGTCGGCCGTGTAAACGCCATCCACCTTGGTGGCTTTGAGCACCAGTTCGGCACCAATCTCGGCCCCACGCAAGGCTGCAGCCGTATCGGTCGTAAAGAAAGGGTTGCCCGTGCCCGCAGCAAACACCACCACTTTGCCCTCTTCCAGGTATTGCAGGGCTTTGGGGCGAACATAAGGCTCGACCACCTGTTCAATGGAGATGGCCGACATCACACGCGTGGTCAGCCGCGCCTTGTTCATCGTATCGGCCAGCGCCAGCGCATTCATCACGGTGGCGAGCATGCCCATGTAATCGGCCGTGGCACGGTCCATGCCGAAAGCGCCACCTGCTACGCCACGAAAGATATTGCCCCCACCAATCACCACTGCCACCTGCACCCCCATGTGCACGATTTCGGCTACTTCTTCGGCCATGCGCACAATGGTTTCGTGATGGATGCCGAAAGGATCGGGGCCCATGAGGGCTTCGCCCGAAAGTTTCAACAACACCCTTTGAACGACGGGTTGGGGGTCAGACATGGTGGCTCCAGATCAGGGAAAAGACAGCGGGCGAGCAGAAAGGAAAAAATGAAGTGGCAAATTGCCTGCCTTGACCGGACTTGCGCCAAACCAATCAAGACACCAGCAAAATGGCCGGGCCTTGAAAGAACTTTCTCTCAAGGCCCGGATGCAACGCATTAGCCTTGCTTGGCAGCAGCGACTTGTGCGGCCACTTCAGCGGCAAAGTCGTCTACTTTCTTCTCGATGCCTTCGCCCACCACGTACAGCGTAAAGGCTTTGACGGTGGTGTTTTTTTCCTTGAGCATTTGCTCGACCGTTTGCTTGTCGTTCTTGACGAAAGGTTGGCTCAGCAGCGCCACTTCTTTCAGGTACTTCTGCACAGCGCCTTCAACCATCTTGGCTGCGATATCGGCTGGCTTGCCCGATTCGGCAGCCTTGGCTTGCGCCACGCTGCGCTCTTTTTCGATCAGGTCGGCGGGCACATCGGCTGCCGCCAGCGCCACGGGCTTCATGGCAGCCACGTGCATGGCCACATCTTTGGCGGCGGTTTCGTCGCCTTCGTATTCCACCATCACGCCGATGCGGGTGCCGTGCAGATAGCTGATGAGCTTGCTGCCATCGGCAAAGCGTTTGAAGCGGCGAAAGCTCATGTTCTCGCCGATCTTGCCGATCAGACCCTTGCGCACCTCTTCCAATGTGGGGCCAAAGCCGTCTTGCTCGTAGGCCAGAGCGCCCAGCGCCTCTACATCGGCGGGGTTGTGCTTAACGATCAATTGCGCAGCAGCTTTCACCATGGAGAGGAAGCTGTCGTTCTGGGTCACGAAGTCGGTTTCGCAGTTGATTTCGACCAGCGAACCGGTGCCGCCTTCGATATGGCTGCCAATGGCGCCTTCAGCGGCGATGCGCGAAGCGGCCTTGCTGGCTTTGCTGCCCAGCTTCACGCGCAGAATCTCTTCCGCTTTGGCCATGTCGCCGTCGGCCTCGGTCAGGGCCTTTTTGCACTCCATCATGGGGGCGTCGGTTTTTGCGCGCAGTTCTGCAACCATGCTGGCTGTAATTGTTGCCATAGTGTGTCTCCGTTGATTGATTCGATGAGTTAATTGATTTAACTAGAAATTCTGACTACGAAAAAGGGGCTTGACGCCCCTTTTTGCACATGCTGTATGAAGGCGGTACGCCCTGCCCTTCGTACAAGCTCGCTTTTATGCGCCTTCCACTTCCACGAACTCGTCGTCAGAAGCTTGAGTGGAAACAGCTTGGGCCAACTCGTTCACGGCGTTGGCACGGCCTTCCAGAATGGCATCGGCAATGGCGCGGGCGTACAGGGTCACGGCCTTGGCCGAGTCGTCGTTGCCCGGAATCACGTAGTCGATGCCATCGGGGTTGTGGTTGGTATCCACCACACCGATCAGCGGAATGCCCAGCTTGCGCGCTTCAGCCACGGCGATTTTGTGATAGCCCACGTCGATGACGAAAATCGCATCGGGCAGCGCATTCATTTCCTGAATGCCGCCAATGTCTTTTTCGAGTTTTTCCAGCTCGCGTGTGAACATGAGCTGATCTTTTTTGCTCATGGCGTCCAGGCCGGCTTCGCGCTGGGCTTGCATGTCTTTCATGCGCTTGAGCGATGTCTTGACGGTTTTGAAGTTGGTCAGCATGCCGCCGAGCCAACGCTGATCCACATAAGGCGTACCGGCACGGCGGGCTTCGGCTGCAACGATTTCACGCGCAGCGCGCTTGGTGCCAACCATGAGGATGGTGCCGCGGTTGGCCGAAAGCTGGCGGGCGAATTTGACCGCTTCTTCCAGCATGGGCAGGCTGTGCTCCAGGTTGACGATGTGGATTTTGTTGCGGGCACCGAAGATGTAGGGTGCCATTTTGGGGTTCCAGAAGCGCGTTTGGTGGCCAAAGTGCACACCGGCTTCCAGCATTTCACGCATGGTGACAGACATGATTTCTCCAAAGGTTGGTTCTAAAATCCGTTCAGTTTGCTGATTCAGCAACACCCGGAAAAACGGATTTGCGACTTGTTTCGCAAGCCTTTCAAGGCCCGGCAAAACCGGCGGATTGTAGCACGGGCGCAGGTCTACGCAAAGATACGGCTATGCTTTCTGCCAGCTTTGCGTGGCAAGCCCGGCAATTAATCGTGCCACAAGGCTTTTTTCCTTCCCCCTTACCCATCGCTTTCCTTGATATGCAAGCCTCTTCAACGCTTCCGCGCTTGCTCCGGGCAAGCTCCCATGCCTTTAACAGATTGCCTCTGCACGGTGTGCAGGCCAGCCGACAATGGGAACAGGCTGCCGCCAGCACCCTGCCGCCGCACACTCTGATGCAACGTGCTGGCTTGGCCATTGCCCGCGTGGCTTTGGCCGTAGCACCCCACTCGCAATGCATCTGGATTGCCTGCGGCCCCGGCAACAACGGGGGCGACGGCCTGCAAGCCGCCGCCTGGCTGCAAAGGTGGGGCAAGCAAGTCAGGGTCAGCACCCTAGCCCCACAAACAGCCATGCCCGCCGATGCCCAAGCCGCTTGGCAAACCGCAGTGGAAGCAGGCGTTTGCTGGGTTGATGAACCACCTGCCTTGCAAGCCGACGATTTGTGCATCGATGCCCTGCTGGGCCTGGGTACCAGCCGCCCGGCGGATGCTGCCATGCAGCGCTGGATCACCGCCATGCGCCACAGCCCGGCCCAGATTTTGGCCGTGGATGTACCCAGCGGCCTATTGGCTGACACCGGTGCCTGGGCAGGCAACGTGCCCGGCGTAGTTGCCGACCACACCATCACCCTGTTGACCTTAAAGCCAGGCCTTTTTAGCGCGCAAGGCCGCGATGCGGCAGGCCAAGTCTGGTGGCACGATCTGGATGTGTCTGCGACTACATCTGAAACAGCACCAGCAGCAGATGCTTGGCTACAAGGCACTGTCATCGACTCATCCCCAGCGGCCACGGTCTTTTCTGCCCGGCCTACTTACCCAAGTGCAGAGCACATCACCTCATTCCCGATCAGCACAGCCCCTCATTCGTACCTGCCGCATGCCAGTCATAAAGGCCATTTTGGCGATGTTTGCATCATCGGCGGCGATGCGGGCATGCAAGGCGCGGCCATTCTGGCGGGCGAAGCGGCACTGTATGCGGGCGCGGGCCGGGTGTACGTGGGCTTGCTGCAAGCAAACACAAGCGTGGCGCATGATGCCGGGCTGATGCTGCGCCCTTTGCCTGCTGACATAAGCACAAGCGATTCGGACCTGTCTGCCGCCCTGCCTTACCAGCAAGCCATCACCGTCTGCGGCTGCGGTGGCGGCACGGCCATTGCCCGTTGGCTGCCCACCGTGTTGCAGCAAGCGCCCAAGCTGCTGTTGGATGCCGATGCCCTCAACGCCATCGCAGTCTCGCCAACGCTGCAAGCCCTGCTGCGCCAGCGCGCCAGGCAAGGCGCTTGCACCATCCTTACCCCCCACCCGCTGGAAGCCGCCCGCCTGCTGCAAAGCAGCACGACTGCCATTCAAAACGATCGGCTAAAAGCCGCGCAGGACTTGGCCGATGCGTTTCAGTGCATCGTGGTACTCAAAGGCTCGGGCAGCGTGTGTGCATTGCCTGCTCATTTGTTACCTGGAGATGCCCCCACAGCCCCTGCCATCAACTACTCGGGCAACGCCCTGCTGGCCACGGCTGGCACGGGCGATGTGTTGGCGGGCTGCATCAGCGCTTACTGGGCGCAGGCTCACGCCCATTTGTCGCCTAGCACGCCAGAAGGCGCTTGGCTGGCCGCTTGGCGCGCCTGCTGCGCCGCCGTGCACGCCCACGGCCATGTGGCCGATACATGGAATGCGTGTACGATGCGCGGCTCAATCAGCGGGGCACTTGATAACACCGGCGGCCTTCAAAGCATATCTCTGCCCCAGCCGTTTTCGGCACACACCCTGGCTTGCAGCCTGTGCCGCCCCAGCTCCGGTATTTGGCAGCAGCTCATGTCACATACATGAACAGAAAATTCATTGGATTTGCCTAGAACCCGGCATCGAAACTGATAGTGGCGCTTATGCTGCGCTCTTGTTGTGCCGCAAAGCGATCGCTCGGTGACGCTTCTCGTCGCGCAAAACCTCCTGTTCACGTTCGCATGAAGCGAGGGGCAGTTTGTGAACGTAAATACCGAGAGCGACGATCTGTTTGCCAGGCTCTGTGCTAATAGAGGCATTGTTATTCGCATCCACCAGCCGATTTTCAAAAAGCGTGAAATGATTTCGGTGCGCCCGTCACAGATAAGCAAGTGCCTAAAAATCAACTGAATGCACAGGCAAGCAACTTTTCAAAGAATCGATCTCGACGCAATAAAAACAAAGCACAATGGCCTGCATTGTTTTTCAACAAGCTACGTCACTGGCTCTCAAGCACAATCTCGCCTCTCTTGCCAAACATTTGGCACATGATTGACGCATATCCCCCATGCAGCCCAGTCCCGCCCAGCCTTTTGATGACGCCAACAGCGCCACTGCCATGCAAGCGCTGTGGCAGCAAGTGCAGCAGGTGTTTGCGCCCGATGGGGTATTGGCACAGGGCAATGCGGGCTACCGCCCGCGCGCCGATCAATTGCGCATGGCCCAGGCCGTGACGCGCGCCATTTGCAGCAACGGCGTGGCCGTGATCGAAGCGGGCACGGGCGTGGGCAAAACCTTTGCCTATCTAATCCCTACCCTGCTCAGCGGCGAGCGCGCGCTGGTTTCTACCGCTACCAAAACTTTGCAAGACCAGCTGTTTGCGCGCGACCTGCCCTACCTGTGCCAATTGCTGGGCCTGCCCGTGCGCATCGCTCTGCTCAAGGGGCGCAGCAGCTACCTTTGCCCCCATCGGCTGGACCAGGCCCGCGCTCATCCGGCCATGCACGGCGCGACCATGCTGCACACACTCACGCGCATCGAGCGTTTTGCCCAAACCACCACCAGCGGCGACTTGGCTGAGTTAAGCGGCCTGGACGAGCGCTCGCCCGTCATCCCTATCGTTACTTCCACGCGCGAAAACTGCCTGGGCAACCAATGCCCCGCCTTCAAGCGTTGCCACGTGCACCACGCGCGCCGTCAGGCGCTGGCGGCCGATATTGTCGTCATCAACCATCACCTGTTTTTTGCCGACCTGGCCGTGCGCGAATCGGGCATGGCCGAACTGCTGCCCAGCGTGCACACCGTCGTCTTTGACGAGGCGCATCAACTCAACGCCATTGGCGTGCAGTTTTTAGGCAAGCAGCTCAGCACCGGGCACTTTTTCGAATTCAGCCGCGACCTGCTGGCCGGTGGCCTGGAGCATGCCCGCGGCCTGGCCGAATGGCCGCAGATCAGCCAGCAGATCGAACAAGGCGCACGCAACTGGCGACTGGTGGCGGCCGAACTGGCGCATGGCAAATGGGGCTGGCATGGCGATGTGCCCGATGGCATCAGCAACGCCGCACAGTGGAAGGCCGCGCTGCAAGCCTTGTCAGCCGCTGTGACCGCTGCCAGCGAAGCGCTGGATACCGTGACCGAACTTGCCCCCGACCTGCAACGCCTGTACGAACGCGCCCAGGCCCTGCTCGCGCGCATCGCCTTGTTCGAGCAGCCCCGCCCGCCCGAAACCGTGCGCTGGATGGACGTGAGCAACAGCCTGCGTCTGGCCCAATCACCGCTGGACATTGCCGCCACCGTGCGCCACACCCTGTTGCGCCTGCCAGAGCTAGACAATGCCGCTGCGCCTGATGCGGCAAGCGCGCCCAATTCTGCGGCCAGCCGTGCACACTCATGCGACGCCCATCACGATGCTGGCTTTGAAGCGGGAAACTGCACGGAAAACGATTCCAAAGAGAACGCTGAACAACAGACCCCGCGGCGCGCCTGGATCTTTACCTCGGCCACGCTGGGGGACGAGCCGCAACTGCGCTGGTTCACCGAGCCCTGCGGACTGCTCAGCATGCCCACCCTGCAAGTCGCCAGCCCTTTTGCCTACGCCAAGCACGCCAGCCTGTTCGTGCCCAATTTGCCGCCGCCCAACGACCCCGCCCACCCCAACCACATCGCGCAACTCGCGGCTGAAGGCGCCCAACTGCTGGGCGGGCGCACCCTGGTGCTGACCACCACTCTGCGCAGCCTGCGCCTGATTGGCGATCAATTGCGCGAACAGTTTGGCGACGAAGGCGAGCTGGAAATACTGGTGCAAGGGGAATCTACCAAGCGACGGCTGACCGAGCGCTTTCGCCAAGGCAGTGCCCACAGCAGCCAACGCGGCTGCGTGCTGGTGGCCTCGGCCTCGTTTTGGGAAGGGGTGGACATCCCCGGCGACGCCTTGCAATTGGTGGTGATCGACAAGCTGCCCTTTCCCCCGCCCAACGACCCCGTGGTGCAAGCCCGTGCCGAGCGCTTAAAAAGCCAGGGCCGCAACCCCTTTATGCACTACCACCTGCCCGAAGCGGCCGTGGCCCTTAAGCAAGGTGCTGGGCGGCTGATTCGCCACGAAAACGACCGCGGCATTCTGGTGATTGGCGACAGCCGCCTGCACAGCATGAGCTACGGCACACGCCTGCTCGCCGCCCTGCCCCCCATGCAACGGCTAGGCAGCCACGCCGACTTTGTGCGCAAACTGCAAGAGCTCAATGCCCTGCGGGACGCCGAATCAAGCAGCGCGAACGAATCCGAATAATGCTTGCGGCACAGCGCAGGCAGCAAGCAAACTCGCTTTGGATGACAGTTTGCGCACGACTTACACAGCATGCAGCCAGAACAAGCGTGCAAGGCCGCAACATGACATCAACCGATACCGCGTATGCTGCGCGCCAAGCTGCAGCATTTGCCACCAGCCATCTAGCAACAAGCTGCCCATGAAAAAAGCGACGCCGTTTCGGGCGTCGCTTTCTGTTCAGTGTGGTTTGGCGAATAAAGGCTTCAAGCGCTTTATGCTTTTAACCAGCCTGTGTGCTCACCAAAGCTGCCACCACGATTTGGGCTTGCCCGTGTAGGGCTTGCTCAGGTAAGGGCTTTCGGGGAAGTTGGTTTTGAGCACGCGCAAGGCATCATCACGCGGTTGGGCCAGCCCCAAGGCGTCGTACGACTGGGCCAGAATCGCCAGCGCCTTTTCCTGCGAGGGCGTGCCGTCGTAGTTGCTGACCGTATTCTGCGCACGGTTGATGGCCGCCACGTAAGCGCCCTGCTTGTAGTAGTAGGTGGCAATGGCCAGTTCCGACTCCGCCACAGCATTGGCGATGTAGTTCATGCGGCGGCGCGCGTCTGATGCGTAGCGCGACTGCGGATAGCGCGTAACGACCTGTTTGAAGGCATCAAACGATTCCTTGGCCGCTTGCTGGTCGCGCTCGGTCAGCCCTTGATTGGACAAGAAAGACAGCCAGCCGCCCGTGGAACCGTTGAAGTTGACCACGCCTTTGAGGTAATAGGCGTAATCCAGCGCCGGGCTGGCCGGGTTCAGGCGGATGAAGCGATCCAGCGTGGCGTTGGCCTCGTCATACTCGGTGTTTTGGTATTGCGCGTAGGCTTTTTCCAACTGTGCCTGCTGCGCCAGCGTGGTGCCCGCAGCGCGGCCTTCGAGCACGTTGTACAACTCCACCGCGCGGTCATAGCCGCCCGAATTGCGCTCCTCGCGCGCCTCGCTGTAAATGCGGTTGTTGCTCCAGCCAGCGGTTTTTTCCTGCGTTGTGCGCGGGGCGGAACACCCGGCCAAACCTGCCGCCAATACGGCTACCGCTACCGAGGCCACCCAGGCAGAGGATGGACGCGCACCTTTGGATGTGTTCATGAATTGTTCCTGCTCAGCAAAAAACCGGCTCATTATAGTAATCTGCTTATTGATATGAGTCTTGGCCGTCTTGTTGCGCTCACTCAAAAACACTCTTTTTCCAGGCATTGCGCATCATCGATTTTTGCTTTTACAACCGCCGTGCTCATTGGGCCATTTTCATTGACTCACTCTCTGCTTCGTCATGATTGCAAACATCCCTCCAGCCACAAACCCCATTGACGACGGCAGCATATTCGATACCGCAGCAGAAGCAGAAATCCGCGAGCTACTGGTCATCAACAACGCCGACCACGGCCAGCGGCTGGATCGTTTTTTGGCGCAGCAAGTGAGCGAGTTTTCGCGCAGCCATTTGCAGCAGCTGATTGCAGAAGGCCTGCTGCTGCGCAACGGCCAGCCCTGCACCAAGGCGGCCACACGCCTGCAAGTGGGCGACCGGTTGGCGCTCACGCTGCGCGACACCGCCCAATCCAACGCCTTTGTGCCGCAAGACATTGCCATTGATGTGGTGCATGCAGACGCGCACCTGCTCGTCATCAACAAACCGGCCGGGCTGGTGGTACACCCCGCGCCCGGCAACTGGAGCGGCACCCTGCTCAACGCCTTGCTGCATCACTACCCCGAATCGGCCCAGTTGCCGCGCGGCGGCATCGTGCACCGGCTGGATAAAGACACCAGCGGCCTCATGGTGGTGGGCCGCACTCGATCTGCCTGCGATGCCCTGGTGCAGCAAATCGCCGCACGCAGCGTGCAGCGCGAATACTGGGCGCTGGCGCACGGGCACTGGCGGCACCCGGCCGGGCAACCCGTGCGGGTAGAAGCAGCCATTGGCCGCGACCCGCGCAACCGCTTGCGCATGGCCGTAGTTGATTTGCAGCGCCAGCCCGGCAAAGAGGCCCGCACCGATTTCACCCTGCTGGGCAACAGCATCGCTGCCGGTACGCCCGCCTGCTGGGTTCATGCCAAATTGCACACGGGGCGCACGCACCAGATTCGCGTGCACATGCAGCACCTGGGCCACCCCTTGCTGGCCGATGCCACTTACGGCGGCGCGCCTGCCTGGGGCCTGCAGCGGCAGGCGTTGCACGCCTTTCGCCTGAGTTTGCAGCACCCCACCACAGGCCAGACGCTACAATGCGAGGCCGCTTTGCCGCCCGACTTGCAAAGCGCCATCACGGCCATGGGCCTGGCTGCGCCGCCCACACACGCTGCCCTTGATTGACCGCCTCAAAACCGCCTGTATGGCCCTGCATCGCTTCGACGATGCTTTGAGCTGCAGGCCCGCCCAGATGCATGCAAGCAACCTGCATGGAGCACATCACCCCCTATGGAAACAACGGACTTCACGCAAACCAAGCGCATTCTCGAAGCCGCCATTCTGTGCGCGCCGCAGCCCTTGCCCATGCGCGACTTGCGCACCCTGCTGCAAGATACGCTAGAAGCCAGCGAGATTGAACAGCTGCTGCACGAAATCGCACAAGAGTGGGAACACAAAGGCCTGGAGCTGGTATCGGTCGCCAGTGGCTGGCGCTTTCAAACCCGGCCCGAGATGCGCGATCACCTCGATCACCTCTACCCCGAAAAGCCGCCCAAATACAGCCGAGCCATTCTTGAAACGCTGGCCATCATCGCTTACCGGCAACCCGTTACGCGCGGCGATATTGAAGACATTCGCGGCGTCACGGTCAACTCTGCCCTCATCAAGCAGCTTGAAGAGCGCGGCTGGGTCGAAACCGTAGGCCACCGCCCCACCGTGGGCCGCCCCGAGCTGCTGGCCACCACCAAACAGTTTCTGGATGACATGGGGCTGGCATCGCTCTCGCAACTGCCGCAAATCGCCCCCGATGAAGCTGCTGCTTTGCTGGAAGAGCTGGCCGAATCCCAAGCGGCCGCCCTTGCCCCCGAGCACGACCCGCGCCAAACCGAGCTGGAACTGCCCACGCAAACAGACGCTGAATCGAACGAGGCAATCCAAGACGAAACAACTTCGGATGAAACAACCCAGCAGCCATCTGCTGAAGCCAACACATTGGGGAAAGCCAATCAAGCCGACGAGGAAGACAGCACGGATCCAACCACCGGTTCGGCAAACAAGCTGCCCACCGCAATAGACCAAGAGGAAGCTGTTGCCGAAGAGCACAGCAGCGCCGCCAACGAATCTATATCAGAAGCCCAAACAGAATCCCCTGCCGAGCACGGCCCCACCCCATCGGCCACCAGCAACGAAACAGACAACAACCATGCAGCCTGACCTTTTCGACAATTCCGACAAAAAAGCCGGCCCAGCGTCTGCTGCCACTCCCGCCAAGGCCAAAATGCCACGCGCCAAAAAAGAGGCCGAGGCAACGGCCAAGCCAGCCCGCAAATCAGCTGCCAGCAAACCCACAGGCCGCAAAACGGCCGCCGCATCTACCCAAGCTGCCGCTGGCAAAGCGCCTGGTGCCAAAGCAAAGGCAGGTCAGGCAAGCCAAAAGCCCCAGCGCACTGCCCAAACAGCGCCATCTGAAACGGATGACGCGTTGCCCAGCGCAGGCGCAGCACTCAGCGATCTGTTTGCCGCCGTGCAATCGGGCGCTTTTGATGCAGGTATGGATGCCAGCTCGGATGCAAATATGGATGCAGACAGCGCCAATGCCGTTGCGGATACAGCGCCTACCGCGCCCGACAAGCGCGTGCTGCTACCCGATGCCGATGCACCCAAACTGCACAAGGTGCTGGCGCAGGCCGGGTTGGGCTCGCGCCTGGAAATGGAACGCCTCATCGCCGAAGGCCGCATCACCGTCAACCACGAAGCAGCCCACGTGGGCCAACGCATCCGCCACGGCGACAGCATCCGCATCGACGGTAAGCCTGTGCGCGTGCGCATCGAAGCACCCACGCCGCGCGTGCTCGCTTATCACAAGCCCGTGGGCGAACTCGTTACGCATGACGACCCCAACAACCGCCCCACCGTTTTTCGCACCCTGCCGCGCCTACCGCAAGGCAAATGGCAGGCCGTCGGCCGATTGGACTTGAATACCGAAGGGCTGCTGCTCATCACCAATTCGGGCGAGTTGGCCAACCAGCTCATGCACCCGCGCTTTGGCCTGCAGCGTGAATACGCCGCGCGTGTGCTGGGTGCACTCACGGAAGAAGAAAAACAGCGCCTGCTGAACGGCATTGAGCTGGAAGACGGCCCTGCCCAATTCATCCAGATCGAAGAAGGCGGTGGCGAAGGTGCCAATGTGTGGTACCGCGTCACCATCGGCGAAGGGCGCAACCGCGAGGTGCGCCGCATGTTCGAATCGCTGGGCCATGCCGTGAGCCGCCTCATCCGCATCCGCTACGGCGCCCTGCACCTGCCGCGCGGCCTGCGCCGCGGGCAATGGGTGGAACTGGGGCCGCGCGACACCCAAGCCCTGCTGGATTTGGCGGGCATGAAAGCCCCAGGCCGCCAGCGCAAAGCCGCTGCGCAGGAACGCCAGCAACAGCAAGCGCGCCGCCGCAACCCCGACCGCAGCAGCGGGCCAGGCAAAAAGCGTCCGGCAGCCCCAGCCACTGACCGTTTTAGCCGCTCTGATCGTTCTGGCCGCTCCGGCCATGCCGGTGGCTTTGGCGATTTCGACAACCGCAGCGATCGCATGGATCGGCGCAGTGGCTCTCGCACAAATCAGCGTGCAGAGGCATACAACAGCAGCGGATATGCCCGCGGCTACACCGACGAATACGGTGACAAGCGCAAAAGCCACCGTGCTGCCCCCAACCGCGGTGGGCGCAACACGGCTCGTGGCGGTGGCAGCGACTACGCCAACCCACGCATGCGCGAAGACAGAAACTCGCGCGGCGGCAAAACGTCTGGCAACCCAGGTCGCCATGCGGCCTCCACACCAAGCGCCACACGCTTTGGTTATGCCGATAGCCCCGTGCGCCCCAAACGTGGCGCGCCCACACGCGGCAATCGTTCAAACCAACAGCGTAGCCCAAGCAACAAGCGTTCAGGCGGCAAGCCATCGGGCTTTGGCCGCCGCCGGGGTTAAGCAAGAGCTAGGTGATAACTACAAGGCAGTTGGCCGATCTGCCTGTGCATGTAATCTGATTGGCATCATTTGATGATTGACGCCCGCCAAGGCCTATGAGCCTTGGCGGTTTCGCACAGGAATGATTTGTGTGAGTCGAGAATGGCGTTTTATCAAGCTTGAAACGGTTGCTACAAACCGATATTCACGGCCATTTTTCCAAGCTCATCAGTCAGTTGCATTTGAACGGCAGGCACTGCTCCAATAAAAGAAAAGTGGCATCTTTTTTGCTGCAATCGGTTTGTAAACAAAGAGCTGCTTTTTCATAGACACATGCGGTCAGCCCCCACCACCCTCTAGTGTTTTGATAATCAGCCCTGCGCCCTTGCGCCAAGCCAATCGGCCTCTGCAGCGGGCTGCCTGATAAGCGTTTTTTGTTTAGAATGAGCGACCTTTCACGCGCCCTGCCGCTTGCCTTTGCTGGCAAGCGGTAAAATTCGTGAAAATTCATAGAGTTGAATTGATTTTTTAAACTTTTTTTCAGGACTTTTTCATGGCTATCGAACGCACTCTCTCCATCATCAAACCCGACGCTGTTGCCAAGAACGTGATCGGCCAAATCTATTCCCGCTTCGAAGGCGCGGGCCTGAAAATCGTGGCCGCCAAAATGGCCCACCTCTCGCGCCGCGAAGCCGAGGCTTTCTACGCCGTGCACAAGGAGCGCCCTTTCTTCAAGGATCTGGTGGACTTCATGGTTTCCGGCCCGGTGATGATTCAGGTGCTCGAAGGTGAAGGCGCCATTGCCAAGAACCGCGAGCTGATGGGCACCACCGATCCCAAGAAAGCCGACAAGGGCACCATCCGCGCCGACTTTGCCGACAGCATCGACGCCAACGCCGTGCACGGCTCCGACGCACCCGAAACCGCTGCCGTGGAAGTGGCCTTCTTCTTCCCCGGCATGCAAGTGTTTTCGCGCTAAGCCCAAGCCATTCATTGGATTGCTTTGCCTGAACGCATGACGACACCCACGCGCACCCATCTGCTCGGCCTGGATCTGGAAGGGCTGGTGCAGTGGTGCGCGCAACTGGGTGAAAAGCGCTTTCGCGCCACCCAGTTGTTCCGCTGGATTCACCAAAAAGGCGTGGCCGATTTCGAGCAGATGAGCGACTTGGCCAAGTCGCTGCGCGAAAAACTGGCCCACCACGCCGTCGTACAGGCCCTGCCGGTCATCAAGCAGCACATTTCGGCCGATGGCACCATCAAGTGGCTGTTTGACGTGGGCGAAGGCAATGCCGTTGAAACCGTTTTCATCCCCGAAACCGATCGCGGCACGCTGTGCATCTCGTCGCAAGCGGGTTGTGCCGTGGGCTGCCGCTTTTGCTCCACGGGCCACCAGGGCTTCAGCCGCAATCTGCACACGCACGAAATCGTGGCGCAGCTGTGGTTTGCCGAACATTTTCTGCGTCGCCATTTGCAAACCGAGGAGCGCGTCATCTCCAACGTGGTGATGATGGGCATGGGCGAGCCGCTGCAAAACTACGGCGAGTTGATTCCTGCGCTCAAAACCATGCTCGACGATCACGCCTACGGCCTGTCGCGCCGGCGTCTCACCGTTTCCACCTCGGGCGTGGTCTCGCGCATCGACCGCCTGGCGCAAGATTGCCCCGTGGCGTTGGCCGTATCGCTGCACGCCAGCAACGATGCCCTGCGTGACAAACTCGTGCCCCTGAACAAGAAATACCCGCTGGCCGAGCTGATGGACGCTTGCCAGCGTTATTTGCAATATGCGCCACGCGACTTCATCACGTTTGAATACGTGATGCTCGACGGCATCAATGACCAGCCGCAGCACGCCAATGAATTGATCGAACTGGTGCGCAACCACGGCACCGGTGCCTGGTGCAAGTTCAACCTGATTCCGTTCAACCCTTTTCCCAATTCCGACTTGCGCCGATCCCCTGCCAAAACAGTGGATGCTTTTGCCCGCCAGCTCAGCGATGCGGGCATCGTCACCACCGTGCGCAAAACGCGCGGCGACGATATCGACGCGGCTTGCGGCCAGCTGGCCGGCGAAGTCAAAGACCGCACCCGTGTGGAAAAACGCATTGTTCTGCAGCGCCAGCAGGCCTTTGATGCTCAGCCAGCAGAGCAAAAGGAAAAACAACATGCCTAATCGTGCCCGACAGCCCCGCCGCTTGCGCCCCGCCACCGTATCGGTGGCTTTGTTGCTGGGGCTGGCTGCCTTGCAGGCAGGATGTGCCAGCAAGGCCAGCAGTTACACCTCGTCGCCAGGCGAGATCATGACTTCGTCAGACATCACCGAAGCGCGCCGCCGCGCCATCATCCGCCTGCAGCTGGCTGAGGGCTATTTGGGCCGCGGCCAACTCGAAGTGGCTCTGGACGAAGTCAAGCGCGCCCTGGTGGCAGACCCTGGCTATCACGCTGCTTTCGACATGCGCGGCCTGATCTACGCCCAATTGGGCGACAAGGCGCTGGCCGAAGAGAGCTTTCGCCGCGCCTTGTCGCTCAACAGCCGCGACGGCAGCGCCCAGCACAACCTGGCCTATGTGCTGTGCGAACAGAAAAAATTCGGCCAGGCTCGCCAACACTTTGAAGCGGCCCTGGCCAACCCCTTGTATCGAGCCAAGGAAAAAACCCGCATGGCACAAGCCATCTGCGAAATTCAAAGCGGTCAAGTCGCTGCGGGCGAAGCCATGTTGCTTGACGCCTATGAAGAAGGCACGCGCAGCCCGATCATCGCCAACGCACTGGCCAAGGTGTATTACGAGCGGCAGGATTACCGCCGGGCCGCCCTGTACGCCAGCCAGGCCAATGCGCGCAACAGCGGCAATGCGGCTTCGCTGTGGCTGGCCATGAAGATCGAACGCCATCTGGGCAACCAAGGCGGCGTGCTGCGCTATGCGCAGCAGTTGCGCGAGCGCTTCCCCGATTCGCGCGAAATGCGGCTGTACGAACGCGGCGCGTGGAACAACTGAAGCACCGCGCCCAGGCTCGGAACCATTGAATGCAAGAGGACTCTTTCATGGAAGCTGATAACCGCTCCCCATCTTCCGAGGCACAAGAAGCGCTGGACCTTGGCGCTGCGCCGGCAGGCGATGACGCCAACAGCGCCACCAGCGCGGGCGCCCTGCTCAGGGCCTACCGGGAAGAGGCCGATATGGAGCAGGAGACGCTGGCCGCCGCCCTCAAGGTCAGTCCGCAAAAGCTGCAAGCGCTTGAATCTGACGATTACAGCGCCCTGCCCGCCCTGTACTTTGCGCGTGGTTTGGCTGCCAACATCTGCCGCCACCTGGAGCGCGACCCCGCACCCGTGCTGGCCCTGATGCCCGGCGAGAAACCACATATTCCCGTTGCAGGAAAAAACGATGCCAGCATGCGCATGCAGCCCACGGCGCCCGTGAGCATTGGCTCGGGCTCCGGCGGCCTGCTCAAATGGCTTGTCGCCGTTATCGTATTGCTGGCTTTGCTTGCAGGCGCTGTCTGGTTCATTCCCCAACTGCGCGCCCGCATCATGGCTGCGCCCGCAAGCGCCAGCAGCGCTGCCATTGATGCCGTAATGCCTGCCACCACACTGGCTTTGGAACCGGCCTCTGCCGCGCCTGCTCCCTTGACCTTGCAGCCCGCCACCTTGCAATCCGCAGCGGCCGATACTGCCGCCAGCGCTGCTGCTGAAGCCAACAATACCTTGCTCATTCAAGCCAGCGGCAATACCTGGGTCAAGGTCAGCACCCCTAAAGGCAAAAAAGTGTTTGAAGGCAACCTCAAGGCAGGCGACGAACAAACGATCACCATCGCTCAATACCCGGTTCGTGTCGTGATCGGCAAGGCCGAAAACGTGCAAGTGCTTGACCGCGGCCAGCCCTTCGACCTGAGCGGCGTAGTCACCCGTGGCACAGCGCGTTTCGAACTCAAGCCCTGACTCGCCGCGGCCTATTGGCCCCACGACCCTGCTCGATAAAAAACAGTTACAGAAAGCCCCACGCGCATGCCCGCAGATTCCGCAGCGCCGATCCCCATTTCCGCCCCGCGCAAACACAGCACCTTGCAAGCCGTGGTTCGGCATGGCGAGCATCGCGTCACCATCGGTGGCGATAGCCCCGTGCGCGTGCAGTCCATGACCAATACCGACACGGCCGATGCCATTGGCACGGCTATTCAGGTCAAGGAACTGGCACAGGCCGGCTCTGAACTGGTCCGCATCACCGTCAACAACCCCGAGGCGGCGCAGGCCGTGCCCTACATCCGCGAGCAGCTCGATCGCATGGGCATCAACGTGCCGCTGATTGGCGACTTTCACTACAACGGCCACCGCTTGCTCACCGAACATCCGGACTGCGCCCAGGCCCTGTCCAAATACCGCATCAACCCCGGCAATGTGGGCAAGGGGGACAAAAAAGACAAGCAGTTCGCCCAGATGATCGAAGCCGCCCTGCGCTGGGACAAACCCATTCGCATCGGCGTGAACTGGGGCAGCCTGGATCAGGAGCTGCTGGCCCGGATGATGGACGCCAACAGCGCCCGCAGCGAGCCGTGGAGCGGCCAGCAAGTGATGTACGAGGCGCTGATCACCTCGGCCATCAGCTCGGCCAACCGCGCCGTGGAGCTGGGCATGCCGCCCGGCCAGATACTGCTCTCGTGCAAGGTCAGTGGCGTGCAAGACCTGATCGCCGTTTACCGCGAACTGGCCCGCCGCTGCAATTACCCGCTGCACCTGGGGCTGACCGAAGCCGGCATGGGTGCCAAGGGCACGGTGGCCTCGGCGGCGGCCCTGTCGGTGCTGCTGCAAGAAGGCATTGGCGACACCATTCGCGTCTCGCTCACGCCGCAGCCGGGCGAATCGCGCACGCAAGAGGTGGTGGTCGCGTCCGAAATCCTGCAGGCGCTGGGCCTGCGTGCTTTTGTGCCCAGCGTCACGGCCTGCCCGGGCTGCGGGCGCACCACCAGCAGCACGTTTCAAGAGCTGGCCAAGCAGATCGACGATTTTTTGCGCACGCAAATGCCCACCTGGCGCAAGCAGTATCCGGGGGTGGAGGGGCTCAAAATCGCCGTCATGGGTTGCATCGTCAACGGCCCGGGCGAAAGCAAGCACGCCGACATCGGCATCAGCCTGCCCGGCACGGGCGAATCGCCTGCGGCCCCCGTTTTCATCGACGGCGAAAAGGCCATGACCCTGCGCGGCGAGAATATCGCGCAAGACTTTCAAACGCTGGTGACCGACTACATCCACAAGCGTTTTTCGTCTGCGCCGCATTGATGCGCATTGCTGAATTGATGCGGAATCGGCTCAGGGGGTGAAGCAGCTTGATGCGGCCCCTGCCATCATCCAATTCAATGCATTCTCCCCATCGGCCAGGCAGGCGCGCGCACCGCAGCAAGGCAGCACTTGGCCCCACACTTTTTCTTTTTCTGTTGAAAGCAAGACCCAGCATGGCTGAAAAAATCCTGGCCGTCAAAGGCATGAACGACATCCTGCCGCCCCACTCCGCCCAGTGGGAGTGGCTCGAAGCCCAAGTCCGCACCATCATGGCGCGCTTTGCCTATCGCAATCTGCGCACGCCCGTGCTGGAGCCCACCGCGCTGTTCGTGCGCGGCATCGGCGAAGTCACCGACATCGTCGAAAAAGAGATGTATTCCTTCGAAGATCGGCTCAACGGCGAACACCTGAGTCTGCGCCCCGAAGGCACGGCTGGCGTGGTGCGCGCAACGGTCGAGCACAACCTGCTGTACGAAGGCGGCAAGCGTGTGTATTACATGGGCCCCATGTTCCGCCACGAGCGCCCGCAACGCGGCCGCTACCGGCAATTCCACCAGATCGGCGCCGAGGCTTTGGGCTTTGCCGGTGCCCATGTGGATGCCGAACTGATTCTGCTGGCGCAGGCTTTGTGGCAAGAACTGGGCATTCAGAACGTGCGGCTGGAACTCAATTGCCTGGGCCAGCCCGAAGAGCGCAAGCAGCATCGCGCCGCCCTCATCGCCTATCTGGAGCAACACGCCGAGCAGCTGGATGAAGACGCCAAGCGCCGCCTGCACAGCAACCCCTTGCGCATTCTCGATACCAAAAACCCCGCCATGCAGGCGCTGGTAGAAGCCGCGCCACGCCTGATCGACTACCTGGGCGATGAATCGCGCGCGCATTTCGAGGCGGTGCAAGCCATTCTGGATGCCAATGGCGTGGCCTACACCATCAACCCACGGCTGGTGCGCGGGCTGGATTACTACAACCTCACAGTGTTCGAATTCATCACCGAAAGCCTGGGCGCGCAAGGCACCATCTGCGCCGGCGGGCGTTACGACTACCTCGTCGATCAAATCGGCGGCAAGCCCGCGCCCTGCGTGGGCTGGGCCTGTGGCATGGAGCGTTTGCTGGAACTGCTCAAGGAGCAAAACCTGCTGCCCGCTGAAGAGGCGCCTGACGCTTACGCCATCGTGCCCGATGCAGCAGCCATGCCGCAAGTGCTCAAGGCCCTGCAGGCGCTGCGCGCCACGGGCCTGCGGGTGCAGATGCACGCCAGCGCCACGGCCGAGCCCGGCAGCATGAGGTCGCAATTCAAAAAGGCCGATGCCAGCGGCGCACGCTACGCCCTGATTTTTGGCGCCGACGAATTGGCGCAAAACAGCGTCACGGTCAAGCAGCTGCGCGACGGCAGCGGCCAGCAAGCCCTGCACGCCCTGGCAGACATTGCCCAATGGGCCAAGGGCCTACAATCGGTGCCCAGCCAGGGGTGAGGCACAGGCGTCTGTTGACGCTGGATGTTGCGGCAGGGCTCATGTCATGCCGTCGCTCCAAGAGGTCCTCCGGGCTCCTGCTGGGTCTGCTTGCCCCCACCTAACTTTTTCTATCCGGTTTCCGTGCCAATTCGGCGCACCGCATTACCCATTACCCACGTTTTTATGGTCATCAATACCAACAAACTCAATCTCGAAGAACAGGAAAAAATCGCCGCCGTTGGCCATTTCTGGAAAGCCTGGGGCAGCAAACTGGTCGGGCTCACCATCGTGGCCTCGCTCACCGTGGGCGCGGTATACGGCTACCACTGGTATCAAGGCCAACAATCCATCAAGGCCATGAACCTGTACAACCAGGTGCTGGCCGATGCCCGCGTGGCCGATACCGACAAGCTCACGGCCAGCCTCAAGGCCTTGCAAGACGGCTACCCGCGCAGCCTGCCCGCGCAGCAGGCCCAGCTGCTGGCCGCGCGCGTGTTTTACGAAAAAGGCCAGGTAGACAACAGCCGCGCCGCCCTGCTCACAGCCAGCCAAGGGCAAGACAAGGGCCTGCAAAGCACGGCCAAGCTGCAACTGGCTGCCTTGCTGATCGAGCAGCAGCAATACGACGAGGCGATCAAACAGCTTTCCGGCCCATTGGATCCAAACTACACCGCACTGGCCGCTGACCGCATGGGCGACGCCTATGCCTTGCAAAACCAGCGCGAAGAAACCATCAAGGCCTACACCCAAGCCTTCAACGGCATGGACGCCGCCCAACCCTACCGCCAGATGGTGGCCGCCAAGCTCAGCGGCTTGGGCGTGGATGTGGCCAGCCTCGCAGCCGCAGCAGCCAACACCAACGGCACAACAGATGCAGCCAAGGCCCAATCTGCTCCGGCAAGCACCGGTACCAGCAGCGCCGCGCCTGCTTCGGCCAGCGCTGCCACTGCCACAACGTCTGCTGCTTCTGTAACACCCGCTGCCAGCAACACGCAATAAGCTCGCAGCCAAACCTCTTTTTCGTCGAGCCAATCTGTTTTTTTGATTGCTCTTTCTGTACCAACCCATTTGAAAACATCGCCGCCATGTCGCCACGCTTTCACACCCGATTGACCGCCGCTGCCATGCTGGCCAGCACGCTTGCTTTGACTGCCTGCTCCTGGGGCTATACGCCACCAGCCCCCTCGCCCCTGCAAGCCAACCCGGCCGAGGTCGCTGCCCAGGTAGCATGGCGCGCCTCCGTTGGCAACGGAGCGACTCTGCCCATGCAAGTCGCCGTGCAAGGCGACCAGGTGCTGATCGCCACCACGCGCGGGCGAGTTGAAGCCTTTGCCGCCAGCAACGGGGCATCGGCCTGGTCTTTTGACGTGGGCCAGCCCTTGGCCGCAGGCATTGGCTTTGATGGCACAACGGCTGCGGTCGTAACGGCACAGGCCGAACTGCTGGCCATTCGCGGCGGCCAGGTGCTGTGGCGCGTGCCGCTGCAAAACCAGTCGGCCACCGCGCCCCTGGTGGCAGGCGGGCGCGTGTTCGTGCTGGGGGCTGACCACAGCGTAAGCGCCTACGACGGCAGCAACGGCTTCTTGCTCTGGAACCAGAAAAGCAGCATTCCCGCTAACCGCCTGGTGCTGAGCCAACCTGCCTTGCTGATGCCGGCCTACGGCGCCCTGTTTGCCGGTGTGGCTGGCAATGTGGTGGGCTTCAACCCCGACACAGGCGAGGCATTGGGCGACATCCCCTTGGCCAGCCCCCGTGGCGTGACCGATCTGGCGCAAGTGGTGGATGTGCTCACGCCCGCATCGCGCGAGGGAGAGAGCCTGTGCGCCCGCGCCTACCAATCCACCGTGGGCTGCATCAATCTGCCCGTGGGCAAGCTGGAATGGGTGCAACCCCATGTGGGCACAACCGGCCTTGGCGGCAATGCCCAACTGGTGGTGGGTGGCGATAACAGCGATGTACTCACGGCTTGGGCGCGCCAGAACGGCCAGCCGCTGTGGAAGAACGAATCCTTCAAGCACCGCCGCCTGTCTGCCCCGCTGGTGGCAGGCAGCTACGTAGTGGTAGGCGATGCTCAGGGCTATGTGCATGTGCTCTCGGCCAGCACCGGTGAATTGCGCAACCGCATCCGCGTGGACGACAGCGCCATCCAGATCGCCCCCGTGCTGGTGGGCCACACGGTGATCGCCGTGAGCAGCAAAGGCACGGTGGCGGGCCTGCACTTGCAATAAGCAAGTCGCCTGAATGGAGCCACCGCCTCGCCCGCACACCGCACGCAACACATTACCAATCACGCTCACATGAAACCGGTCATTGCCCTCGTTGGGCGTCCCAATGTCGGCAAATCGACGCTGTTCAACCGCCTCACCAAAACGCGCGATGCCATCGTGGCCGACTACGCGGGGCTGACGCGCGATCGCCACTACGGCAGCGGCCGCCTGGGACGGCGCGAATTCATCGTGATCGATACCGGCGGCTTCGAGCCGGATGCAGGCGAAGGCAGCATCTACCGCGAAATGGCGCGCCAAACCCGCCAGGCCGTGGCCGAGGCCGATCTGGTGGTCTTCGTGGTGGATGCGCGCAGCGGCCTTTCGGCACAAGACCACGACATCGCCAACTACCTGCGCCGCCTGGGCAAGCCCTGCATCCTGATCGCCAACAAGGCCGAGGGCATGAGCGATGGGCAAAAGCTCGCCGAGTTTTACGAGCTGGGCCTGGGCGACGTGCACGGCGTATCGGCCGCGCATGGCCAGGGCATTCACGCTCTGCTGGAGTTGGCGCTCGACACCATCGACGTGCCCGAGCCCGATGAAGCCGAAGACGATGTGGCCGCTCAAAACACCATCCGCCTGGCCGTGGTGGGGCGGCCCAATGCGGGCAAATCCACCCTGATTAATACCTGGCTGGGCGAAGAACGCCTGGTGGCTTTCGACCTGCCCGGCACCACGCGCGATGCCATCAGCGTGCCCTTCGTGCGCAAAGGGCAGCAGTTCGAACTGATCGACACCGCCGGCCTGCGCCGCAAAGGCAAGGTGTTCGAGTCGATTGAAAAATTCAGCGTCGTCAAAACCCTGCAAGCCATCGAATCAGCCAACGTCGTGCTGCTGTTGATCGATGCCACCCAAGGCGTAACCGATCAGGACGCACACATCGCCGGCTTCATCCTCGAATCGGGCCGCGCGGTGGTGATCGCCATCAACAAATGGGATGCGGTCGATAGCTACCAGCGTGAGATGCTCTTGCGTTCGGCCGAGGCTCGGCTGGGCTTTTTGAAGTTCGCCACGCAACATCACATCTCGGCCAAAAAGCGCCAAGGCCTTACGCCGCTGTGGGATTCGATCATCCAAGCCCACAAGGCCGCCAACTGCAAAATGCCCACGCCGGTGCTCACCCGCCTGGTGCATGAAGCGGTGCAGGCGCAGGCCCCCAAGCGCAGTGGCATGTACCGCCCCAAGCTGCGCTACGCCCACCAGGGCGGCATGAACCCGCCCGTGGTGGTGGTGCATGGCAACTCGCTCGAAGGCGTGACCGACAGCTACAAGCGCTACCTCGAAGGGCGCATTCGCCAGCACTTCAAACTGGTGGGCACGCCCCTGCGCGTGGAAATGAAAACCTCGCACAACCCCTACGCCAAGGGGGATTGAGCCAGACTGGCAACTGGGCGCGCTGATCAAGCTGATCCCCGCCACACAACTACACACTGCAATGCTGGGCGGCTCATCAATAACCATCAGTCTCTGCCCTAAGGACAGCTTTTAGCGCTGCTCTTTTTACTTGAGCCAACCACGATGCCTGAAATACCACATGGGCAGCAAGGCACTGGCAATCATCAAGCAGATGGCCCAAACGTAGCCGTATTTCCACCCCAGCTCGGGCATGAAGCGAAAGTTCATGCCGTACAAGCTGGCCACCAAGGTTGGTGGCAGCAAGGCCACGCTGGCAACTGAAAACAGTTTGATGATCTTGTTCTGGTTGATATTGATGAAACCGACCGTGGCATCCATCAAGAAGTTGATCTTGTCGAACAAGAAAGTGGTGTGGCTGTCGAGCGAATCGATGTCGCGCATGAGCTGGCGCGCTTCGCCAAACTGATCATCATTGAGCATGCGGCTGCGCATCATGAAGCTGACGGCACGGCGCGTATCGGTGGCATTGCGGCGAATGCGCCCGTTCATGTCTTCTTGGCGGGCAATGGTGGCCAGCACTTCGCTGGCCACGTCGTCGGTCACGTCGCCTTTGAGCACTTGCGCGCTCACGCGCTCCAGCTCGACGTGAATTTCCTCCAGCGTGTCGGCGCTGTATTCCACGTCGGCATCAAACAGCTTGATGAGCAATTCTTTGGCGTCTGAAATCAAGCCCGGCATGCGGCGCGCACGCATGCGAATCAGGCGAAACACCGGCACCGTTTCGTCGTGAATCGAAAACAGGATGTTGTAGTTCTTGAGGTCTGGCTGGTTCTGGTTGAGGATGAAAGCCACCCGCTCCATGCCGGGATCGTCAAAGTCGGCCACCAGAAAGTCGGATCGGATGTGCAGCTCGCCATCGTCGCCTTCGTAAAAACGGGCCGATTCCTCAATGTCTTCGTCAATCGCATCATGTGGAATGGAAACGCCGTAGTGCTGCTCGATCCAGCTGATCTCCTCGGCCGTTGGGCTTTCCAGATCCACCCAGATGGGTTTGAACTGTGCCAGCTCTTCGAGCGACTCGATTTCTTCCTGAAACAAGCGGCCATTGGCCAAGGTAAAGATATTGAGCATGGCACTGCGTCCCTTATTGCTGGCATCGGGGGGATGCAAAACTGCGGCACACCGTCAGATTGTCATTGGCCGCATCAAGCGGTGCGCAAACTGTGGCGATCAGACACCATCTTGATGGCTTGCCATGCCTACGCAACAGCAGATGTCACATTCTTTGCACGGCGTAGCTTGCAATGCATAGCCCAAAGCGCTAATCCATTCAAAAGCGGCGCTGCTGCTGATGCAAGTTACAGCCATGTTCGATTGGCTTTTTAGCCGCACTCCCCCCGAAAAAACGGGGGCAATTATCTCATTGCCCAGCAAGGCTTGCGCCACGTAAACATGATTTAACACCTGCGAACATGGCACCCAAAACGCGCTGCAAGCCAACGTGAGCATCTCGCCCAAAACGCATCAATCGGTTATGGCGACAAACCCGCATGTCCCAAATCGACAGCGCCCGAAATGCTCATCAGGTTCTGTTCCAGGCTGGCAAAGCGCAAATCGTTGATGGCAAAAACAAAACCGTCGATGGGGCTGGTTACAGTCACGCTGTGCGGCTGCAAGGGGTCCACCACTTCGGCCAAGGGCTGCCCCTGCTTCACCCAATCGCCCGGCTGCACCTGGTACACCACAATGCCCGCCATGGGTGCAGACACATACACCATGCCCGACAAGGGATGCGGCCCACACAACAGCGGCGGGCAAGGCTGCACAGCCGATTCGGGCAGCTGCACATCGCCCAGGTGATGCAGGTATTGCAAGATGGCATCGGCATCCTGCTGTGCCCAAGGCATGGTCACATCGTATTCGCCGCGCAATTCCACCGTGACGGCATGGCAAGCCAAAGGGATAGCAGCATCCGGCAGCGCACGCTGCAACTTCAGCCACGGGGTAGAAAGCATCTCGTCAAACGAATTTGCCTGCGAATCTTCACTCACGATCTGGCAGTGCGAGCCCAGCCAACGCGCCAGCGGTTCCACATCCGCCCAAATCTGCGGCAGGGTGTACAGGTGCACCGCAGCGTTTTTGTCGCAATGCAAATCCAGCACCAGATCGGCGTCGCAAGCCAATTGCAGCAAGCGTAAATGCAGGGCTTCAAGCGCATGGCGGGGTTCGTGCGCAGCCAAGGCTGCCTGCATGGCCGCGCGGATGCTGGCCCTGTTGCGTGCGGCATCGCCCCTCAGAACTGGCGCGCCCTCACCCTGCAAACGCGCCCAGGTCTGCTCGAAAAAAGGAATCGTGTGCAGGCGGTTGTAGTTCTGCCCTGTGGCCAGGTCAAAGCGCCCGATCTGCTTGTACAGCACGGCCTGGCGCAAACCCAGCGGGTTACACAGCGGCACCACCACGATCCGCGCTTGCAAACGCTGCTGCGCCTCCAGCTCCTGCAAGCGCTGGCACAGCTGCCAGGCCACGAGTGCACCTGGCAATTCATCGGCATGCAAACTGGCCTGGATGTACACCTTGCGTGCGGCTTGCTGCGGCCCATATTCAAAGACCGTGAGCACCGTTTCGGTGCCGGGAATACCGCAAGGCAAAGGGATCTGGCGTTTTTCCATGTCCGCTCCTTTCCAATCATGTGCCAAATGCAGCTGTGCAGCTGCATGCTGCTGCCATTGTCATCATTCACCGTGATGATGTAGGCCCGCCATGTGTTGACAGTGCTTCAAGAGAAATCAAGCTTATGTCAGGCAAAACCAGCTTCAACACGATCTGGCGTTGTCGTCCATCACAAACACTGCCAAGCTGAGAAATGGCAAATTCACTCAGCAACGGCGTAACTGCAAGCGCTATAGCCTATGAGCAAGGAATGGCTGACGCAAGGCACATCTCGCCAATCTGCCGCTCAAACGTTCGGTAAGTACCACCGCTTGAGTGCCCCCATCACCAACCGCACCAATCACGCGCGCTCAAAAGTCGGGGCCAGCGTCAACTGCTGCTATCACCTGTCGTTTTCTGCCCGCGCATCGCGCCCCATGAGTTGATGCGCAGCTTGGGTAGCTGTCAATTGCCCATCCAACAGGGCCACCACACAGCGTGTGATGGGCATGTCGATATGCAGGGCTTCGGCCCGAGCCAGCACGGTGCGGGCGCAGTACACGCCTTCGGCCACATGGCCCAAAGTGTCAACGGCTTGCTGCGCTGTCAGCCCCTGCGCCAGCAGCAGGCCCACCCGGCGGTTGCGGCTCAGGTCGCCCGTGGCAGTGAGCACCAAATCACCCATGCCGCTCAAGCCCATGAAGGTTTTTTCTTCAGCCCCCAGTGCCCGGCCAAAGCGGGTCATCTCTGCCAGGCCACGGGTCAGCAAGGCGGCCCGTGCATTCAGCCCAGGGCAAGCCAACGCAGCTTCGCTTGCAGCCCCTGTCGATGCAGCTGTGGCAGCGGCACGCTCGGCCAAGCCATCGAGCACGCCAGCCGCAATGGCCATGACGTTTTTCACTGCCCCACCCACCTCCACGCCCACCCAGTCGCTGCTGGTGTAGAGGCGCACCATGCCGCCATGCACAGCCTGCACAGTGGTTTGGCAAACCCGCTCGTGCGGGCTGGCCACCACCATGGCAGTGGGTTGATTACGAGCCACTTCCTGCGCAAAGCTGGGGCCGCTAAGCACACCGGCTTGCAGCTCCGGCGCCACTTGCGCCATTACTTCGTGCGGCAGCAGTCCATAGTCCGCACCGGGCTGCACGGCCTCAAAACCTTTACACAGCCACACCACGGGCTGCTGCACATGCCGCAGGGCCACGAGTTGGTGGCGCAGCCCCGCCACAGGGCAGGCCAACAGCACCAAATCGCTGTCAGCCACATCTGCCGCCTGGGCCGTGCCCGCGTGCACATGCACGCTATCGGGAAAGCTTATGCCGGGCAGATAGCGCTCGTTCACACGGTTTTGCTGCATGGCGGCAGCCACTTCCGGTTCGCGCGCCCACAGATGCACCACATGGCGACGCGCCAATTGCAAAGCCATGCCTGTGCCCCAGGCGCCTGCGCCCAAAACGGCGATCTTCATCGGTACGGATGCTTGATTGGTCATGGCAAAGGAGGTGTGAAAAGGCGCTGGATGGAGAGAACAATTGGGAAACTTGCTGCACCGGCAACGGCTTCAGGCGCGATCTGGACTGATTCAGAGCTTTGCAAAAACCGTTTGCGGCAGCCATGAAAAACCACGCGGCCCGTTACAGCCATCAAAAGCGATGCTCTAGTGGCTTTTTTGAAAACCGTAAATGCTTCGGCGTGGAAGCCAGCCAATTACCCAAAAGGTAGAGAAATGCACTGCGTGCGCCTGCCGCAGTGCAAACAAGTAAGCCACGATTGTTTAGGCGGCGCAACCGACGGTACACCGAGACCGCTTGCCTCTGCTGGATGGCATTGGCGGGCGGCTCCCTCAAACAGCTGATTTATTGCACGGTCTGCTCGCCTTGAGCCGCATTGGCGGGCGGGCGCTGTTCGTACATGGCCTGGAAGTTGATTTCACCCAAGTGCACAGGCGGGAAACCTGCGCGCTGAATCAGATCGGCCACGTTACCGCGCAAATAGGGGTAAACGATCTGCGGGCAAGCAATGCCCATGATGCGATCCATTTGATCAGCAGGCAGATTGCGCACTTCAAAAATGCCGCCCTGGCGCGCTTCGACCAGAAACAGGGTGCGATCCTTGATTTTGGTTTGCACCGTGGCCATGACCGTGACCTCGTAAACACCTTCGGCGATTTGCGAGGCCTCTACGCCGATCTGGATTTCAACGGTGGGCGTTTCCTGCTCCAGCAAAATGGCGGGGGAATTGGGCTGCTCCAGCGAGGCTTCTTTCAAATACACGCGCTGGATGTTGAACACCGCCTCTTGCTGGGCGTTGTCTGCAGAAGCGCTTTCTTGCTGGTCTTTTTTAACGTCGTCGGCCATGATTTCACTTTCAGAAAAATTTTGAAACACGTATTATGACAGGCCATGCTCGTGCTTCAGCTTATCCCTACTTGCCTCAAGCGGCACTGCATCCAAGCCAGCGCCTGAAATAAAAAAACAAAAGACCCAAGGGCCGAAAAACACCTTGGGTCTTTTAACTGAGCCTTGGGGCCGAAGCTGCACAAACCAACAGCTGTGCCGTTCAGCCCACACCCCTATCAGCTGCCTTGCAGCAGCGGCATCAGGCCACCGGCCTGATCCAGCGCGACCAGATCATCATGGCCGCCGACGTGGTGTTCACCAATGAAGATTTGCGGCACCGTGCGTCGGCCGGTGCGCTCCATCATCGCGGTGCGTGCGTCGGGGTCTTGGTCGATGCGGATTTCATTGAATTGCGTCACGCCGCGCGCTTGCAGCAATTGCTTGGCACGTGTGCAGTAGGGGCAAACGCCGGTGGAGTAGATGGTGACGGGTGTCATTGTGTGCTTTCCTCAAAAATGAAACGGCAGCCTGCACATGCCTGCTGCCCAGTTCCCAAAAAAGCCTTAAAGGAACAAGTCCCTCATGCTGCCATGACCGGCATATTGGCTTTTTTCCAGGCCTCCATGCCCCCTGCAACCGAGTGGGCATTTTCATACCCCAGTTGCTGGGCCAGCTTCACGGCTTTAAGCGAACGCGCGCCCGACTCGCAGATGAATAGCACGGGCGCTTTCTTGTTCTTGACGGAGGTCGGCAGCTTGGCTTGCAGCTCAGCTAAAGGGATGTTTCTGGCCTGTACGGCACGCCCGCCTTCAAATTCCTGCGTCTCGCGCACATCCACCAAAATGGCTTTTTCGCGGTTCATCTGGCGCACGGCCTCGTTCAAATCCAGGCCTTGGCCGCTCACATCGCCCAGCAGCTGCGGAAAAGCCAGCAGCACGCCAGACCCCACGGCCAACAACACCCAGTACCAGTTGTTCATTACAAAAATCACGTTTTTCCTTTCAAGGAACAAGTCCAGACAAATGGGCGCCATTCTAGAATACGGCCCTTATCCGTTTTTCTTGTCTGTTTTGCCCTGTAGATTTTTGATATGCCTCAACTCGTACTGATCCGCCACGGTGAATCGACCTGGAACCTTGACAACCGCTTCACCGGCTGGAGCGATGTGGACCTGACCCCCACCGGCGTGCAACAAGCCGTGGATGCCGGCCGCCTGCTGGACCAGGAAGGCTTTGCTTTTGACGTGGCTTACACCAGCGTGCTCAAGCGCGCCATCCACACGCTGTGGCACACGCTGGATGCCATGGACACCCCTTGGCTGCCCGTGCACTGCCATTGGCAGCTCAACGAACGCCATTACGGCGCGCTGCAAGGACTCAATAAAAGCGAAGTGGCCAAAAAATACGGCGACGAGCAAGTGCTGATCTGGCGCCGCAGCTACGACACGCCCCCGCCCGCCTTGCAAGCCGACGATCCGCGCAGCGAGCGTGGCGACCGCCGCTATGCCGACCTGGCGCCCGAGCAAGTGCCGCTGACCGAGTGCCTCAAAGACACGGTGGCGCGCGTCATGCCGGTTTGGAACGATGCCATCGCCCCCGATCTGAAAGCGGGCAAGCGTGTATTGCTCGTGGCGCACGGCAACTCCATCCGCGCGCTGGTCAAGTATCTGGATGGCATTTCCGAACAAGACATCGTGGGCTTGAACATTCCCAATGGCATTCCGCTGGTGTACGAGCTGGATGAGCAGCTCAAACCCATCAGCCACCGCTATCTGGGTGACGCGGCTGCCATCGAAGCCGCAGCGCAAGCCGTGGCCAACCAAGGCAAGAAGTAAAAAAACAAGCGCGCTGCCCAGTAGCGAAAAGTAGCAAAAAGCAGCAAGACCACATCACCGCCCGCTCCAGCCTTTTACAGAGGCTGGCCGAGCGGTTTTTGTGATGAAAGTGTATAGTGCGGCGCTGTATGCAATCACACGGATATACGTGCGATCAGGCGCAAACAGGCGA
This sequence comes from Allobrachymonas sp., assembly GCA_030529305.1. The sequence goes on from JAUMXD010000001.1 coordinate 41,533, forward strand.
TCAGAAAGGTCAATCTCAATGGGTTCGAAATGGAAAACGGCTGGCTGGGTCGGCGCAGGCGTTGTAGCAGGCGCACTGGCCACTGTATCGGTGCAAACGCTGGCCCGCGGCAATGCCACGCCCTTGCCCCTGCAAGAGTTGCAGCAGCTCGCCGCTGTGTACGGCATGATCAAAAGCAGCTACGTTGAATCGACAGACGACAAGAAGCTGATCACCGACGCCATCTCGGGCATGGTGTCGGGCCTGGATCCGCACTCGCAGTACTACGACAAAAAAGCCTTTAAAGAATTCAAAGAAGAAACCACCGGCAAATTCGTGGGTGTGGGCATCGAAATCACCCAAGAAGACGGCCTGATCAAGATCGTTTCGCCCATTGAAGGCTCCCCCGCCGACAAAGCAGGCCTCAAGGCCGGTGACATGATCACCCGCATCGACGACAAGGCCGTGCGCGGCATGTCGGTGAGCGACGCCGTCAAGCGCATGCGCGGCAAAGCCAATACACAAGTCGTGCTCACCATTTGGCGCCGCGACGAAAGCCGCACTTTCCCCGTCACCATCACCCGGGCCGAAATCCGCACCCAATCGGTGCGCGTGAAAATGGTCGAGCCCGATTACGCTTGGGTGCGCATCACCCAGTTCCAGGAACGCACGGTTGAAGACTTCGCCAAGAAAGTGGGCGATTTGCTGCGCGCCAACCCCAATACCAAGGGCATGGTGCTGGATCTGCGCAACGACCCCGGCGGCCTGCTGGATGCGGCCATCGCCATCTCGGCGGCCTTTTTGCCCGAGAACGTGACCGTCGTCTCGACCAAGGGCCAGATCGACAACAGCAACGCCGTATACAAGGCCCGCCCCGAAGACTATCTGCGCGGCCTGCTCGCCAAAGACCCCATGAAGGGCCTGCCGCCACAGATCAAAAACATGCCGCTGGTGGTGCTGGTGAACGAAGGATCGGCCTCGGCCAGCGAAATCGTGGCCGGCGCCCTGCAAGACCACAAGCGCGCCATCATCATGGGCCGGCAAACATTCGGCAAGGGCTCGGTGCAATCGGTGCGCCCGCTCGGCCCCGAAACCGGGCTGAAGATCACCATCGCCCGCTACTACACGCCCAATGGCAAATCGATTCAGGCCACCGGCATCGTGCCCGACGTGATGCTGGATGAAACCGAAGGCGGCAACCTCTATTCGGCCCTGCGCGAACGCGAAGCCGACCTGGAGCAGCACATCACCAACGGCCAGCAAGACGAGAAGCCCGACCCCGAGCGCGAAAAGCAGCGCGAAGAGGCGCTGAAAAAGCTCGAAGAAGCCAGCAAGGCCGACCCCAAGAGCGTGCGCCTGCCCGAATTTGGCAGCGAAAAAGACTTTCCGCTGATTCAGGCGCTGAACCAACTCAAGGGCTTGCCGGTGCTTGCCAGCAAAACCCAGAAGGTGCGCAAGGCCGAAAAAGACGAGAAAGCCGAAACCGCTGCTGAGGACAAAGAATCCAGCACAGACAAAGGGAAAAGCAAAGGCAAAGTGAAGCAGCCGACCCAGCCAGCCTCGCAACCACAAAAGCCCTGATTCATTCAGGTCTGGCTGGCCAAGCCAGAGCTGCAACCCCAGCTCTGGCAGCGCATTATCCAAGGTGCCGTGGCACAGTGAGCGCTGTCAGCCTGTGGAATTTGCCGACTCTTTGACTCTTGGATAAGCTGGCGCTTGAATGAGCTTGCTTTGGCAAGGTCAGCAGGGTCACCAAGCTCAAGCGTGATCGCAGCAATGCGTCACAGCCATCAAACTGCTGGCCCCAATGATCTTTAACCGTTACGCTTTTTGGGCATAGCGGCCTCATACAGACGGCAGGCAACTCCCTGCCCCGATTCACACTCATTTCAACCCACATTACAGGAAGACTTTCATGGAAGCCGAACGCATCAACTCCATTGGCAACACGCTCGACGATCTGCGCACGCGCACCGAAGACTTACGGAGGTATCTTTGACTACCCTGGCAAAGCCGATCGTTTAAGAACCGTCAACGCCGCACTCGAAGACCCTGCCGTCTGGAACGACCCGAAAAAAGCCCAGGAGCTGGGCAAAGAGAAAAAGTCGCTCGACGGCGTAGTGGTGGTACTTGATGAGCTAGCGCGCGAAATTGCCGACAACGCCGAGCTGTACGACATGAGCCGTGAAGAAGGCGACGAGGCCACCCTCGAAGCCATCGAAACGGAAATCGCCCCGCTGACCGAACGCATCGAAACGCTGGAGTTTCGCCGCATGTTCAACCAGCCGGCCGACCCCAACAACTGCTTCATCGACATTCAGGCCGGCGCTGGTGGCACCGAAGCCTGCGACTGGGCCAGCATGCTGCTGCGCCAGTACGTGAAGTACGCCGAGCGCAAAGACTTCAAGGTCGAAATCCAGGAAGAAACCCCCGGCGACGTGGCCGGCATCAAAAGCGCCAGCCTCAAGATCGAAGGCGAATACGCCTACGGCCTGCTGCGCACCGAAACCGGCGTGCACCGCCTGGTGCGCAAAAGCCCCTTCGATTCGTCCGGCGGGCGGCACACCAGCTTTGCCAGCATCTTCGTCTATCCGGAAATTGATGATTCGATCGAAATCGACATCAATCCGGCCGACGTGCGCACCGACACCTACCGCGCCAGCGGTGCGGGCGGCCAGCACATCAACAAGACCGATTCGGCCGTGCGCCTCACGCACATTCCCAGCGGCATCGTGGTGCAGTGCCAGGACAGCCGCAGCCAGCACAGCAACCGCGACGTGGCCTGGCAGCGCCTGCGCGCCCGCCTGTACGACTTTGAAATGCGCAAACGCATGGAGGCCCAGCAGCAGCTCGAAGCCAGCAAAAGCGATGTGGGCTGGGGCCACCAGATCCGCAGCTACGTGCTCGACAACAGCCGCATCAAGGATTTGCGCACCAACGTCGAAATCAACAACACGCAAAAAGTGCTCGACGGCGACCTGGACGCCTTCATCGAAGCCAGCTTGAAGCAAGGCGTTTGATCGCCCAGCCGGGCTTGCTCTGCCGCGTGCAGCAGCAAGCCCTTTTCTTTGCATCTAATATTCAGCCACCTATCCGGCAACGGCATCTGGCCCACGTTCAATCACAACTGATCGGCCAAGCATTCAACGTGCCTGCCCCGCCCTTGCCTGAAACCGACTACACCCCAAAAAGGAAACCGCCATGCCTGCCCTGCGTGACGACATCACCTCTGCCCCCATCATCAAACGTGCGGATTACACGCCGCCCGCCTTCTGGATCGATACGGTTGAACTCACCTTCGATCTGGAGCCCGGCAAAACGCGCGTGCTCAACCAGATGCGCCTGCGCCGCAACCCCGATGTGGCGCCGCAGCCGCTGCGCCTGGACGGCGACAGCAAGGCATTGACGCTGTCGCGCGTGCTGGTCAACGGGCAAGGCAGCTCGTTCAAGTTCGAAGACGACAAACTGGTGCTGGAAAACCTGCCCGAAGGCCACGAGCCGTTTCAGCTCGAAATCTTCACCACCTGCGCGCCCGACAAGAACACGCAGTTGATGGGCCTGTACGTGAGCCAGGGCACTTTCTTCACGCAATGCGAAGCCGAGGGCTTTCGCCGCATCACCTATTTTCTGGACCGGCCGGACGTGATGGCCAGCTACACCGTCACCCTGCGTGCCGACAAACGGCTCTACCCCGTGCTGCTGTCCAACGGCAATCTGCTCAAGCAAGGCGATTTGGAAGATGGCCGCCACTACGCCATCTGGCACGACCCCTTCAAAAAACCCAGCTATCTGTTCGCGTTGGTAGCGGGCAACTTGGTCGCGCGCGAGCAGCGCATCGTCACCGGCAGCGGCAAAGAGCGCCTGCTGCAAATCTACGTGCGCCCGGGCGATCTGGATCAGACCGAGCACGCCCTGCAATCGCTCATCCGCAGCATCGTGTGGGACGAGGTCCGCTTTGGCCTGGAGCTGGACTTGGAACGCTTCATGATCGTGGCCACCAGCGACTTCAACATGGGCGCGATGGAAAACAAGGGCTTGAACATCTTCAACACCAAATACGTGCTGGCCAAGCCCTTTACCGCCACCGATCTGGATTACGACAACGTGGAAAGCGTGATCGCGCACGAATACTTCCACAACTGGACGGGTAACCGCATCACCTGCCGTGACTGGTTCCAGCTGAGCCTGAAAGAGGGGCTGACCGTTTTCCGCGATCAGGAATTCAGCGAAGACATGGCCGCCACGCCCAGCGCGCGCGCCGTGCGCCGCATCGGCACCGTGCGCAATCTGCGCAGCCGCCAGTTCAGCGAAGACAGCGGCCCCATGGCCCACCCTGTGCGGCCTGACGAATACCAGGAAATCAACAACTTCTACACCAGCACCGTGTACGAAAAAGGCGCCGAAGTGGTGCGCATGTACCAAACACTGGCAGGGCGCGAAGGCTTCCGCAAAGGCATGGATTTGTACTTTGCCCGCCACGACGGCCAGGCCGTGACTTGCGACGACTTTGCGCAATGCATGGCCGATGCCAATCCCGACACGCCATTGGCCCAACATCTGGATGTTTTCAAGCGCTGGTACAGCCAATCCGGCACGCCGCGCGTCACAGCCACGGGGCATTACAACGCCAGCGAACGCAGCTACACCCTCACCCTGCGCCAAAGCTGCCCACCCACGCCCGGCCAAGCTGAAAAGCAGCCTTTCCTCATCCCCATTCGCATGGGCCTGCTCGACCCGCAAGGCCAACCCCTGCCGCTGCATCTGGCTGGCGAAACGGACGCCAGCACAACTACCACCACCGAACGCGTATTGGTGCTGACCGAAGCTGAGCAGACCTTCACCTTCACGCAGATCGATGCGCCGCCCGTGCCCTCGCTGCTACGCCAGTTCTCGGCCCCGGTGTGGATCACCGTAAACGATGGCCAGGCCGACGAACTGCTGCACCTGCTCGCGCACGACAGCGACCCTTTCAACCGTTGGGAAGCCGCTCAATTCCTCATCATGCAGCAGGCGCTGGCCGCACTGGCCCAGCCCAATCTGCCCATGCAGGTCTTGAACGAAGCCACCTTGGCCGCCCTGCGCAACGTGCTGCGCCACCCCACGCTGGATGCCGCTTTCAAGCAACAAACGCTGAGCCTGCCCAGAGAAGACGAAGTGGCCGAAAAGCTCGATGGCGAAGTCGATCCGCAGCGCATCAAGCAATTGCTTGATGCCATGCAGCTGCAACTGGCCACCGCCCTGTTCGACGATTGGGTGCAAGCCTATGAGGCCAACCGCCACACCGGCGCCTACCGGCCCGACCCGCACAGCACCGGTCAGCGTGCACTGGCCAATCTGGCGCTGGCCAATTTGTGCCGTGCCGCCAGCCACAACAACGATGCCGTTTGGCCCGGCAAGGCCTACCAACGCTTCAAAGACGCAGGCAATATGAGCGACCGCATGGGTGCCATCGAAGCGCTCATCAGCAGCCGCAGCCCGCTGGCCACGCAGGCGCTGGAACAGTTCTACGCCCTGTTCAAGAACGAGGCCCTGGTGCTGGACAAATGGTTCCGCCTGCAAGCCTGTGCGCCCGATGCACAGGGCGAGGTGCTGGGCCAGGTCAAGCGCCTGATGCAGCACCCCGACTTCGTCATCAGCAACCCCAACCGCATGCGCAGCCTGATCTTTGCCTTCTGCCACGCCAACCCGGGCGCTTTCCACCGCAAGGATGCGGCAGGCTATGTCTTCTGGGCCGATCAGGTGCTGGCGCTTGATGCCATCAACGCCCACATGGCTGCAGACCTGGCGCGCGCGCTTGACCACTGGAAGCGCCTGGCCGAACCCTACCGCAGTGCTGCGGCCGAGGCCATTCGCCGCGTGGCCGCCAAACCCGATTTGAGCGCCGATGTGCGCGAAGTCGTCAGCCGCTCATTAAAATGAGTAAAAATATAAAAGGATCATGCTATGAAATTGCATATTGAGCATTTTGCTCAAATAAAAGATGCTGACATTGATTTTGGGAATCCAGGCGACTTAACTATTCTTGTTGGCGAGCAAGCCACTGGCAAAAGTCTGGTGTTGCAATGGCTAAAACTGCTCACGGACCGGGTTGCCATTCGGCGCACTTGGGAGCACTACGGCATCAACTGGCGTTCGGATGAGCATCCGAGCAGGCCTTTAGATCTTTTTTTTGGTGAAGGCATTGGCACAGGCGGCTATGACTTTGACCATACCCGTGTCAAGCTCGATAACGTCTCTTACAAGTTGGATTCGTTGTTTCACTTGCCCAAGGGCAATGCCACAGCCCAAAAGGAGCAGCGCGCCGAGCGCACCTACTACATCCCCGCGCACCGTGCCTTGTTGCTTATGGATGGATGGCCTTTGGCCTTTCAGCAGCACCGCATGGGCACGCCTTATGTGGCGCGCGCACAAAGCGAGCGCATACTGCAATGGCTCAATCAATCGAATAAGAGCTTGTTTCCCATCAAGAACCGGCTCCATGCCAGTATTCGTAACCTTTTTTCCGAGGCCATCTTTCACGGTGCGGCACTCAATATCGACCGTGCATCGCAGCAAAGCCGCTTGATTCTTTCGGTCAGCCAGGCCAGTGCGATTCCTTATATGGCCTGGACGGCGGGACAGCGTGAGTTCGTGCCCTTGCTGCTGGCGTTGTATGAGTTAATGCCAGCCGGACGAAACCCCAAAGTCCAGGCCGTGGACACCGTGATCCTCGAAGAGCCTGAATTGGGCCTGCACCCCAAGGCCTTGTTTGCAGTGGGTGTAGCCGTATTGCATCTGATGGCCAGAGGCTATCGCGTCGTTCTCTCCACCCATTCGCCTTTGATGGTCGATTTCGCTTGGGCCTTGAACCGCTTGAATACAGCGCGAAAAATGGATAAGGCGCGTGAGCAGGATGTACTCAAGGCGTTTGACTTAGGCGCAAGCAAGACATCCAAGGCAGTTGTGGCGCGCCTCAAGGATTCTCGTGCACGGGTGTTTTATCTGGGCTATCAAAAACAGCAAAGGCAGCAGCCAACAAGCCGGGTCGTGTCCAGTGACATCTCTGACCTGCGCACCTATGGCCCTTCCGACAAGCCCGTCTGGGGCGACCTGCTGAAATATTCCACGCACCTAGCCGAAGCCATTGTGCAACTTGACCTGGACTTCTCCTCGCTGGCCGAAGAGGAGCTCAGGCCATGAAGAGTTTGACGCAAAATCCGAATTTTTCCTGCTGCATCAAAGTGGGAAAACAAGCCATCAAAAATGAGCACAAGAAACGTATTCTTGAGGGCAAACATGGCAACCATAAATGCTTGCAAAGCATGGACTTCGATGCCTGTACAACGGCGCTAAAGCTGATGCCTAAAGAACAACGCTGGGACTATTTCATCGAGACGGGAGCAAACGCCGGAAAAATCCTAGCCGTTGAGGTGCACCCATTTAAGCAGAGTGAGTTAATGGGCAAGCGCAAAGGCACACTAACGATTCTGCAAAAGCACTGCCCTGGTGCCATGGCAGCCATTTGTGGCTGGCACGTCATTGTGACCAGTGACATACGTTCCGATATGGCCAAGCATTTCGCTGCCGAAACAAAGATTCACCTGCACCGCCAACTTGATCTTTCCAAGGTTTGATTTATGAGCAAGAGAATTTCCCTGCACCGCTACTTGGTTGAACAAGAGCGCAATCAGCAACTACCTGCCAGTCTGCGCGCGCTGATCGAAACGGTGGCCGACACCTGCAAGCGCATCAGCGTTGCCGTGAACAAAGGTGCGCTGGCCGAGGTGCTGGGCAGCGCCGGCAGCGAAAACGTGCAGGGCGAGGTGCAGAAAAAGCTCGACATCATCGCCAACGACATGCTGCTGCAAGCCAATGAATGGGGCGGCTGCCTGGCAGCCATGGCATCCGAAGAGCTGGACGACATCAGCCCCATTCCCGCCCATTACCCGCAGGGCGACTATCTGCTGCTGTTCGATCCGCTCGATGGCTCCAGCAACATCGACGTGAACGTGAGCATCGGCACCATCTTCAGCGTGCTGAAAAAACCGGCTGGCGCCAGCGCCGTGCAAGCGCAAGACTTTTTGCAGCCCGGCCATCAGCAAGTGGCCGCAGGCTATTGCATCTACGGGCCGCAAACCACGCTGGCGCTCACGCTGGGCCAGGGGGTCGTCATGTTCACGCTCGATCGCGAGCATGGCAACTTCGTGCTCACGCAAGAAAACGTGCGCATCCCCGAAGACACCAAGGAATTCGCCATCAACATGAGCAATATGCGCCATTGGGCCGCGCCCATGCGCCGCTACATCGACGAATGCCTGCAAGGGCAGGAAGGCCCGCGCGGCAAAGACTTCAACATGCGCTGGATTGCCAGCATGGTGGCCGATGTGCACCGCATCCTCACGCGCGGCGGCATCTTCATGTACCCCTGGGACAAGCGCGAGCCCAACAAACCCGGCAAGCTGCGCCTGCTGTACGAGGCCAACCCCATGAGCTGGCTTGTGGAGCAAGCCGGTGGCGCCGCGCACAACGGCCAGCAGCGCATTCTCGACATCCAGCCCCAAGGCTTGCACGAGCGCGTAAGCGTGATTCTGGGCAGCAAAAACGAAGTGGAACGCGTGCTGCAATACCACCAGCAGGACAACAGTGCTGGGTAATGGCTGCTGAAGGTGAATGAGATAAATGAATGGGGCTGGGTAAGATAAATCGGGATTTTTGGGGATATATTGGAATGGGGTTCTGAAAACGCTTTGCACACAGCGCAAAAGAAAAAGCAGGTGCAAAACCGGCTTTTTCTTTTTCACTATGCGAAAGGCATTTTTAGGGCCATGTTCCAATGCGTCCCTAAAAACCCCAAAAAATCCCAATTTACCCCTGTCTCCTTCAATATTTCCGGCTGCACCGGCTTCAACAATCAAAGCACAATAGACGAAGGGGTAAACTGATAATTAATTGTTCCTAGTCGCAACAATGGTCGCTTGCTCAGCTGTTGGCCCAGTCCGCAGCGCATCAAACAAGCAAATAACGAAACCTCACAAAGAAACGGGCTCCTTCAAGAGCCCGTTTTCATGCAGTGGCGTAGGGTGCTGTTCTCCTTGGTACTTTTCCTCGCACATCAGTGATGCAAGCCCTGCTCATCCGGCTCGTCGATGGAGGTGCTGACCATGCTCACCTGCTGCCCCGTGGCTTTGCGCCAAAAGTAGAGCACATAGCCGCTCAAGGCATATACCACGAACAAGCCAAACAGCACGGTGGCCGGCTCGATATTGATGAAGGCAATCACCAGCACGGCCGCCACCAGAATGGTGAAAGGTACGCTGCGTTTGCCGCCATATTCCTTGAAGCTGTAGAAGGGGATGTTGGTCACCATCGTCAAGCCCGCAAACAAGGTCATGGCAAACATGCACCAAGACAAATCCTCGCGCTCGATCAGCGCACCCCAAAACAGGTGCAGCATGCGCTCGAACCAGGGCACTTCGTAACGGTGGCTGAAGACCTGGCTGGTGAGCCAGACAAAGCCCGCCACCAAGGCCGCCGCTGCGGGCGATGGCAGCCCTTGGAAATAACGCTTGCTCACCACCGCCGTATTGACGTTGAAACGCGCCAGGCGCAGGGCCGCACAGGCGCAGTACACAAAGGCAGCGATCCAGCCCCAGCGGCCCAGCGGCTGCAAGGCCCATTCATAGGCGATCAGGGCCGGGGCTGCGCCAAAGCTCACCATATCGGCCAAAGAGTCCATCTGCTCACCAAAGGCACTTTGGGTGTGGGTGAGGCGGGCCACGCGGCCATCCAGACTATCCAGCACCATGGCTGCAAAGATGCCGTCTGCGGCCAAGTCAAAACGCCCATTCATGGACATGACTACAGCGTAAAAGCCCCCGAACAGCGCCGCCAACGTAAACAGATTGGGCAGCACGTAAATGCCCTTGCCTGGCTTGCGCGGCGAGGGGTGCTCGGCTGCGTCATCACAAACCGGCTTGTGTACGGATGAGGGCTGGGAGTGGGGATTCATGTTTTTGTTTGCTGAAAATTCTGCGGAGCACTGCTTAGAGTAGTGGAAAAAGCACAGCGCCTCAAAAGGAAAGCCACCGCTTAGCGGTGGCTTGGTTCCCTGTTGGTTACGCGCTTATTGCACGACCTGAGCCAGTTCGCCACGGGCGTAGCGTTGGGCCATGTCCACCAGCGAAATGCCTTTGATCTTGGCGCCTTGGCCTTCGCAGCCAAAGTCCAAATAGCGCTGCTTGCACAGGGCCTTGGCTGCTTCGCGGGCGGGTTTGAGCCATTCGCGTGCATCGAATTTTTCGGGGTTTTCGTGCAGGAACTTGCGCACGGCACCCGTCATGGCCAGGCGGATGTCGGTGTCGATATTGACCTTGCGTACACCGTGTTTGATGGCCTCTTGAATCTCTTTGACCGGCACACCATAAGTCTCTTTGATCTTGCCGCCGTACTGATTGATGATGGCGAGCAACTCTTGCGGCACGCTGGAAGAACCGTGCATCACCAAGTGGGTGTTGGGAATGCGATCGTGAATTTCTTTCACGCGCTTGATGACCAGCACGTCACCTGTGGGCGGGCGGCTGAATTTGTAAGCCCCGTGGCTGGTGCCGATGGCAATGGCCAAGGCATCAAGCTGCGTGGCTTTGACGAACTGCGCCGCCTCTTCGGGGTCGGTCAGCATCTGGTGGATGTCAAGCTTGCCCTCAGCGCCAATACCATCTTCTTCGCCGGCCTCGCCCGTTTCCAAAGAGCCCAGGCAGCCCAGCTCGCCTTCAACCGTTGCGCCCACTTTGTGCGCCATTTCGACCACTTCGCGCGTTACGCGCACGTTGTAATCAAAGTCGGATGGGGTTTTGCCATCTTCCTTGAGCGAACCGTCCATCATCACCGAGCCAAAGCCCAGATCAATGGCGCCCTTGCATACGGCAGGCGTTGTGCCGTGGTCTTGGTGCATCACCAGCGGAATGTGCGGATAGGCTTCGGCCGCTGCCAGAATCAGGTGCTTGATGAAGCTCTCGCCCGCATATTTGCGTGCGCCCGCGCTGGCTTGCAAAATCACTGGCGCGCCCACTTCATCAGCCGCCGACATGACGGCATGCACCTGCTCAAGGTTATTGACGTTGAAGGCGGGAATGCCGTAGCCGTTTTCGGCGGCGTGGTCCAACAGTTCGCGCATGGATACAAGTGCCATTTAAATAACTCCCTGGTTGAGATTGCGATGAAAAACAAGGAACCTGCCACGCCCTGCCTCCAAACGAAAGGCCACACAGACCATGCAGCAGCAGGCAAAGCGGTTAGAAAAGAATCGGTTGTCAATATCGGGGCTTGTTGCCACAGCAATGCGTAGATTCATGCACTGATTGCCTCTTATACACAAATCACGTACGCACACGGCAGCCCTCAATCTGCGTTTGATTCTACTCGTCTGCCATGCCGCACATCACTTCCATAGCAGTTGCCCTGTAACGTTCTTGTTCACTGGCTTTCAAACGCCTCCAGCCCATAAGCACAAAGAAAAAGCCTCACAATACGAACTTTGATACAGCTTTGTACTGAGCAATGCGCTTGCCACCCGTTGGCAACGCACCCCAACAAACGCCACCGCACTGCTTTGACTCGCTGGTTTTTCAGCTTTTATCCCCGTCTTTTCAGGAGCTTTCCATGTCTCAGAATGTCGCCGATGTCATGAAACTGATCAGTGAAAACGAGGTCAAATTCGTTGACTTTCGCTTCACCGACACCCGCGGCAAAGAACAACACGTGACCGTGCCCATTTCGCACTTCGACGAAGAAAAGTTCTCCGAAGGGCACGCTTTCGACGCCTCTTCCGTCGCGGGCTGGAAAGGCGTGGAATGCTCCGACATGCTGCTCATGCCCGATCCGGCCACGGCTGCGATCGACCCTTTCTTTGAAGAGCCCACGCTGATCCTCACCTGCGACGTGCTCGAACCTGACGACGGCAAAGCCTACGACCGCGACCCGCGCTCCATTGCCAAGCGGGCCGAGGCTTATCTGAAAGCATCTGGCCTGGGGGATACAGCACTTTTCGGGCCCGAGCCGGAATTCTTCCTGTTTGACAACATCCGCTGGGAAACCAATTCCTCTGGCTGCTTCGTCGCCATCGACGAATACGAAGCCCACTGGAACAGCGGCCGCGACTTTGAAGGTGGCGGCAACAAAGGCCATCGCCCCACCCTCAAAGGCGGCTATCTGCAACTGCCCCCGGTGGACACCACACACAATATGCGCGCCGAAATGGCGCTGATCATGGAGCAGCTGGGCATTCCCGTTGAAGTGTTCCACCACGAAACGGCCGGCGCCGGTCAAAACGAAATCGGTACGCGCTTTTCTACCCTGGTGCAACGCGCCGACTGGACGCAGCTGCAAAAATACATCGTCTGGAACGTGGCCCATGCCTACGGCAAAACCGCCACCTTCATGCCCAAGCCCTATGCGGGCGACAACGGCA
>JAUMXD010000059.1 GCA_030529305.1 Allobrachymonas sp.
ATGCCATGCGCGAGCAGGCGCAGCAACGCACGCTCAAAGACATTGTGGAGCTGGTGCTGGACGCCAGCGGCCTGATCGCCCATTACGAAACCGAGCGCGAAGGCGCCGACCGTGTGGAAAACTTGCAGGAACTGGTCAATGCGGCCGAAAGTTTCGTCAGCATGGAAGGCTTTGGCCGCGACAGCGCCGCGCTGGCGCAGGAGTACACGGGCGTTGCCGATGCGGGCGGGGCTACAGGCGCAGCCGCCAGTATCGTGCAGGCGGCAACAGAATCACCCATTGAAAGCGATGGCGAAACGCTCTCGCCCCTGGCCGCGTTTTTGACGCACGCTGCGCTGGAAGCGGGCGACAACCAAGCGCAGGCCGGGCAAGACGCCGTGCAGCTCATGACCGTGCATGCGGCCAAAGGCCTGGAGTTTGACGTGGTGTTCATCAGCGGGCTGGAAGAGGGGCTGTTCCCGCACGAAAACGCCATGAACGATTACGACGGCCTGGAAGAAGAGCGCCGCCTGATGTATGTGGCCATCACCCGCGCGCGCAAGCGCTTGTATCTCAGCTATGCGCAAACCCGCTTGCTGCACGGGCAAACGCGCTACAACATCCGCAGCCGCTTTTTTGAAGAGCTGCCAGAAGAATGCTTGAAATGGCTCACGCCCCAACGCAGCGGCTTTGCCGATGCCATGCCGTTTTCTGATGGATGGAAGCAGGGCGCCCAGTGGAACCACGATGTGCGCCAGTCCGTAGGCCAAGGCAGCCGTGCCTTGGGCGATAGGGGGCAGGCCGATGCCAGTACGGGCAGCAGCGGTTCAAGCGATGGCTTGCGTGCAGGCATGCGGGTCTTTCACAATAAATTTGGCGAAGGCACCGTGAAAGTGATCGAAGGCAGCGGCGCTGATGCCCGGGCGCAGATTCACTTTCCGCGCCACGGCATCAAATGGCTGGCGCTGGGCATTGCCAAACTCACGGTGGTGGATTAAGGCGTAAAAGCGTGGAGACTGTCAACAGCCTTTAGATGCATCGCTGGCGCAGGTGGGCGACTTACAATCTGTATTGCTTTCTTTTCCCCTTGCACAAGGGCCCGATTTGGCGGGCCTTGTTGCATTTTCAAAGCCCGCGAACATCGTTTTTCACGGCTTATCTTCTACAGTTTCAACTCTTGCGTCTGCCATGCAAACCTTTCTCGCTTCTTTTGAAGGCGGCAATGCCCTGACCCCCTTTCGCAGCCAGCAATTGCTGACCCAGATTCAGCAGATTACGCCCAAGGTGCGCGCCATTGGCGCACGCTTCGTGCATTGGGTCGAAAGCGATCAGCCGCTGGACGATGCCAGCCGCACAGCCTTGCAGCAGTTGCTGACGTATGGCGGAGCGTTTGATGGATCAACTCAGGCAGAGGCCACTTTCATCGTCACGCCGCGCGTGGGCACCGTATCGCCTTGGGCGAGCAAGGCCACCGACATTGCCCGCAACTGCGGTTTGACCGAGGCTGCCAGCGTGCGCCGCATCGAGCGCGGCACGCAATACTTTTTGCACGGCACGGCTTTGAACGAGGCGCAAAGCCAGGCCGTGGCGGCCTTGCTGCATGATCGCATGACCGAAAGCGTGCTGCCCTCGCTCGATGCCGCGCACAGCCTGTTTGCCCACCTCGAACCCGCAGCCATGGAGTATGTGGACGTATTGGGTGGCGGCCGCGCCGCGCTGGAGCAGGCCAATCAGAACTGGGGCCTGGCATTGGCTGATGACGAGATCGATTACCTCGTCAAGGCCTTTGGCGATTTGCAGCGCAACCCCACCGATGTGGAACTGATGATGTTTGCCCAGGCCAACAGCGAACATTGCCGCCACAAGATTTTCAATGCCGAATTCATCATCGACGGCCAGCGGCAAGACAAGTCCCTGTTCGGCATGATCCGCAACACCGAGCAGGTTTCGCCCCAGCACACCGTGGTGGCCTATAGCGACAACGCCGCCATCATGCAAGGGCACACGGTGCAGCGCTTTGTGGCCAGCCAGACGACCGATAAGGGCATGGCCTATACCGCGCAAACGGCCCAGCAGCACGTGCTGATGAAGGTGGAAACACACAACCACCCCACCGCCATCTCGCCCTTTGCCGGTGCGGCCACAGGCGCGGGCGGCGAAATTCGCGACGAAGGCGCCACCGGCCGCGGCAGCCGACCCAAGGCGGGGCTGACCGGTTTTACCGTTTCCAAACTGTGGGGCAGCCTGAGCGACCAGCCCGGCGGCAAGCCCGAGCATATCGCCAGCCCGCTGCAAATCATGATCGACGGCCCCTTGGGCGGCGCGGCTTTCAACAACGAATTCGGTCGCCCCAATTTGCTGGGCTATTTCCGCGAATACGAGCAGGGCGTGACCACGCAGGGCCAGGCTGCCGATGCAAGCGTCCGCCATCTGGGCTATCACAAACCCATCATGATCGCGGGCGGCCTGGGCAGCATCGATGCGGGTCTGACGCACAAAATCGCTTTCCCCGCAGGCACCTTGCTCATCCAGTTGGGCGGGCCGGGCATGCGCATTGGCATGGGCGGCGGCGCGGCCAGCTCCATGAGCAGCGGCAGCAATGCCGCGCACCTGGACTTTGATTCGGTGCAGCGCGGCAACCCCGAAATCCAGCGCCGTGCGCAAGAGGTCATCAACCATTGCTGGGCCATGGGGCAGGGCAATCCCATCCTGGCGATTCACGACGTGGGCGCGGGCGGCTTGAGCAATGCCTTCCCCGAATTGGTGAACGACGCAGGCCGTGGCGCACGCTTTGATCTGCGCAGCGTGCCGCTCGAAGAAACCGGCATGGCGCCCAAGGAAATATGGTGCAACGAAAGCCAGGAACGCTACGTGCTAGCACTCAACAATGTGGCGGCGCCCGAATCGCTGGAACTGTTCAGAACCCTGTGCGCGCGCGAGCGTTGCCCCTTTGCCGTGGTGGGCGTGGCGACCGAAGCCAAGCAACTGCTGGTGGGCGATGTGGATTTGCAGGCCGCAGACGCCGCCAGCCAGCCAGCCGTGCCGCCTGCGGTGGACATGCCGATGAACGTGCTGCTCGGCAAGCCGCCCAAAATGCAGCGCAATGTGCAAAGCGCAAGCAGCCACGCCGCGCCGCTGAAGTTGGCTGATTTGCCGCTGCAAGACGCCATCCGGCAAGTGCTGGCCCACCCCACGGTGGCGAGCAAGCGTTTTCTCATCAACATTGGTGATCGCACGGTGGGTGGCTTGACGCATCGTGACCAAATGGTGGGCCCCTGGCAAGTGCCCGTGGCCGATTGCGCCGTGACCCTGGCCGACTACGCTGGCTTGGCGGGCGAGGCCATGAGCATGGGCGAGCGCACGCCGCTGGCCGCCATCAACGCCCCCGCCAGCGGCCGCATGGCTGTGGCCGAAGCCATCACCAACCTGCTGGCTGCGCCCATTGAGCTGCCGCGCGTGAAACTGTCGGCCAACTGGATGGCCGCCTGCGGCGAGCCGGGCGAAGACGCTGCGCTGTACCGTACCGTGCAGGCCGTGGGCATGGCGCTTTGCCCGCAGCTGGGTATTTCCATTCCGGTGGGCAAAGATTCGCTCTCGATGCGCACGCAGTGGCAAGCCGCCAGCGGCGAAACGAAAAAAGTCACTTCGCCCGTGAGCCTGATCGTGAGCGCCTTTGCCACGGTGGATGATGTGCGCGGCACGCTCACGCCGCAGCTCAACCGCGACGAGGCCGAAACCCATCTGCTGCTCATCGACCTGGGTCGCGGCAAAAACCGCATGGCCGGCAGCATCCTGAGCCAGCTGCAAGGGCAGGGCGCAGCCGCTGGCGCCGTGCCCGATCTGGACGATGCGCAAGACCTGGCGCGCCTGGTGCAAGCCGTCAACCGCTTGCGCAGCGAGCAAAAAATCCTCGCCTATCACGACCGCAGCGACGGCGGCCTGCTGGCCTGTGCGGCTGAAATGGCCTTTGCGGGCCATGTGGGCGTGGCCCTCAATATCGACATGCTGCTGGCCCCCGCCAGCGGCGCGAGCGATGGCCGCATCGACAGCGGCGAAGCCAAGAACTGGGGCCGGCAAATCAGTGGCCTGCGGCACGAGCAAACCCTCAAGGCCCTGTTCAACGAAGAGCTGGGGGTGGTGCTGCAAGTGCGCAGCAGCGAACGCAGCGCCGTTATGCAAGTGCTGCGCGAACACGAGCTGGGCGCGTGCAGCCATTTCATCGGCACGGTGCGTGCGCCAAACTCATCCTTGGACATGGGCAAGGGGCAACTCTCGATCTGGCGCGATGCGCAGCAGGTGTATGCCGCCGATCTGCGTGAACTGCATCAGTTGTGGGATGAAGTGAGCTGGAAAATCTGCCAGCAACGCGACAACCCAGCGTGCGCCGACAGCGAACACGCCACGCGCGGCCTGGCGGACGACCCGGGCCTGCACGTGCACCTCACCTTCACGCCGGAGCTGGCATCGGGCAGCTATGCGATGGCTGCGCCCCCTGCCGCACCTGCCGTGCACAGCGCCCGCCCGCGCGTGGCCGTGCTGCGCGAACAGGGCGTGAACAGCCATGTGGAAATGGCCTACGCCTTTGACCGTGCGGGCTTCGAGGCGCTGGACGTGCACATGAGCGATCTGCAAAGCGGCCGCGTGCGCTTATCCAAGGTGCAGGGCGTGGTCGCTTGCGGCGGCTTCAGCTATGGCGATACGCTGGGCGCGGGCGTGGGCTGGGCGCGCAGCATCACCTTCAACCCTGCGCTGCGCGACGCCTTTGCCGCCTTCTTCGCCCGCAACGATACCTTCGCCCTGGGCGTGTGCAACGGCTGCCAGATGTTTGCCGAGCTGGCCAGCATCATTCCGGGCGCTCAGCACTGGCCGCGCTTCACGCACAACCAGAGCGCGCGCTTCGAGGCTCGCCTGAGCCAGGTGGAGGTGATGGATTCGCCCAGCATCTTCTTCACCGGCATGGCGGGCAGCCGCCTGCCCATTGCCGTGGCGCATGGCGAGGGCTATGCCAACTTTGCCTTGCAGGGCGATGCCGCGCAGGTGCTGGCGGCCATGCGCTATGTGGACCACCACGGCCAGCCCACCGAAACTTACCCCTTCAACCCCAATGGCAGCGCAGGCGGCTTGACGGCCGTGACCACGGCCGATGGCCGCTTCACTGCCATGATGCCGCACCCCGAGCGCGTGTTCCGCCAGATCCAGATGAGCTGGACCGACCCCGCGCAAGCTGGCGACTTCAGCGGTTACAGCCCCTGGATGCAACTGTGGGTCAACGCCCGCAAGTGGGTGGGGTGAAGCGCAACACGATGAATAAAGGCGCGGGCGAGCAGCTGGCTTGCTGCCTTTCGCCACTGCATCTTTCGCCCCTGCATCTTTGGCCTGCTGATGCCATTCTAGCCGTGCAGGCCCGGGCCTACGCACCGCATCTGATCGAGCGGGCCGAGGTGTTGCAAGGTAAAGTGCAGGCGGCGCGGCCCGATCAGCCCTTGAGTTGGGGCGCGGCGCATGCCGATGCGCCCGATGTGTTGTGCGGCTACGCCATTGCCTGCCCATGGCGGCTTGGCCTGGTGCCTGGCTTGGATGCAGCCGATCTGCCCGCCGTGCACGTGGCCGATTGCTTGTATGTGCACGACATTGCGATTGACCCCCGCCATCACGGCCAGGGTTTGGCCGGTCGCTTGATGCAACAGGTGCTGCAACAGGGCCGGGCCTATGGCTGGCAGCAAGCCGTGCTGGTGGCGGTGCAGGGCGCGCACCGGTACTGGTGCCGCTATGGCTTTTTGCCTGTGGAAGATAGCCCGGATGTTTCCAGCTTTGGCGCAGATGCGGTGTGGATGCAGCGGGCGCTGTAGTGCCCACTTGCTTGATTGCCTGATTGCCGCAAAAGGGCCGGGGGGGCCGTCATGGCCTATGCAAGATCTGCCCGAGCCAGCGCAGCTGCTGGCATCTGCCGTGAAGTAGCTGCGCAGAGTGAAAGGGCAGGGCGGGTGAACCATTGGGCCTAATGGTTACGTGGCTTTTTCAGGTCTTTGATGCAGCGCAGGGCACGCATAGAATGGCGGGCCTTGCCTGCCGTGCTCGTTCAATCAGCGTCATCCATGGGGCGCGTAAATAGGGCGCGTAACGGCAGCTTAAAACAACTATTCTCTTGATCGGTTTGCTTGATTCATGAATGTGCGCCCGCGCCTGGCCACTGCGCCCTTGCTGGATGTGTCTGACCGCCACGCCCGCTATTTCTGGCGGCTGCTGAGCCGCCAGGCCCTGCTGTATACCGAAATGATCAATATGGGGGCCATCTGCCGGGGGGCGGCCGAGAGCCATTTGCGCTTCAACCCCGAAGAGCGCCCCGTAGCCCTGCAACTGGGCGGCAGCGACCCGGCCATGCTGGCGCACAGCGCGCGCATGGGCGAGCAGTGGGGCTATGACGAAATCAACCTCAACTGCGGCTGCCCGAGCGACCGCGTGCAGCGCGGCGCCTTTGGCGCTTGCCTGATGCGCGAGCCGCAGCTGGTGGCCGATTGCATCAAGGCCATGCAAGACGCCGTGCAGCGCGTGCCCATCTCCGTGAAGCACCGCATCGGGCTGGACAAGGACGAAAGCTACGCGCCCGTGCGCGACTTCGTGGGCACGCTGGCCGAGGCGGGCTGCCGCCATTTCATCGTGCATGCGCGCAATGCCTGGCTGCAGGGGCTGAGCCCGCATGAAAACCGCTGCATTCCGCCCTTGCGTTACGAAGTGACCTACCAGCTCAAGCGCGACTTTCCGGCCCTGCACATCACGCTCAACGGCGGGGTGGGTAGCCCGCAAGACATCGTGCAGCACTGGCAGCAGGTGGATGCCGTGATGATCGGCCGCGCCGCCTGGCACACGCCCTGGCTGCTGGCGCAGTGGGATGCGCTGATGGATGCTGACCGGCAAGGCCGTGCGGCAGACTGGCTCGCGGCGGGCGCGGAACAGGCAACGGCCGCCACTCGCGAAGCGGTGGAAGAACAGATGGTGCAGTACATGGAGCGCGAAGCCGCCCAGCACGGCACCGGCTGGCCCACGATTGCGCGCTGCATGCTGGGCCTGCGACACGGCCTGCGCGGTGCACGGCGCTGGCGGCAGGTGTGGAGCGACCATAAACTCAAGCACCTGCCCGCGCGCGAAGTGTGGCAGCAGGCTTGCGCCGCGGCCGACGAATCGCGCGAAGCGCCTGAAGCAGAAGCGCCCGAATAAGCGGGCCGACCGAGCAAGAAATAAGAAGGGCAGGGCAGCACACAGCGCCCTGTAAGTCGGCTGTGGCATAAGCTTGCAGCGAATGCTTGGTGCTTACTCATCTGGCTGCCATATAACCCATATGGCAGCGCCCATATGCAATCACACAGCATGCATGGATGCAGCCATGCGGCCAAGGATGCAGCCATTTGCCCCTTCTTCCATCGCTTGTTGGGCATCCGTACTCCACTCTGCACGTCAATCAATCCGCTCAACATCTCTAACAGTCTCTACCCATCAGCCAATCGTAGCCATGCTTGCATCTGTATCGACACAACTCCATTGGGCACTGCCTATGCCGCCGCTGAAAAGGAATGCCCGATGAGCCAGCCCCCATCATCAGCCGTGCCCAGCCCTTCGCCTGAACAGAATCAGGGCCGTGGCGGTCTGCGCCCCTTTGCCCGCGGCCTGCGCGCCAGCACGGCCATTGTTATTGGTTATCTGCCCATGGCGGTTTCGTTTGGCATTGCAGCCCTGCAAGCGGGCGTTGCGCCGTGGATGGCCGTGGTCATCTCGCTCATCACCTACACCGGCGCGGGGCAGTTTGTGCTGGTGGCGCTGCTGGGCAGCGGCGCATCGGGCTGGACGATCATCACCAGCGTCATCCTCATGAGCGTGCGGCATTTGTTCTACGGGCCGTCTCTGCTGCCGCAGTTGACGGCCAATGGGCGCCGCTGGCCCTTGCCCGTGCTGGCCGCAGGCCTGACGGATGAAGTCTTTGCTACTGCCATGGGCCAGATGGAACGCGTGCCGCCCGCGCAGCGCGAAAGCTGGTACCTGGGCCTGCAATTGGGCAGCTATGCCGCCTGGGTGGGCGGCACTGCTCTGGGAGCCTTGCTGGGCCAGCAAATCAGCCAGCAGGCGCAGTGGCTGCAAACCACGCTGGGCTTTGTGTTGCCCGCCCTGTTTTTTGCCCTGCTGCTTGAGCTGCTGGCGCACAGCCGCTGGCAGGTGGTGGCGGCCGCAGCCATCACCACGGCCCTGATGTTGTGCGTGCTGCCCACCCACTGGGCCATGATTGGCGGCATGGCCGCCGGTGGCTTGGCAAGTGCCCTAACCGGTGCCCTGCGGGCGCCAACGATCAAGGTGCGAACATGAATCTGCAACAAAGCCATGTGTTCTGGATTGCGCTGGCCTGCGGCATTGGCACGCTGGCCACCCGTTTGTGGCCCATGTACTGGCACAGCAAGGGAGGGGCAGAATCGCTTTCGCCCACCTTGCGCCGTGCTTTGGCGGGGCTGGGGCCAGCGGCCATCAGCGCCTTGATCGTGGCCTCGCTCTGGTCGGAAGTGGCCGTGGCCCAACCCTGGCCCGCTGCGCGCATTGCCGCGGCCCTGGGCAGCATCGTGCTGGTGCGCAAGCTGGTGGGTGGGGCCGCCTGGCCCACGCTGGCCGGGGTGTTGGTGTACGGCGCCCTGCAATACCTGGCTGCGCAGGGCTAGGCCGTTTGCTTTTATCCACCCTTCATGCAACACACAGGAGAACGAACATGATCAAACACATCGTGATGTGGACCCTGAAAGACCCCGCCGACGCGCCGAAGGTGAAAGCCCTGCTCGAAAGCTGCCGCGCCGTGGTGCCGGGCATTGTGGCGTTTGAGGTGGGCACGCGTAGCGAGGGGCTGGAAGCCAATGCCGACGTGGTGCTCTATTCGGCGTTTAAAGACCAGGCTGCGCTGGCCGCTTACCAGCAACACCCGCATCATCTAGACGTGGCCGCCCAGATCGGCCCCCTGCGCCAAACGCGCACGGTGCTGGATTACGAGGTGTGAAAGGCCATTGCGTACAAAACCAACCACAGGCGCAGCCTCCGTTGAGTGGCTGCGCTTTTTTGTTGTGCGGGGCAGGGTGCTTTGCTTTTGCTGCATGCACTATGGGCTTGCCTGCTGGCTTGATTGCACGGTGTTGTAAGGGCTAGAGCAGCTGTAGCCTAAAGGTATGATGCACCTTTTTGTCTGTTTGCCTGCTTGCACTTCATGCGAGCAGGGGGCGTAGCCTGGCAATGGGCTGCGGCCCGCATCCAACGTTGAGCCCACTGCCGTGCGTCTGACTTCCATCAAACTTTCCGGTTTCAAATCGTTTGCCGAGCCCACCAACCTCACGCTGCCGGGGCAGCGCATTGGCGTGGTGGGGCCCAATG
>JAUMXD010000060.1:0-2784 GCA_030529305.1 Allobrachymonas sp.
GTCGTATTCGGCCACGCACAGGGGCGAGTTCCAGTAGCGGTTGACGCGCTGGTTGTCCGTTTCGGTGTGGGGGTGCTTGTCGTTGCTCATGGTGCGATCCTTGTCGGCTCGCCCAACAGGCGGATGGCGCTTGGGCCAACTGTTGGGCGGGCGCTGGATTCAGGGTTTGGGCGCCTTCATCGCCTCGATGATGGCGCGCGCATTGCCTTCGAAGATGGCGATCAGGTCGATGTTGTTGGCAGGCGGAAAGTTGTGGAGCACGATCTTTTTGGCGGGCAGATCGTTGAACAGATTGCCGCCTTGCACGTGCGCGTTGATGATGACCACATCAGGTTTGAGGGCCGAGAGCTTGGCCAGCTCACTGGCCGTAACCGGCCGCGGGCCATAGGTGCCGACCAGCTCCATGCTGGCAAAGGGCACCCAATAGGCCATCCAGAACTGGGCAACCACGCGCGGAGCGGGCTTGGGCACGGCTGCGGCAATTTCTTTTTCCAGCGCTGCCACGCGTTGGTCAAAGCGGGCGATCCAGGCGGCAGCGGCCTGCTGTGTGCCGAATTTTTCGGCCAGCGCCATGACCTGCTTTTTGATGTTGGCGGGCTGGTTGTCCACACGCACATTGATCACCTCGGCACGCGAGCCGGATGCTTCTTTCATGCGCTGGGCAAAGCCCTCGAAACCGGCCACCAGCACGTAATCGGCCTGGGCAATGGCGGCCAGGTCAGACGGTTTGGGGTCGTAATCTGGCGGGTGCTGCAAATTGGCCGGGGCCACCAGCGCCACATCCTGGATGCCAGCGGCTTTGGCAAAGGCTGCCACCCAGCTGGTGGAAGCCACCACGCGCGGCTGCGCTTTCGGGGCCACCTGGGTGCTGGGCGCGGTGCTTGCGCTTGTGGGCGTTGCACCCAAGCTGGTGCCAGGCGCCAGCAACAGCGCGGCGCTGACGAGGCCCGCCTGCACGATGCGGATGGAAGTGACAACAGAACGTGGCAATGGCATGGTGTGCCTCCTTATCGTTTGTGAAGGGGAAACAGAAAAGACAGCAAGGTGATGCCGCCGGATGTCATCACCAGAATGGGGCCGGGCGGCTGATCGAGCAGCAGGGCCAGTACAAAGCCGCCCACATTGCCCAGCAACCCCAGGCCGATGGCGCAAGCCGTCATGCTGGCGAAAGAAGTAGTGAGGTTGCGTGCCGCCAAGGCCGGCAACAGGGTGAGCGAATCGGCCAGCAGCGCGCCTGTGAGCCGAATGGACGAGGCAATGGCCGCCGCAATCACCAGCAGCATGAGCAGCACGATGCGGCCCACGGCAATGCCCGAGACGAGAGCCATTTCGCGATCGAACAGCACCAGCGCGATCTGGCGGCGGTAAAGCAGAAAAATGCCCAGCACCAGCAGGCTCACGATGCTCAGCAGCAGCAAATCCAACCAGCGTGTGGCGAGGATGGAGCCCCACAGCAGCTCGAAAGCGCCCGTGGCGTTTACGCCCGAAAGCGACAGAATCAACAGCGCCACGGCAATGGCCATGGTCATGAGAAAGCCCATCGGCCCGCTCAGGCCTGCAGGCCGCATGGCCAAAGGCGCCAGCATGCCCGTGCCCAGCGTGGCCACCACAATGCCCATGAGTGAGGGATCGATGCCCAGCCACAGCCCCAGGGCAATGCCGAACAGGGCCAGGTGCATCACGGCAAAGCGCACGGTGGCCACTTCCAGCCCGATGATGAGCACGCCCACAATCGGCAGCCCGGCCGAGGCCACGCACAAGGCCAGAAAAGAGCGCTGCACGGCGGGCAGGGCCAGCAAATCAAGCATGCCGCTTGGCGAGGTGAAAGCCAGTGCCGCAGCCGATACGCCGGGCCAGGCCTGCGATGCAAAAAGGGTAGCAAGCCAGCTCATCGGGGCACCTCGCGCAGGGAACCGGCCGCCATTTCAAACACGCGATCGCAACTGGCGGCCATGCCGCGATCGTGCGTCACCACCACGGCCGTGCAGGGCAGCTGCGCGATGAGGGCGGCAATTTCCTGCTGGCCGGCAAAGTCGAGCGCGGCTGTGGGTTCATCGGCCAGCAGCACGCTGGCCTGATCGTTCAGGCTGCCCATGGCGCGGGCGATGAAAGCGCGTTGCAATTGCCCGCCCGACAAGGTGGACAAAGGCCGCTGCAGCAAATGACCAATGCCCAGCTGCTCGGCCGCCGTGGTGGCGGCATCAAGCGCGCCGCCAGAGGCCAGCAATTCGTGCACGCGCAGCGGAAAGCGCCCCACCGCCTGCCGTTGCGGCACCCAGGCGCACAGGCGGTGCGCCAACGTGGGGTGGCGGCACACGCTGGTGTGGCCGATGCGGATTTCGCCACTGCTGGGGCGGTGCAGGCCAATCAGGCAACGCAGCAGCGTGGATTTGCCCGAACCGTTGGCGCCGGTGATGGCAATGTGCTCGCCCGGCTGAATCTGGAACGACACATTGTTCACCGCCGGAACATGGCCGAAATAGCAATGCAGACCGGCCACCTGCACAGCCGTGCCAGCCAGCTTGCCCGCATGCTTCAAATGGGCGTGCGGTGCAGCGCAGGTTTGCGTGCAGCCTGGAGATACGGCTAGTGGGTTTGGGCTCATGGCATCACCTCATCTTGTGAATGGCATGCGGGCAGCTGCCCGCCCATTTGTCTGCCGACAATTGCCTGAAACCGCTGGCAATCGCTGAACCGTTTGGACACCGTGCGCCCCAGGCCGGACGCATTATTTGTCTTTAAAGCTGTTGCCAGCGCAACCCCGTGCTGCCACTCACGCCGCGT
>JAUMXD010000060.1:2794-9197 GCA_030529305.1 Allobrachymonas sp.
ACACTGGCACACTGGCACACTGGCGGATGGACTATGCATAGCTGTACTTGCGATCAGGGCTTGCTGGCAGTCACCAGATAGTCTTTGGCTGATTCGGCCGCTTTGCTGACGGTGAAACCGGCTTTTTTCAGCAGATCGGCCACTTCTTCGGCGGGCGGCAGCACGTCGGATGCAAGGGCCGGATCTTCGATTTTGGCGTGCATCTGGTTGATGGCTTCGCGCGAATCGGTGTGCCAGATATGCACTTGGCCGCCGGGTTTGAGCACGCGCAAGAATTCCTTGAGCATGTCCTCGTGCGGCTGCAGATGCGGCCACACCTGGTAGAAAAAGATGCGGTCAAAGCGCGCATCCAGAAAGGGCAGGGGCCATTGCACGTCGGCAATCTGCCAGTTCATGCGCGGGTCGCTGATTTTTTTCTGGGCTTCGAGCAACATGTCCATGGACACTTCAATGGCAGTCACCTGGCCGGACGGGCCCAGCACATCCAGCAGAGCCTGGGTGAGGTTGCCCGTGCCGCAACCCACGTCCACCACGTGCTCATCGGGCTGGATGTTGAAGGGCTTGAGCGCCTTGACCAGGTCTTTGCGCAAGGCGGGCAAATTCAGCTTTTCGTCCCACTGCTTGGCAAGGGCATCGAAAAATGGCACTTTGTTGCTGGCGGTGTACATCATGGTGGAAACTCCTTGAATTGACTGAAAGCATGGCCTTGCGCAAACCCGTGCGTCAGGCGGTGTAAAAAATTTTAACATTAATATTAATTAAGCAAGTAATTTTCATAAGCAGCCGGGCATGCCCGCGTTTGGGCATGCGTCGGTTTTTTTGAAAGGGCTTATGCCGCGCTCAGCGCTGGGGCTCAAAGAGCTGCGAACAATGCGGCAGAGCCTTGGCTGCTGCGTGTGCGGCTCTGATTGTTCTCGATCAGGGCAAGTTGCTGGGGCATACTCTCTGTTTGCATTGGGCCGCAAGCCCGCTTGGCCCAAGCTCGGCAAGCCCAGGCTATGCCTGCTTTGATGATGCCCTCTCGGAGTGCAAGCCGTGGGCCAAGCCAGCATCTGAAACTTTTGATTGCCTTCTACGCATGCGCACATTCATTCAAACCCGTAAATGGTGGTTGCTGGTCGGCGGCCTCTTGCTCGTGCTGCTGGGCTGGCTGGCCTACAGAAGCTGGTTTGCCAAAGCGCCTGTGGCGCCGCTGATTACGGTTGAAGTCACGCGTGCCGATCTGGAAGATGCCGTGCTCGCCACAGGCACCATTCAGGCGTCCAAGCTCATCAATGTGGGCTCGCAAGCCTCGGGCCAGGTCAAGAAGCTGTACGTGCAGTTGGGCGACGTGGTGGAAGTGGGCCAGCCCATTGCCGACATCGACGACACCCGTCAGCAAAACGATTTGAAAGATGCGCAAGCGGCGCTGGCTTCGGCGCGTGCGCAAAAGGCAGCGCGGCAAGCGGCTTTGAGCAAAGCCCAGGCCGAATACGCGCGGCAAAAATACATGTTCGATCGCGATGCCGCGAGCCGGGCCGATTGGCAAAGCGCCCAGCAGGCGCTGGCGGCGGCGCAGGCCGATCTCAAGGTGGCCGATGCGCAAATCCAGCAGCATGCGGTGCGCGCCCAAACGGCGCAGGCCAATGTGGGCTACACGCGCATCACCTCGCCCACGGCGGGCACGGTGGTGGCCATCGTCACGGACGAAGGCCAAACGGTGAACGCCAACCAGACCGCGCCCACCATCGTGAAAGTGGCGCAGCTCGAGAACATGACCATTCAGGCGCAAATCTCCGAAGCCGACGTGCCGCGCGTGCGCCCGGGCATGAATGCCTACTTCACCATTCTGGGCGAGCCCGACCAGAAATACCCCGCGCGCCTGAGCCGCGTGGAACCCGGCCCCGTGGACATGAAAACCTACGACGGCACGGCCAACAGCAACACCAACAAGGCCATCTACTACAACGGCTTGCTCGACGTGCCCAACCCCGAGGGCAAGCTGCGCATCGAGATGACGGCGCAAGTCTCCATCGTGCTGGCGCAGGCGCGCAACGCTTTGGTGATTCCATCGGGCGCTTTGATACAAGGCAGCGGCGGCAAGCGCGCGGGTGCAAGCGGCACAGGCAAGGGGCAGCCCCTTGCGGACGGGGCATCGGCTGCGCAGGCAGCGCCTTCTGCCGAAAGCCGCGCCAGCCCTGCCCGCGCAGCGGGTTCGGCCCCGGCAGCCGCCAACGCGAGCGGTGCAGCAGACCGGCCAGCAGAACCGGCGGGGCGTGGCCGCCTGTACACCGTGCGCGTGGCCACGGGCGAAAAAGGGCAAGAGGTGGTGCAAGAGCGCCAGGTGCGCATCGGCCTGAACAACCGCGTGCAGGCCGAGGTGCTCGAAGGCCTGCAAGAAGGCGAGCGCGTGGTGGTGGGCGATGCCGCTGGCGACAAGGCCAGCGCCCGCCTGCGTGGCCCGCGCGTGATCTGATCGGCCGGATCGCTCAAAAGGTAGCAGCTGCCCATGCAACAAGCCACCCCCCTTTCTGCCAACGACGTGCCGCTGCTGCGTCTGCGCGGCGTGGTGCGCGAATACCCCGCCGGCGACGAGGTGGTGGCCGTGCTCAAAGACGTGGATCTGGACATTCGCGCCGGTGAAATGGTCGCCATCATCGGGCCGTCGGGTTCGGGCAAATCCACGCTGATGAACATTCTGGGTTGCCTGGATCGCCCCACGCGCGGCAGCTACCAGGTGGCGGGCAAGGAAACGGGCCAGATGCTGCCCGACGAACTGGCCCGCCTGCGGCGCGAGCACTTCGGCTTCATCTTCCAGCGCTACCACCTCATGGGTGATTTGGGGGCCGTGGGCAATGCCGAAATTCCGGCCATCTACGCCGGCTTGCCCGCCGCGCAACGGCATGCGCGGGCCGAGCAGCTGTTGACGCGGCTGGGCCTGGGTGAGCGGCTGGGCAACAAGCCCGGGCAACTCTCGGGCGGGCAGCAGCAGCGCGTGTCGATTGCGCGTGCCCTCATGAACGGGGGCGACGTGATCCTGGCCGACGAGCCCACCGGCGCGCTCGACCAGGCCAGCGGACATGAGGTGATGAACATCCTCAAAGAGCTGCACGCCAGCGGACACACCATCATCCTCGTCACGCACGATGCCCAGGTGGCGGCCCATGCCAACCGCATCATCGAAATTCGCGATGGCCGCATCGTGGCCAACCAGACCCGCGACGGCGCCTGCCCGCCAGTGGCCAAGGCAGAGCCTGCGCCCGCGCAAAAAAACACCTGGGCCGCAGCCTGGGGCCGCTTGGGCGAAGCCGCGCGCATGGCCGTGCGCGCCATGATCGGGCACAAGCTGCGCACGCTGCTGACCATGCTGGGCATCATCATCGGCATTGCCTCGGTGGTCTCGGTGGTGGCGCTGGGCGAAGGCTCGCGCCAGAAGATTCTGGCCGACATCAACAGCATGGGCACCAACACCATCGAGGTGCTGCCCGGCAGCGGCTTTGGCGACCGCACGGCCGGGCGCATCCGCACCCTGGTGCCGGCCGATGCGCGCGCGCTGGAGCAGCTTTCTTACGTGGACAGCGTTTCGCCCAACGCCAACACCTCGCAAACCCTGCGCCGTGGCAATGTCGAAAAAACGGCCACCGTCAGCGGCGTGAGCGAGCAATACTTTCGCGCGCGCGGCTACGAGCTGGCCGAAGGCGTGTTCTTCGACCAGGAAAGCATCCAGCGCCAGATGCAGGATGCGGTGATCGACGCCGGCATGCGCGAAGCTTTTTTTTCCGAGAATGAAAACCCCATCGGCCAGATCATCCTCGTGGGCATGGTGCCCGTGCGCGTGATTGGCGTGACGCAGCCAAAAGACCAGGCCTATGGCCCCTCGGATGCGCTCAACCTCTGGCTGCCCTACACCACGGTCATGGGCCGCATCATGGGCAGCAGCCATTTGCGCAGCATCACCGTGCGCGTGAGCGACGAGGTGGACAGTGCCGCGGCCGAGCAGGGCATCACCCGGCTGCTGGTGCAGCGCCACGGCAAGCAGGACTTTTTCACCATCAGCACCGACAGCGTTCGGCAAACGGTGGAAAAAACCACGCGAACCCTCACGCTGCTGATCTCGTCCATTGCCGTGATCTCGCTGGTGGTGGGCGGCATTGGCGTGATGAACATCATGCTGGTCTCGGTGACCGAACGCACGCAGGAGATTGGCGTGCGCATGGCCGTGGGCGCGCGCCAGGGCGACATCCTGCAGCAGTTCCTGATCGAATCGGTGCTGGTCTGCTGCATCGGCGGCATTCTGGGTGTGGCGCTGGCCCTGTTCATCGGCTGGGTGTTTGATTACGCCAGCGGCGGCGCCTTCAGCATGCAGTTTTCGCTGGCGTCCATCATCGCGGCCTTTGCCTGCTCTTCGCTCATCGGCATGCTGTTCGGCTTTTTGCCCGCGCGCCGCGCCGCCCGCCTCAATCCCGTGGATGCCCTCACGCGCCAATAGCGGCGCGCGAAAGAACCCTGCCCATCATCATGACCCCCACCATCAGCTCCACCGGTGTCCGCGCCCACTTGGCTGGCTCGGGCCGATTTCGTCGCATTCGTTTGTCGGCCGCTGCGCTGCTGTGCGCGGCCTTGCTGGGCGCGTGCCACACGCCCTATCAGCGGCCTGATCTGCAACTGCCCGCGCGATGGGCGCATGGGGCCAAGGCCGCAGACCCCGCTGGTGGCGCGACTGATGCGCGCATCGTGCAACACACTTTGCAAGACCGCTGGTGGGCCGCCTTTGGCGATGCACAGCTCAATGAACTGGTGGAGCTGGCCCTGGCGCGCAACAACGATCTGCGCGCGGCGGGCTGGCGCTTGCGCAATGCCCGCCTGGCTGCGGGCAACGCCTGGGGCAAGCGCTTGCCCACACTCAACGCCAGCGGCTCGGCCAGCGCCAGCCGCGACTTGAAGCAGGATGCCTCTGGCCCCGTAGGCGGCACAACGGATACCGACTGGCAGCGCCGCTACAGCGCCAGCGTCGGCATCAATTGGGAACTGGATTTGTGGGGCAAGCTCGCCGGCCAGCACCGCGCCGCCGATTGGGAGGCCGCCGCCACCTGGCAAGACCGGCAAGCCACCGCGCAAGCCCTGGTCGCCAACGTGCTGGGCACCTACTGGCGGCTGGCCGTGGCCGAGCAGAAATGGCGCACCCAGCAAGACAGCCTGCTGCGCGCCCAAAAAACGCTGCAACTGGCGCAGGTGCAATACGAGGCTGGCGCCATCTCGGGGCTGGATCTGGCGCAGGCCCGCCAAACCCTGGCGCGCCAGCAGGCTGCGGCCGAGCAAATCGCGCAGCAGCGCAGCGAATTGCAGCACGCGCTGGCGATCCTGTTTGATCTGCCGCCGGGCCATTTGGATCAGATGGATCAATGGCCCGCGCTGCGCGAAGCGGCCCGCCAGCCGCAACTGCCGCCCCTGGCCGCCATGCCGGCCGTGGCAGCGGGCGTACCGGCCGATGTGCTGGGCCGCCGCCCCGATCTGCAAGCCGCCGAGCTGCGCCTGCGCGCCACCCTGGCGCAAGGCGATGCGGTGCGTGCCAGCTACCTGCCGGGCTTCAGCCTCACCAGCAGCATGGGCAGCGCCAGCACCGTGCTCAAAAACGTGTTGAGCCACCCGACGCTGAGCCTGGGGCTGGGCGTGGCCCTGCCGTTTTTGAACGTGGGCGAGATGCAGCGCAATCTGCAAACCTCGCGCAACAACTACGAACTGGCCGTGGTCAACTTCCGCCAGACCTTGCACAAAGCACTGGCCGAAGTCGAAAATGCCTTGAGCGCCCGCCAGCACCTGCAACTGCAGTGGCAATATCAACAGCAGGCGCACGCGCAAGCCAAGCGGGCCGAGCAGCTCACGGCCGTGCGTTACCGCGCCGGGGCCATTTCGCTCAAGCACTGGCTCGATGCGCAAGAGGCCCTGCGCGACGCCGCCTTGGCCGAGCAAGAAGCCAACCTGGCCCGCCTGCAAAACCACGTGGCCCTGGTGCAAGCGCTGGGCGGCAGCCCTGTGCTGCCCGATGTGGCAGATGCCACCGCTGCCCAAGCGGCTGCGAATGCCCAGCCTGCGCAAGCCCCTGCGCCAATGCATGCACCTGCGTCATCGGCAGCAGCGCCTGCCGTGCTTGCGCCTGCTGCATCTGTGCCTGGCGCTGCGCCGTGAAACAAATGGTGCCAGACCGCGCATGCCCCTACTCATCGCCTACCATCGGCGCATCCGCCTTGATCAAGGGATGAAGAATTGATGACCCTGCCACCCAACATGCCCGCTGCGCCTGCCACCCCTAACTACGTGGCCCTGCGCTATCCGCTCATCGTTTTCGATTGGGATGGCACCTTGTTCGATTCGGCCGGCAACATCGTGCGCAGCCTGCAAGCCGCCGTGGCCGAAATGGGCGGCA
>JAUMXD010000061.1 GCA_030529305.1 Allobrachymonas sp.
ACCGTGCCCAGCGAGATGGGGTCCAGCCCGGCAAAGGGCTCGTCGTACATCACCAGTTCGGGGTCGAGCGCAATGGCGCGCGCCAAAGCCACGCGCCGCGCCATGCCGCCAGAGATTTCGCTGGGCATCAAATCGCGCGCGCCGCGCAGGCCCACGGCATGCAGCTTCATCAGCACGATGTCGCGAATCATGCCTGGCGACAAATCGGTGTGCTCACGCAGCGGAAAAGCCACGTTGTCAAACACATTCATGTCGGTAAACAAAGCGCCGAACTGAAACAGCATGCCCATGCGGCGGCGCGCGGCATAAATCTGCGCCTGCGTGGCCGCGCCCATGTCTTGCCCGTCAAACAGCACCTGGCCTTGCGTGGCTTTTTGCTGCCCGCCGATCAGGCGCAGCACCGTCGTCTTGCCGCCGCCCGAAGCGCCCATGATGGCCGTGACCGTGCCACGCGGCACGGTGAGCGAAAAGTCGTCCAGAATGGCCCGCCCGCCCGCGTTGTAACTGAACTGCACATGGCGCAGCTCAAGCAATGGCGCGGCCTGCGGGGCAGGTGGCGCAAGCGGGGGTGTATCCGTTGCGTTCATAAGGGGGCAATCATAACAACCGCGCACGCTTGGGCTGCGATCGCATCAAGCACTGCGCCAGCATCCACGGGGGTTTGCTGGAGGCAAGCATTTATTCAAGTACCAAGTGCCTTCAGCGCCTTTTCGTTCTTGTTTCTGAACAACACATGCCGCCTTGCGCAATCCAGCGCCTGTTCGTGGTGTTTTCAGAAAGGCGTCTTGCGACTCAAAAGGGAAAGTGGGGCCGCCCGCCAAGGCGCCTGCCGCTGCTCAAATCTTGGGGCAAGCACGCACAAATGAAAGAGCAAAAGCCTCTATCGCAAAGCTCAATCCTTCACCAGCACCTCGGCCCGCAGCGAATGCGGCAGAGCTTCGGTGATGGTCACGTCAATCATCTGCCCGATCAGGCGCTGGCTGTTGGGGCCGCCGTTGAAGTTGACGATGCGGTTGCATTCGGTGCGGCCCATCAGCTCGGCCGGGTTCTTGCGCGAGGGACCTTCCACCAGAATGCGCTGCACGGTGCCCAGGCGGCTGGCGCTGATGGCGCGTACGCTCTCGTCCAGCACGGCTTGCAGGTGTTGCAAGCGCTTGAGTTTGACTTCGTGCGGCGTATCGTCATGCAGGTTGGCGGCAGGCGTGCCGGGACGCGGGCTGAAAATGAAGCTGAACGAGGCGTCGTAGCCCACATCGTCAATCAACTTCATCATCTTGGCAAAGTCTTCGTCCGTCTCGCCCGGAAAGCCAACGATGAAGTCGCTGGAAAGGCTGATCTCCGGCCGCACGGCACGCAACTTGCGGATGATGCTCTTGTATTCCATCGCCGTGTAGCCGCGCTTCATGGCCATGAGGATACGATCCGAGCCGTGCTGCACCGGCAGGTGCAGGTGGCTCACCAACTGCGGCACCTTGCCGTACACCTCGATCAAGCGCTGGGTGAATTCGTTGGGGTGGCTGGTGGTGTAGCGAATGCGTTCAATGCCCGGAATTTCGGCCACGTATTCAATCAGCAGGGCAAAGTCGGCAATCTCGTCGGTGCCGCCCATCTGGCCGCGATAGGCGTTCACGTTTTGCCCCAGCAGGGTGATTTCTTTCACGCCCTGGTCGGCCAGGCCGGCGACTTCGGTCAACACGTCTTCAAACGGGCGGCTGAATTCTTCGCCGCGCGTGTAGGGCACCACGCAGTAGCTGCAGTATTTGGAGCAACCTTCCATGATGGAAACGAAGGCGCTGGCCCCCTCGACCCGTGCAGGCGGCAGGTGATCGAACTTTTCGATTTCGGGGAAGCGAATGTCCACCTGCGGGCGCTGCTCCTGCGCGCGCGCGGCCAGCAGCTCGGGCAGGCGGCGCAGGGTCTGTGGGCCGAACACCACGTCCACAAAGGGCGCGCGCTTGATGATCTCTTCGCCTTCCTGGCTGGCCACGCAGCCGCCCACGCCAATCAGCACGCCTTTTTCTTTCAAGTGCTTGATACGGCCCAAATCGCTGAAGACTTTTTCTTGAGCCTTTTCGCGCACCGAACAGGTGTTGAACAAAATCAGGTCGGCCTGCTCGGGATCATCGGTCGGCTCGTAGCCCTCAGCTGCGCCCAACACGTCGCTCATCTTGGCCGAGTCGTACTCGTTCATCTGGCAACCAAAGGTTTTGATGAAGACTTTTTTACGCGGTTTGTCAGAAACGGCAGATGTCATAACTCAGCGAATGCAAAACGGCTTTTCACAAATCAAGGGCTGCTGGGGGCTAACAGGCATTAGCCCTTATCACGGATTGATCGCACATGCGGCGCACCAAATGTGCGCACAGCGGCTCAAACGCAGCCCAGGCAGAAAAGCTCAATCAAAAAACAAAGGCCCCGGCACACGATGTGCGGGGCTCTACGCAACAATACGCTGGGCGAATTATCTTCAACAAACCCCAGCGCGCGCAACAGTCATCAACACGCAAACTCAATAGCGGGGCTGCTGGTTGTAAGGCAGCATGGGGTCGAATTTGTGTTTGGAGGGGTCGTAACCGTCCATGCGCAGCAAATGATCGCGCTTTTGCTTGGGCGAAAGCTGGCTCTTTTCGTAATCGCTCAAGATCCAGATGTCGCCAATCTGCTGCATGGCATCGCGCACATACATGACTTGGGCCGCCTGCCCCTTGAGTTGCGACATGTGCAACATCATGTTGCGGTCGTCCTTGATGCGCGCGCCAGGCGAAATGCGCACACGCACGCCATCCAGCACCACCTCGGGCGGATCGACAAAACGCATATGCCCCTTGTCAGCCGTATCCGGGAAATGGCGCGGCAATACCTGCTGCACAGGCAACGGCGGATCATTGAACGACTCAGCTGAGCCAGCGTGCGCAGCAACGGCACAGCCCAGCAACAGGCCCAAACAAGCCGCTGCTTTGCAACTGGAAAAAGTCAAACTCGAAAGATAAGGGCTCATGACAAGCACTCTGGTTCAAACCACGTTTCACGCAGACGCAGCAACCATTGATATAGAACACGATGCGAATGTTATACAAATTGCATCAATAAATACAGATTGGAGCCGAGATAACACACCGCTGCGAAGTGAATTCGCCACAAAAAGAATCAGCGAGATGAGCGCCGCTGGCCTGCTCAACAGCGCCCAACCCGCCAACCGCAAAGGCCACCGCAAGGCAGCAAAGCCAGTTCAAGGTTTTTTCGGATCGACAAGCCACCCGCTTTCACACCGCCTGAACACGACACACTTCATTGGATACAGTTTCTACAAACAGAAACATTATCGATCGCCTATGCAAGCGCCCAGACGCCGCCGGTGGCTGGGCTCGCTGTAAGCTTGCAGGTTTTTCATTCTTTGCGCCCCATGAACAGCATTCAGCCCCCACTGATCAATCGCGATTTGAGCATTCTGGCCTTCAACGAACGGGTGCTGGATTGGGCCGCGCGTGAAGAAGTGCCGCTGCTGGAGCGGCTGCGCTACCTTTCGATCGTTTCGTCCAACCTCGACGAGTATTTCGAGGTGCGCATGGCCAATCTGCTGGAGGCCGCGCAAGAGCACATCCAGGAAGGCGAGTTCACCGAGCAGGGCTTTTTGCAGGTCAACGCCAAAGCGCACGCCCTAGTCGAGCGGCAGTACAACATCCTGCATCAACTGCATCTGGCGATGGAGGCGCAGCGCATTCGCATCGTGCCGCATAAGGATCGCACGCCAGAACAGCGCCGCTGGGTCAGCAACTACTTCCGCCGCGAGGTGATGCCGCTGCTGCTGCCCATCAGTCTGGACCCGGCTCACCCCTTCCCGCAAGTGGCCAACAAGTCGCTCAACTTCATCGTCAAACTCGGCGGGCAAGATGCGCTGGGGCGCTCCAACAGCATCGCCATCATCAAGGTGCCGCGCGTGCTGCCGCGCCTGCTGCATTTGCCGCCGGCCCTGTGCAATGGGCAGAACCTGCTGGTGTCGCTGCCCAGCGTATTGCGCACCCATTTGGCCGAACTCTTTCCCAACCGCAGCATCGAGCAGCTTTCGCAATTCCGCGTCACGCGCCATTCCGACCTGGCGGTGGACGAAGACGATGCCGACAATCTGCTCGCAGCCATGCGCGAGGGCCTGCAACAGCGCCACTATGGCCGCGCGGTGCGCATCGAGGTCTCCTCCAGCTGCTCGGAAGAATTCGCCACCCTGCTCTGCCGCCAGTTCGAAGTGCCGCCGCAAGCCTTGTACCGTGTGCACGGCCCGGTCAACCTGGTGCGCATCGGCATGCTGATCGATCTGGTTAACCGGCCCGAGCTGATGTTCCCGCCCTTCCGGCCCGTGTACCCGCTGGCTCTGCAGGGGCAGCCCTCGCTGTTTGCGCGCATGCGTGAGGGCGATGTGCTGGTGCACCAGCCGTTCGAGAGCTTCGACCCCGTGATCGACCTGCTGCGCGAAGCCGTGAACGATCCGCAAGTCGTTTCCATCAAGCAGACCATTTACCGCACGGGCTCCTCGCCTGTGCTCATCGACTTGCTGAGCGAAGCCTTCCGCCGTGGCAAAGAGGTCACGGCGCTGGTGGAGCTCAAAGCCCGCTTCGACGAAGAAGCCAACATCAACTGGTCGGAACAGCTCGAAGCCGTGGGCGCGCAAGTGGTGTACGGCGTGCTGGGCCTCAAAACCCACGCCAAGATGCTGCTGATCACCCGGCGCGAGGGCCGCCGCCTCAAGCGCTACGGGCATTTGTCCACCGGCAACTACAGCCCGCGCACCGCGCGCATCTACACCGATCTGAGCTACTTCACGGCCAACGACACCCTCACGGGCGACATGCAAAAAGTCTTCGCCCACCTGGCCAGCCAAAGCAACATCCCGCGCCTGTCGCGCCTGCTCATGGCGCCCTATGGCCTGCAAAACACCATGCTGCGCCTCATCCAGCAAGCGGGGCGTGCCGCCGCTGCGGGCCAACGCGGGCGCATCGTGGCCAAGATGAATGCGCTCACCGACGAGGCCCTGATCCGCGCCCTGATCGACGCCGGGCAAAAAGGCGCGCAAATCGACCTCATCGTGCGCGGCGCCTGCATGCTGCCCGCGCAACTGGCGGGCGTCACCCACAACATCCGCGTGCGATCCATCATCGGCCGCCTGCTCGAACATTCGCGCGTGTACTACTTCGACATTGCAGGCACCGAGCACCTGTATCTGTCCAGCGCCGACTGGATGAACCGCAACATGCTGCGCCGCATCGAAGTGGCTTGGCCCGTGACTGAGCCTGCCCTGCGCCAGCGCATCATCGACGAATGCCTGCTGGCCTACCTGCATGACGAAGCCCTGGCTTGGCAAATGCAAGCAGGCGAAGCAACAGACGGGCCTGCCGACGGCAACTACCAGCGCCCCACCGCGCCCATCGACTCGCCCCGCAATGTGCAGCAAGCCCTGATGCTGCGCTACCGCAATATCGACGCCCCGCCGCCCGCATCCACCCAGCCATAAGCGCAGCAAGGGGCGCGGCGTCTATCAAACGCACAGCACACAACGGCAGGCACGCCAAACGCTACAAACAAAGGTTTGCCCGCCACTTTCTTGCCCACACCAACGGAGGTCTCACGCATGGATCTGCTCTTATGGCGCCACGCCCAGGCTGTTGACGTCAACAGCACCCTTGACGATCTGCAACGCCCCCTCACCCCGCATGGCGAGGCCCAGGCCGAGCGCATGGCCGCATGGCTCAAGCGCCATCTGCCCGCACAAACCCGCATTCTGTGCAGCCCCGCCCTGCGCACCCGCCAAACGGTGCAGCACCTCACCACCAAAGACTACGAAATCTGCCCGCACATCGCCCCCAACGCCAGCGTGCAAGACCTGCTGCAAGCCGCCCAATGGCCCGGCGATAACGCAGCGGCTGAAAACCAAGGCGTAACCGCCGAAACCGTCGTTGATGATCAAGCGCAGCAAGCTCTGGGAAAGATTGAAGCTGAGGCTGAAACCGAGGCAGTGGCAGAAACCGCCGCTGACAAAAAAACCAAAAACAAACGCGCCGTGCTCATCGTGGGCCACCAACCCACACTGGGCCTGGTCGCCCAGCAACTGCTGCAAACGCAAACACCCTGCGCCATCAAAAAAGGATCGCTCTGGTGGCTGCGCCACCGCGTACGCAACAGCCAGCCTCAGGTGGTTCTGGTGGCTGTGCTCAATCCGCAGATGTTGTAATTTACTCTCCCTGCGCAAAAGAGCCACTTTAAGCACATGTACACTCATCGCTGCGTATTGATTGACAGTGTTTTATGAAGGACTCAAGAAAAACAAGAGCACTTCCCCAAAGAGCCGTGATACCAACCAAAAAAAACCGACAAAACCTCACTCCCAAGCAAACAAAAGTCAATAAAAAACTTTATCCGCAGCGCGCAATAACAAAACCTCACTCTTAACACACAAAGAGATCATCATGCACATTAAACTAACCAGAACTTTTCACCCAGTAGGCCAAGGAGCCTTTTATTCTGAGCGATTCACAACCACAGATGGCAAAGAGTTCAATGTCGTTTACGACTGCGGCACCCTCTCAGGAAGTAATTCAATCGAAAAAATTATTAAAAACAACTTCAAAGGCAAGGAAATAGATATATTATTCATTTCCCACTTCGACAGCGATCACGTCAATGGCATCAAGCTCTTAAAAGACAACGCAGAAAAAATCAAAACCGTCATACTACCATTACTGGATAAGCAGCAAAAAATACTTCTCACACGAATATACAAATTTCTCGAAGGAGAAGACGGATACACTGCCAATTTAATCGATAACCCAGAAGATTTTTTTGGCAACGATACGAAAATTATAAAAATCAAACAAGTAACTGAAGAAGAGGGCACAAGCGATCCAATAAAAAATTGGAACGACTTGGAAAAATCTGAAGAACTTCACAGCGGGACGATAATTCAACTCCCAACAGAATTTGCTGGCCAATATTTTTGGCAATATCAACCTTACAACTACAAATTTCCAGAAAGAAATAGACAGCTTGCAGAGGCCCTAGCTCAATCAGAAATAAGCGAACAAGATTTGCAAAACCCAGATTATATCAAGCACCCAGCAAATCAAAAAAAGATTAAAAAATTATATAACAGCCCAGCAATTGAAGGCACCATAAATGAAAACTCAATGCTTGTTTACTCCAACACACCAAGACTAAACTGCATTAATTGCCACGATGAATCTCACTCAAAAATTTACCCCCCACTTCCCCTATGCCGCCTAGGCTACCTATGTCGCCTACGCCATCTATATTATAAAAATCTTAAAGAATCCTACCGGCAAAAAAATAGGATGGGATGCATTTACACAGGAGATGCCAATTTAATAAAAATAATAAAGAACAAACTCTTCAAAAAAATCACACCAAATAGAGTTGGAACCATTCAGGTCGCACATCACGGAAGCCACAAAAACTTTGATATCGCATTTTTCAATAACAGTGGCACCAATTTATTTTGCCCCATTTCTTTTGGCAGCAACAACACTTACGGACATCCATCTGGCAATGTATTAAATAACCTAATAGTTCACGGACACCTCCCTATTTTCATTGACGAATTTGAAGAAAGTTCTTTTTCTCAAGTTTTTTATTTTTGCTGCTAATAACACTTATCAGCGAATTTCCCTGCCCCACCGCCAGCCTCCATCCGGCTGGCGTTGCAGGCGCAAGGCCTCGGCGCGGGGTTGGGGGGCGAGCAAGTCCCAGTCGCTGAGCACCATGCGGCGCAGGGTTTGGCCGTTGTTGGCTGCGCCAGGCAGGTCATGGTCTTGCGGTTTGTGGGTATGGCCGTGTACCAGCAGGGTGCAGCCATGCGTTTGCAGCCATTGCACGGCCAGGGTGGTGTCCACATCGGCATAGCCTTCTACGCCCAGTTCGTTTTTGCGCTGGCTGCTTTGTTGGCGCAGTTGCTGGGCCTGGGCCGTGGGCTGCACCGCCACCGGGCTGATTGTGGCGGGCTTTGCCAACGGGCCGCAAACCCGCTTCTTGTGGCCGGCCCTGGTGGCTGGCGTGGCCTGGGTCGCCACCTACTTTGCCCTGTTCACACAAAAAAAACAATGGCATGGTTTGGCGCGCCGTGATCTTTCACGCACGGCAAGGCCACTACAAACGCATGCTGCAAACCCTGCCGCTGTGGCCCGTAAGCTGGCTGCTGGCCTTGTTGTTTACCCTGCTCTACACAGGGCTGGCAAAGTCGGCAATACACGACTTGCCACCCTCATCCACCAGGGCAGTAACCAGATACTATGGATGCTTGTGCTGCGCGCCCTACGCGACGCCGGCATCTATCTGTTTTTTGCCTGGCGCAACACCCAGCGCAAACCGCTGGGCATGGCCTTGCTGACTTACGTGATGCTGGGCGGTGTGCTCCTGCTGTTCTTTACAGGTGCCCATAAGCGGTGGGCCAGCCTTTTTGAACCCATGACGGGGGCAGGAATAGAGGCTTTCATCAACCACGTTGAACAAGGTGCAACATTCTTTACTCCCCTTTCCTGGCTGGCCATGGCGGCGCATCTGCTCATCGTAGGTGCCCTGCTGGTGTGGCGCTGGAAGCAGTCTGTGCAGTTGCCGCCTGAAGCTCCTCCGGCTGTTTGAATCACCGCCCGCTTCATGGCAGCGGGTAACACCCCCAGCTGCGCCAACCACCAACGCAGGCACAAAAAAAAACGTGGTCGCCGCAAGGGCTGCCACGGTTTTTTAATAGCTACAGGCTTTGTTTCAAAGGTCTGCAGCCCAATCAATCACGCTCGTATCACACCCGCTGCGCCAGCGCCACGGCCTGCCCGATGTAACTGGCAGGCGTAAGTGCCAATAGGCGCTCTTTTTCTTCTGCGGGAATTTCCAGGCTGCGAATCAAGGCGTGCATGTCTTCGGCCTTGACAGTTTTGCCGCGCGTTACAGCCTTGAGTTTTTCATAAGCGCCTTGCACACCGTAGCGGCGCATCACGGTCTGGATGGGCTCGGCCAGCACTTCCCAGGCGTTGTCCAGGTCTTCGGCCAAGCGCTCTTCGTTCAGTTGCAGCTTGCCCAGGCCCGTTTGCAGCGATTGATGCGCCAGCACGGCATAGCCCAGGGCCACGCCCATATTGC
>JAUMXD010000062.1 GCA_030529305.1 Allobrachymonas sp.
AAACCTGGGATGCGCTGGGCTTTTCGCAGCACGACGAGCAGCGCTGGGAGCAGCTCGTCAAGCGTGCACACGGCATCGTGCTGGTAACGGGGCCAACCGGCTCGGGTAAAACCACCACGTTGTATTCCACGCTCAAGCGCCTGGCCACTGAAGAGGTGAACGTGGCCACGATCGAAGACCCGATCGAGATGATCGAGCCTTCGTTCAACCAGACGCAGGCGCAGCCGCAACTGGACTTTGGCTTTGCCGAAGGGGTGCGTACCCTCATGCGGCAAGATCCCGACATCATCATGGTGGGCGAGATTCGCGATTTGGAAACGGCTGACATGGCCATTCAGGCCGCACTTACTGGCCACTTGGTGCTATCGACCCTGCACACCAACGATGCGCCTTCGGCCATCACCCGCCTGATCGAACTGGGCGTGCCCAGCTATCTGATCAATGCCACGCTGTTAGGGGTGCTGGCGCAGCGGCTGGCGCGCACTTTGTGCCCTAACTGCCGCCGGCCCGACGAGACGGGCGAGCAAAAAGCTCTGCTGGCCGATGCCATCAAACCCTGGAACCTCACGGGCGAATACCGTGGCTACCGCGCCGTGGGCTGCCTGGAATGCCGCATGACTGGTTACCGAGGCCGCACGGGCATCTACGAGTTGCTCACGGTGAGCGAAGCCTTCAAATCCTTGGTCACGCCCCAGCCTGACATTGACGCCCTGCGCCGCCAGGGCATGCGCGACGGCATGCGTCCGCTGCGCTTGTCGGGTGCCTTGCGCGTGGCTGATGGCAGCACCACGCTTGAAGAGCTGCTGGCTACTACGCCCGAGGTGCAGTGGGCCAGGCCGCTTAAAGGAATGGCTAAAGATGCGGGCAAGGACGAGCCGGCTCAGCCAGAAGCGGAGCAGGGCGTGTCAGACAAAGAGCTGGCCTGATCAAGGCCTGGCTTGACTCGTGTCTTTAACCTTTACTTTCTAAACCATGTCTGTTGTACGCGCGGTGCGATATGTATGGAGGCTGCTGTGGGCCAGCCTCAGCAAGTGGCTGGACGACAGTTGCCTGCGCCACGGCGCGGCGCTTTCGTACTACATGGTGCTGAGCTTGGCGCCGCTGCTGGTGATTCTGGTGGGAGTGGTTGGCTTCTTTTTGGGCCAGGGCACGGCACAGGCGCAGTTGGTTGAGGCGGCAACGAATTTGGCCGGTGAAAAAGCTGGTGCCTTGATCCAAAGCTTGCTGCTGGCTACCCAGCGCAAGTCGGAGGGCACTGTGGCATCCTTGATGGCGCTGGGTTTTTTGCTGCTGGGCGCTTCGGGCGTGTTGGTGGAGCTGCGCGAGGCGCTGGATCACATCTGGATGGTGCCGCACGCGCGCCACAAAAAGCAAACCGTGTGGCAAAGCATTCGCGAGGTGGTGCTCACGCGCATGCTCACTTTCGCCATCCTGTTTGCCATCGGCTTCTTGATGATGGCCTCGCTGCTGCTGTCGGCCGTGCTCACGGTGTTTGAACGCTGGATGCAGCAATACCTGCCCGATGTGTTGCAGTTTCTCAGTGTGTTTCACCCCTTGCTGTCTTTTGTGCTGCTCTTGCTTTTGTTCATCACGCTGATGTTGTGGCTGCCCTCGCGCCGCCCGCCTTTTCGCATGGTGTGGCCGGGCGCGCTGCTGGCGGCCTTGCTGTTCAGCGTGGGCAAAACGGTGATCGGCATGTACCTGGGTAGCACGGTCACGGCGTCGGTGTACGGCGCGGCTGGCTCGGTGGTAGCGCTGATGATCTGGGTGTATTACTCCTCGCTCATCGTGCTGTTTGGGGCCGAATTTGCCTGGGTGCTGTACATGACGCCCAAGGGCTGCCTGCCCGGCTCGCCCGCCTACCAGCGGGTGTACCACGCAGCTTTGGTGGAGCGCCAACACCAAATCACCCGCCTGGCTGAAGAGATTGAGGCGCTGGACGCAGCTCGGAAAAAACTGCCCGGCAACCTGCACCAACAGTAGCGTTGAACTGGCTTGACGCTGTCCCTTGATTCATGGGGGGCCGAGCGCTTGCTTTTGCGCAATGGCCTTGTTAATCTGCACGCTTGTTACATCTAGTTGCCAATTGGCAGTGATTTGCCAGAGATGCCTTAACCCCGTGTGAACGGTTGCATCGTTTCAAGCAGCATCGCTTTTTGGGATGAACAAGGAGATCAGCTGCCATGCCGCTTCGTCAAAAAACACCTATCAACAAGCCAATCGGAGTGGAGCCATCGCTTGCCTCGTTAAGCAGCGCAATGGCTTGTGCTGCCAAGCCGTTCGCTGTTTGGGTAGCGGTTGCGGTTCTTCTTGTGGCCAATACGGCAGGGGCTGTTTCGCCGCTGCATCCATCTGGTCAGTCGCAAAACCCTGCGCCTGCAGATGTGCCGCTTGAAGTAAGGTCTGAACTTGTTCGCCCAGCGGTGTTGCCACCTGCTGCGGGCGCAGATGCAAGTGCCGGCGCAAGTTCAAGTGGACTGCGCCCTTGGTTGCGGGTGGCTGATGCGCGGCATCCCGTCAGGCTCACGGGGCTGCATGTGCAGGGCCAGATCGTGGGCGACGTGGTGCGCACCACGCTGGAGCTGCACTTCTTCAATCCCAACGATCGCGTGCTGGAAGGGCAGCTGCAATTCCCTCTGCTGTCCGGGCAAGAGGTGAGCGGTTTTGCGCTGGATATTGACGGCGTTTGGCGCGATGCCGTGCCGGTGGAAAAAGCCAAAGGCCGCCAAGTGTTTGAAGACGTGACGCGCGCCCGCGTGGACCCGGCCCTGCTCGAAGCCGCACCAGGCAAGCAGTTCAAGCTGCGCGTGTACCCGCTGCCTGCGCAGGGCCAGCGCCGCGTGCGCATCACCCTCAGCGAGCGTTTGCAGGCCGATGCCACGGGCCAGGCCCGCTGGCGCTTGTTGTTGCCCCAGGGCGAGCAGCCGCAACACGCCTCGGTTCAACTCATGGCCGTGGGCTTGAATAGCCAGCAGATTCGCACCGTGCACGGCCTGCCCGGCGCTGCTTGGCAAATGCAACATGGCGGGCAGCCGCAAGGCGCGCAGCTGAACTGGCAATGGACGGCCAGCCCGGCCGGGCAGCCAGATCGCCAGAAGCGTTCAACACCTCAAGCAAAGCCAGCCCCCATGCCCTGGGCCAGCGCAGCGCAAGGGGCGCTGGAATTTGAACTGGCCTTGACTCAAGCCCCGGCGGCGCTTACACAAACACGTGCGGGCCGCCACTACTTTTATGCCAACCTGGCCGTGCCGCAAGCGCCTGCCGTGGCGCGCCCCCGGCCGCAAGACGTGGCCTTGGTGTGGGATGCGTCCGGCTCGGGCGCCATGCGCGACCATGCCCGCGAGTTGGTTTTGCTGGACGCCTACTTCCGAGCCATTGGCAACACCCGCGTGCACCTGAGCCTGGCGCGCGACCGAGCCGAGCCGGCCGGCACTTTCGTGGTGCGCAATGGCGATTGGTCGGCCCTGCGCCGGGCGCTGCAAGCCGTGGCTTACGACGGGGCCAGCTCGGCTGCAGCCTGGCAGCCCAGCCACCCTGCGGACGTGATCGTGCTGGTGAGTGATGGCCTGCTGAATTACGGCACGCCCGGCAAAACACCGACCCAGCCCGCGCCAGTGCTAGTGCTGCACGCGGCCACCAGCAGCGATGCACCGCGCCTGCAACAACTGGCGCAAGCCAGCGGCGGGACTTATGTTGATTTGATGCAGACGAGTGCCGAGCAAGGCGCGCGCCTGTTGCTGCAGCAACCCCTGCGCTTGCTCAAGGCCGAAGGCGCAGGGCTGAGCGAACTGGTCGCCAGCCCCATCAACGCCCAAGGGCAATCAGCACGTGTGGCCGTGGCGGGCCAGCGCGCGGCGGGTGCCCGGCAACTGCATCTGCACTGGCAGTTGCCCAGTGGCGAAGTGCAAGTGCAAACCGTGGATTTACCCAAGGCATCAGCAGAAGAGCCGGGCCCCGGGGCTGCCAGCCTGTGGGCACGGTTGATGGTGGATGAGTTGTCTGCCAACTACGCAGCCAACAAGCCGCGCATCACGGCGCTGGGCAAAGAGTTTGCCTTGCTCACGCGGGCCACATCCTTGATCGTGCTCGATAACGTGATG
The DNA here is from genome assembly GCA_030529305.1 of Allobrachymonas sp. The sequence goes on from JAUMXD010000062.1 coordinate 4,101, forward strand.
GACTATGTGCACCACGGCATCGTGCCGCCCGAGCCGCTGCGGGCGGAATACGAGCGCATCCGCGCCGAGCGGAAATTCAAGCTGCAGCGGGATGAGCAACAGCATCTGAAAGACATCGTGCGCCGCTTTGAAGCCAAGCAGGATTGGTGGCGCAAGGACTTTCCCAAAGGGCCTCGTCCCAAGCCGCGGTTGCCAGGCAAGGGCGGTGCAGCCTTGCGCATGGCTGAAAATGCGGAAGCCGAAATGGCCGCCACCGACATGAGGGTTGATATGAGGGCTGATACAGCGGCCGTTAGCCCGATGGAGCGCAGGGCGCTTCCTTCTTCACCCGTTCAGGCGCCCGCAATGGCCGCAGCGCCCGCAACCATGCACGCCAAAAATCTGGCTGCGGGCGGTGACAGCAGCGCGGCGGCCAGCATCCGGCTGCAAAAGTGGGCGCCCGATTCGCCCTATGCCCGCCGCCTGCGTGCGGCAGCGGCAGATCGGGCCTATGCCGTTTACCTGGCTGAACGCAGCAACTACCGTAACAGCACGGCCTTCTATCTGGATGCGGCCGACATCTTCTTCGAGAAAAAGCAGCCAGAACTGGCGCTGCGCATTCTCTCGAACCTGGCTGAAATGGATCTGGAAAACCGCCATGTGCTGCGTATCTTGGGCTATCGCTTGTTGCAAGCCAGGCGGGCTGACTTGGCCTTGCCTGTGCTGGAAAAAGTGCTGGAACTGGCGCCTGACGAACCCCAATCCTGGCGCGATGTGGGCCTGGCACGCGCGCAGGCCGGGCAGCCCCAGCAGGCAGCCGATGCGCTCTACGAAGTGGTGCGCCGCCCCTGGCACAACCGCTTCCCCGATGTGGAGCTGATTGCGCTGGCTGAACTCAATGCCTTGATCGCCCGCCATCCCAGGCGCATCGACACCCGCGGCATGGATGCGCGCTTGCTGCACAACCTGCCGCTGGATGTGCGCGTGGTGCTGAGCTGGGATGCCGACAACACCGACATCGACCTGTGGGTGACCGACCCCAACGGCGAAAAAACCTTTTACGGCAGCCCCTTGAGCTACCAGGGCGGGCGCTTGTCGCGCGACTTTACCGGCGGCTACGGGCCCGAGGAGTTTTCGCTGAAAAACGCCAAGCCCGGCAAATACCGCGTGCAGGCCCAGTTCTACGGTCACAACCAGCAAATCGTGGTGCCGGCCACTACCTTGCAGCTGGAGCTGTTCACCAATTACGGCCGGCCCACGCAGCAATCGCGCGCCATCACCCTGCGCCTGGCTGGCCAGAAAGAAGTGGTGGATGTGGGCGAGTTTGAAGTGGATGCGCAGGGACGGATCAAGGGCCGTTGATGCAAAAGGGCCGATGCACACAAGCCCTTGCGCAAGGGCGGCGGTACAAGGGCGCAAACACGGCGGTGGCTTGGAGCCAGCGCGTCCTTGGCTGCCATGGCCTGCCTACATGGCTTGGCGGGGGCTGAGCGGCCGCGACGGAAGAGGCAGCGGCCTTTGTGTTCGGCGGTTTTTCGCGCAGCGGTTGTTTCGGGATCACGGCGGCTGCGCGCATGCTGGTTGACTTCAGCCATGTTTGAACGCAGTGCCACTGGCCCACTGTTTGCACAAACCTGCACAGACCAAGCAGCAGCCTTCCCAAGCCGCCTCCCGCAGGGCGGCTTTTTCATGAGTGATTTCTTATTCAGCAGCAATGGCCGCAAACAAGTCTTGCTCCAGCTGGGCGCGCAGCTGTGGGCGTTGCAGGGCTGTTCCTTCGATCAGAAAGCTGTCTTCCACCCGCTCGCCCATGGTGGAGATTTTGGCCAACTGCACGCTGATGCCGTGCTGTGCCAGTGCGCGGGCGATGTGGTAGAGCAGGCCGGGGCGGTCGCTGGCGTGAATGGCCAGGCGCCAGCGGGCGTTTTTTTCTTCGGCGTCGAGCCGGATGTGCGGCTCCATCGGAAAGCTGCGCGCCCGGCGTGACAGGCGCCCCGGCTGTACGTCGGGCAAGGGGGCATCGCTTTGCAGGGTACGTTGGATGGCCGCTTGCATGTGCTGTTCCAGTTGCCGCTCCAACTGGGCCAGGGCGGCGGCATCGTTGTACTGCCCGGCCAGATGCGGGCTGGTGATCTGGAAGGTGTCGAGCGCGTAAGCATCGCGGGTGGTGTGGATGCGCGCATCCAGAATGCTGTAACCGGCCTGCGTCAAGTAACCGCAGATGTGGGCAAACAGCGCCGGCCGGTCAGGCGTGTACACCAGCAGTTGCAGCCCGCCGCCTTGTGGCGCTGGGCGGGCCTTGACGATGCAGGCAGCGTCTGCTGGCATGCCGCTGGGGCTGGAGTTGGGCGCGGCTTGTGATTCAGGGTTGAGTTCAGCTCTGCCAGTTGCACGCTGGGCCAGATAGGGGGCCAGATGCTGCGTGTGCCAGGCGATGGTGCTGGCATCGTGCCGCAGAAAGTAGCCCGCATCCAGTGTTTGCCACAGCTGCAAATGGGCTTGGTGCTGCACCGTGTGGGGCAGGGCGGCGTTGCGCGCCAGTTCGATCAGTGCGCCGCTGCTGCGGGCCTGCACCAGCTCTTCTTCGCTGGGCAGATGGCCGCCCAGTGCGCGCAGGGTGGCGCGGTACAGTTCTTCGAGCAGGTGGGCTTTCCAGTCGCTCCACACACGCGGGCCAGTGCCGCGAATATCGGCCACGGTGAGCAGGTACAGGGCTGTGAGCCGCCGCTCGTTGCCCACCAGGCTGGCGAAGCGGGCGATAACGGCGGGATCGCTCAAATCCTCTTTTTGCGCGCATTGGCTCAGGCTCAGGTGCTCGCGCACCAAAAAGGCGATCAGCTCGGTGTCGTCGTGGCTCAGGCCATGTTGGCGGGCAAAGCGCCGCACTTCTTGCTCGCCCAGCAGGGAGTGATCGCCGCCGCGGCCTTTGGCGATGTCGTGAAACAGCGCAGCCACCACCAGCACCCAGGGATCGGGCCAGCGGGCGGCCAGTTGCGAACACAGCGGGTACTCGTGCGCATGCTCGGCATTGAAAAAGCGGCGGATGTTGCGCACCACCATCAAGGTGTGCTGATCCACGGTGTAGGCGTGGAACAGGTCGTGCTGCATCTGCCCCTCGATGCGGCGAAAGGCTTGCAGGTAGCCGCCCAGCACCGAGGTTTGGTTCATCAGGCGCAGGGTGTGCGTTATGCCATCCGGCGCTTGCAGGATCTGCATGAACTGCCGCCGGTTGGCGGGGTTGGCCCGGAAGGCGCGGTTCATGAGGGGGCGGGCGTGGTATAGGGCGCGCAGGGTGCGGGCCGACAGGCCATGCAGCCCCGTTTGCTGGTAGAGCGCAAAGGTTTCGAGAATGGCCTGCGGCTGGCGCGCGTACAAATCGTCGCAGGCCACTTCGAGCAAGCCGTTGTGATCGGCAAAGCGTTGGTTGATGGGCCGCAGGCGGCGCGGGCGCAGCGCGGCCAGGTAATCGGTGCGGGCGCTGGCGTTGTTGGCTACGGGGTTGCTGGCGGTTGCTTCGGCTGCGGCAGCGGGCGGCGGGGCCGGGTCGTGCCTGAGGCTGTGGCCGCTGTCGCGCAGGCGCTCGGCCACGTTGAGCAGCACGATTTGCACAAGCTGGCTCACGCCCTTGGCAGCGGTGTAGTAGCGCCGCATCAGCTTTTCGCTGGGGCGCATGGGCGCGCGTGTGGCGGCTGGCGCTGCATGGGGTGGGGCAGATGTGGGCTGGACAAGTGCCGCATGCGTCGTACACGTAGGGCGTGGCCGCAGGCCAGGCTGTTCGGCCAGCGTGGTTTGCAGGTCGAACAGCAGGCGGTCTTCGCGGCGCTGGGCCAGCCGGTGCAATTGCCAGCGGATGCGGCGCAGCAGGGCGTGGTGTTGGCGCAGCTGGCGCCATTCGTGCGGAGTGATGAGGCCCTGCTGTTGCCATTCGCGACAGCTTGGCCCATAACCCGCTGCGCGTGCCATCCAGGCCACGGTTTGCAAATCGCGCAGGCCGCCGGGGCCGTCTTTGCAATCGGGCTCCAGCGCATAGGGGCTGTGCTTGAAGCAGGCATGGCGCTGGCGCATCTCTTGCAGCTTGGCGCGGTAAAAGGCGTAGGGGTGCAGGGCGGCTTGGCAGGCAGCATCCAGTGCTTGATACAGCGCTGCGTTGCCTGTGAGCAGGCGGCGCTCCAGCAGGGCCGTTTGCACGGTGACGTCGCTGGCTGCGGCTTGCTGGCATTGCGCCACGGTGCGCACGCTGCTGCCCACTTCCAGCCCCGCATCCCAGCAGGCGCGTACAAAGGCGGTGGCGCGTTCGGCCAGTGTGTTGTTTGCATGGAGGGGATCTGTTTCAGCCGCAGCATTAGGCAACAGCACCAGCACGTCGATGTCGGAATGGGGGTAAAGCTCGCCACGGCCCAGGCCGCCCACAGCCACCAGAGCCAGCGGCTGGCGATGCAGTTGCTGGGCCCGCCACAGCTGGCGCAGCAGCCGCTCGGTAAGGCGGGCCAGCTGCTGCACGGGCGGCGCCACACCGGGCTGGGCCGAGCGGGCCAGCAGCGCCTGCCGATCGCGCTGGTAGCGTTGGCGCAGGGTGGCGAGGTGGGCGGCGGTGTTCACATCAAGGCGTTAAAAAATGGTTGGGTTAAGGCGCAGACTGTTGCGGCGCAAAACCATCAGCGATCCACAGCGTAGCAAAAGTGAAAAGACTCGGCAAAAGAAAAGGCCAGCCTGTGGGTGAATGCATATGGGCTGGCCTTGCTTGTTCGCTTCACGGCTTGCTGCTTGCGTTCAGCTGTGTGGGCCGTGTCATCAAGTTTTAGTTGCTTGCACAAAATCCGGCAACGACGGGCTGCCTGCCGAGAGCGTGAGCACTTCGTAGCCCGTGGGCGTGACGAGCACGGTGTGCTCCCACTGGGCCGAAAGCGATCGGTCTTTGGTCACGATGGTCCAGCCGT
>JAUMXD010000063.1 GCA_030529305.1 Allobrachymonas sp.
TCAAGGGAACCAAGCAAATGCAACGTTCAAAAGTGGATGTGTGGGTGGGCCTGTTTGTGCTGGCCGGTGCCGTGGCGCTGTTGTTTCTGGCGCTGCAGGCGGGCAATCTGCTGTCGATTGCACCGCGCCAGGGCTACCAGATTCGCGCGGTGTTTCAGGATATTGGTGGCCTCAAGCCCAAGGCGGCCGTTAAAAGCGCAGGTGTGGTGGTGGGGCGCGTCAAAGCCATCGAGTTTGATAACAAGACCTTTCAGGCCGTGGCCGTGCTGGATATGGACAGCAAATACCAGTTCCCCAACGACAGTTTGCTCAAAATCATGACCAGTGGCCTGCTGGGCGACCAGTACGTGGGCATTGAGGCGGGCTACGGCGATGCGGTTTGGCAACCCAACGAGCAGGTGAGCAATACGCAGTCCGCCGTGATCCTTGAGAACCTGATCGGCCAATTCATCAACTCCAAAGCGTTGGAGGTAGGCAGCGGCTCGGGCAATGAGGGCAAAGCCGATGCCGCAGCAGGAGTCGATGCTGGTACAGCGCCAGAGGCCAATCCCCATGCGGGTGCAGATACTGCAGCGCCCACTCACGATACCGAATCAGCTGCCGATGCCAACCATCTGCCCGAAACAGGGGGCGAACCAGCCCAGCCAGAAAGCAAGCCATGATGCCTACAGCTTTGCAAACCTTGATGCAAAAAAGTAAACGCCTGTGCGTAGCCGCAACCGTGCTTGCAGCCGCCTGGGCCTTGGCGGGCTGCGCCACCGGGCCCAATGCCCATCCGCGCGACCCGCTGGAGCCGCTCAACCGTGGCGTGTACCGTTTCAACGATGCGGTGGACAAAGCCGTGCTCAAACCCACGGCCACCGCCTATACCAAGATCACGCCCACGTTCGTGCAAAAGGGCGTGCGCAATTTCTTCAGCAATCTGGGCGATGCGTGGTCTACCGTCAACAGCATCCTGCAACTCAGGGGGCAAGACGCGGCCAACAGTTTCTCGCGCCTGACGGTCAATACCGTCTTCGGCCTGGGTGGTATTTTTGATGTGGCCACTGAAGCGCGCATTCCGCAATCCAAACAAGACTTTGGCCTTACCTTGGGGCGCTGGGGCGTGCCTTCTGGCCCGTACGTGGTGCTGCCTTTGATGGGGCCATCCACCTTGCGCGATACGGCGGCCTTGCCCATCGACATGAAAGGCAACCCCGTGGGCGCGGTGGAGTCTGTGGGCGCGCGCAATGCGCTTTCGATTTTGAGTGTGGTGGATTACCGTGCCCAAATGTTGCAGGCCAGTGATCTGCTGGATCAGGCCGCGCTGGACCCCTACACCCTGCTGCGCGACGCCTATTTGCAGCAGCGCGATGCGCGCGCAGGCCAAGCCAAGCCTGGCCATCAAGCGAGTCAAGCCACGGGTGGTGATGGCTATGAACCGCCACTGCAAGAGGATGGCGCCGCGCCTGATGCCAACGCCCATGCGGTAGATACGGCAGGCGCGGGCTATGAGCCGCCTTTGGAAAAAGACCAAGAGGCAGTGCCTGCCGCCAGCGCGGGCCAGCCTGACTCGGTTGCTGTACCAACAATGCCGCAAGCGACAGAGCAGGGGATGAGCCAAACAGCGAACCGTCAGCCACAGGCAGAACCTGCCAGCGAACAAATGGCTGCGACGCCTGCGTTAACCGCAACGGCAGAGCCTGTTGCCAAGCCCAAGCGAGAGGCCGCAAGCAACTTGCGTGGCAATGACGGGCCTGAGCCATCGGCCCAGCAATTTGTTATACCGGCCGTTTCCGGCCAAACCCCGCATTACTGGCCTGTTGTGCCCAAATGGGTGGATGAGGTTGTGCCTCATCGTATGGGCGGCAGCTTCTGGCGGCACTGAGAATGGGCTTGGGTTGATGGTTGCCCAAACAGGGCTGTGCATCAGAAAAGGCGCTTGTCTTGAATGCGGGCTAGGCAGACAAGCGCTTGCCGAATCGCCACAGTCTCTATCGGTGTTGTTTGGCGTATATGCGTCAAACGTGCATGCTTCAAACTTCCAGCCAGTGGTGATGGTGCATTACGGCTTGATGCAAAAAGCCGCTGCCAGACCTGAAGGTGCGCAGTATCATGCGCCGATTGTTCAAGCTGATTCAGTCTTGCTCAGATGATGCAGCGATAAGGCTTAGTTGCTAGATGAATACATATCTGCGCGATGAGGCTTTGTGTTGTATTGCGCTTGTTTTTCGCCAAGCGCCCGTATCGCTGAATCTTTTGTTTTGAAGGAATGGATGATGAAAAAAACAACTTCTACTTTGGCCGCCAAATGCCTGAGCGCCATGGCTCTGGCCTGCTTCTCGCTGGTGGGCCAGGCGCAGGCGGCCGATTTGTCGCCCGATGCGATGGTGCAGAAAGTGGCGGGTGAAACGCTGGCGCAAATCAAGGCCGATGCCTCCCTGCAAACGGGCGATGTTTCGCGCATCATCGCCTTGGTCGATCGCAACGTCATGCCGCATGTCAACTTCACGCGCCTGACCGGCACAGCCGTTGGCCCGGCTTGGCGCACGGCCACGCCCGAGCAGAAAAAGCGGCTGGAAAAAGAATTCAAAACCCTGTTGGCGCGTACCTATGCGGGCGCTTTCAAACTGGCCAATGAAAAAGAGCTGAAAGTGCTGCCCATGCGTGGCGCGGCCACTGGCAACGATGTGCTGGTGCAAACGCAGCTGGTGGGCAGCGGCGAGCCTGTGCCCATGGATTACCGCCTGGAAAAAACGCCCGGCCAGGGCCTGGGCTGGAAGGCGTACAACTTGTCCGTCAGCAATGTCTGGATGATCCAGAGCTACCGCCAGCAGTTCGCCCAAGTCATCAGCACCAGTGGTATCGATGGCCTGATCAGTCGGCTTGAGGCGCAAAACAAAAGCAACGCTGGCAAGTAAAGCAGCGTTTGCACGGAGCCTGCCATGACGATTTGCCGCCTCGCACTGCCCGAAGCCATCGGGCACGCCAATGCAGAGTCGCTCTTGCAGCCTTTGCAAGCGCAGCTTGAGGCTCGCTTGGCCCAAGGCGGTGTGGAAGGCATCGAGGTGGATGCAGCAGCCTTGCAGCAGTTCGACTCTTCAGCTTTGGCGCTGCTGCTGGCCCTGCTGCGTATGGCGCGGCAGCATGGTTGCGCTTGGGAGCTGACTCATCCCTCTGCGCGCTTGGCCGGCTTGGCGGCGCTTTACGGGGTGGATGCTTTGCTGCTGCCTCATGAAGCGCCGATGCAAGTTGCTTGATACGAGAAACCGTATCTGCCGCCTATTAAAAAGCCCGCATGAAGCGGGCTTTTTTCATGCTTTGCCACTGCTGCTTTTCTTGCCGCTTTTTTCTGCGGATTTTTTCTGTTTTTTGGTGGCAGGTTCTGCAGGTGTTTCAGCAGCCTCGGCCGCTTCGGTCGATTCGGCCAACAGGCGTGAGGCGTCAAAGAGCTTGGTTTTGCTGGCAAAGTGCCGGTCAATGCGCCACTCTTGCAGAATTTCCAGCGCCAGTTTGAAGTTGTGGTAGTTGAGCTGATAAATGTCTGCAATGTGAAAATTGCCTTCGGCTTCCAGCGCCAGCACCAGCTGCGACAGGATTTTTGCTGCCTCGCTGTCCGGGTTTTTTTCAATCAGTTTGCGGGCTTCTTTGATGGCGCGCATGCCAAAAACTCCATGATTCGTTGAAGAGGCGCAGCCCAAGCATATTCCAGCCAATGACTGCATAAAGGGCCAAGCCCCAAGCCTTATTTTGACATCATGGCATGCGCTTTTTTTACTTGTTTGCTTTTAACGCCTGCTTTTTCTGAAGTTTGCATGCAAAACGGCTTTTTATTAAATTGCTTATTCTGCTTCAGGCAGACAAGGCCGTTTCGTCGGCATCGTTGGCGGCTTCTGCGCTGCTGGCGGGCTGCGCTGTTTCTACAGCTTCTGGCAAGGCTGCAGGTGTTTGCGCGGGAGCGGCAGCCACAATATTGCTGGCATGCGGGCCTTTGGGGCCATCTTCCAGCTCGTAACTGACGCGGCTGCCTTGCTTGAGGGTTTTGAACCCCTCCATTTGAATGGCGGAAAAATGGGCAAAAACGTCGGCGCCTTTTTCATCGGGCTCGATAAAACCAAACCCTTTGGCATCGCTAAACCATTTGACTGTACCTGTAGCCATGACGACCAGAACTCCGTGTTTGAAAAAGCATTGATGAACTCCTTGTCGCCAATCGTAACACGATGTATGTAAATATGACAATATAAATCCAAGTGTTTTCAGATTTTGTGGTTTATTTGAGATGTCAGCAGAAGAGAAAAGCCAGATTCGACAAGAAAAATATGAAAAACTTGTCAATAAAACATAAAAAGATGCGAAAAATGCCTTTCAACGGGTTAGGCATGGTCATTTCAAAGCATTTATGATGCGCCGCATACGGAGGATTTGCGATGAACACAGTGAAGTTAGGCGCTGCATGGGCAGGGGTTGGGCTGGCGTTGGCTTCTGCGGCCGTGCAGGCGGCCGATGGCGCGGCCATTGCGCGTGCCAATAACTGCATGACCTGTCATGGTGTGGAAACGCGCAAGATGATGGGGCCCTCCTTCAAAGAGATCGCCAACCGCTACCGTGGCAAAAACGTAGAAGCTGCCATGATCGACAAAATCAAGAACGGCGGCTCAGGCGTATGGGGCCCCGTAGCCATGCCGGCGCAGCCGCAGCTCTCAGATGCGGACGCGCGCGCCATCGCCAAATGGATGCTGGCCCGCTAAGCCGCGTTGCGTGTGATGGGTGAGGTAGCTTCTGCGGCGGCTGCCGCGCCCGCAGTAATCGATACCTTTATTGATGCCCTGTGGCTGGAGGAGGGGCTGGCCGCCAACACGCTGGCCGCCTATCGGCGCGATTTGCGCTTGTTTGCGCAATGGCTGCAAGGGCAGGAGCAGGTGCAAGAACAAGAGTCCGCAGTGCCAGATGGCTTGCTGCAAGCGCAAGAAATTCACATCCAGCAATACCAGAGCCACTTGTTTGCCCAGGGGCACAAAGCCACCACGGCCAACCGGCGCCTGACGGTGCTCAAGCGCTTTTACCGTTGGGCCTTGCGCGAGCGACAGATTGAGCAAGACCCCACCTTGCGTTTGCAAGCGGCGCGCACGCCGCTGCGCATGCCCAAATTGATGAGCGAATCGCAGGTTGAAAGTCTGCTGACCGCACCCGATGTGCAAACCCCGCTGGGCCTGCGCGACCGCGCCATGTTGGAACTGCTCTATGCCAGCGGCCTGCGCGTAAGCGAGCTGGTGCAGCTCAAGCTGCTGAACATCAGCCTGGCCGAGCAGGTGTTGCGCATTACCGGCAAAGGCAATAAAGAGCGGCTGGTGCCTTTTGGCACCCAGGCACATGATTGCTTGCAACGCTATTTGCAGGAAGCGCGCCCGGCGTTGCTGGGCGGACGGCAGACGGATGCTGTGTTCGTCACTGCGCGTGGCGCACGTGCTGGTCAGGCCATGACGCGAGCCATGTTCTGGCAGTTGGTGAAGAAATATGCGGCGCAGGCCGATATTCAAACGCCGCTGTCGCCCCACACTTTGCGGCATGCCTTTGCCACGCATTTGCTCAACCACGGGGCGGATCTGCGCGTGGTGCAACTGCTGCTGGGCCATGCCGATATCAGCACCACCACCATCTACACGCACATTGCGCGCGAGCGACTCAAAACCCTGCATGCCCAGCACCACCCCAGGGGGTGATGTTTGCGGGTGCGTGCCAGCCAGTAAGCGTTAGGGCAGGGCGGATATTGAGGGCGTTGAATACGCATGGATGATTGACTTGGGCGGCGGCAGGCACAACCCGGCGCAGCAGGCCAGCAGCAAGCAGCACGAGAAAGGAAGAAACCGCGATGCCCATCTATCAACTCGGCAGCAAACAGCCGCAATTGGCCAGCAGCGCGTGGGTGGCGGACAGTGCCCAAATCATTGGCGATGTGCGCTTGCACGAGGATGTGAGCATCTGGTTCAACACCGTGCTGCGCGGCGACAACGACCCCATCACCATCGGCGCGGGCAGCAATATCCAGGATGGCAGCGTGCTGCACACGGATGAGGGCGTGCCTTTGCACATCGGCCAGCGGGTGACGGTGGGGCACCAGGCCATGCTGCATGGCTGCACCATTGGGGACGAAAGCCTGATCGGCATCGGTGCGGTGGTGCTCAATGGTGCCGTGATCGGCAATCATTGTCTGGTGGGCGCGGGCGCGCTGGTGACCGAGGGCAAAACCTTTCCAGACGGCAGCCTGATTCTGGGCAGCCCCGCGCGCGTGGTGCGGCCTTTAACGCCTGAGCAAATGGCTGCGTTGAAGCAAAGTGCGCTGCGCTATATCGACAATGCCCGCCGCTACCGCGCGCAGCTGCTGCGTGTGTGACGTTGCTTGTGTGGTGTGGCGCCTGGTGATGGGCTGTGAATGGCTGCAGCCCCAAAGAGCGCGCAAGTGTGGGCAAGTAAAAGATAGCCCGAAAAGGCAGCCCGAAAACAGAGGCAGAGGATAATAGCGGCCCTGTTATCGGGCGGCTGGGCGGGGTAAGCGTTGTTGTGACGTGTTCTGATACCGTCCAGTCATCGTCAAACTTTTTTGCCAGAGGGGCCAAGGGCACTGCTGATACAGCACTGGCCAAAGTTGGTGGATTACCCATTGGACCTGCCGACAGACCATGCAACAGGCTGTGCCCACTGCCATTGGGCAAGCTGATTGAGCGCCCCAATTGATTGAACATGATTGCATGCAGCTGGCGACTGAGCCATCCATCTGCTTTTTCTTTTTGGGCTGATTTTTGTGACTTACGCTTCTGAGACGCGGCGCCGCCGCACCTTCGCCATCATCTCCCACCCGGACGCGGGCAAGACCACGCTGACCGAAAAGCTGCTGCTGTTCTCCGGCGCGATCCAGATCGCCGGGGCCGTCAAGGGCCGCAAGGCCAGCCGCCACGCCACGTCCGACTGGATGGAGATCGAAAAGCAGCGCGGCATCTCGGTGGCATCGAGCGTGATGCAGATGAGCTACCGCGACCACGTCATCAACCTGCTGGACACGCCCGGCCACAAGGACTTTTCCGAAGACACCTATCGCGTGCTCACGGCCGTGGATTCGGCGCTGATGGTGATCGACGCGGCCAACGGTGTGGAGGCGCAGACGCGGCGGCTCATCGAAGTCTGCCGCCAGCGCGACACGCCCATCATCACCTTCGTCAACAAGATGGACCGTGAGGTACGCGACCCCCTGGACATCCTCGACGAGGTGGAGCGCGAGCTGGGCATGCCCTGCTGCCCCATCACCTGGCCCGTGGGCCAGGGCAAAAGCTTTGGCGGCATCATCAATCTGCGCACGCAAAGCATGACGGTGTTCCAGGCCGGCACCGAAAAGCGCCCGCAAGACTTTGAAGTCATCCCCTTGAGCGAGGCCGACAAGCTGCGCGAACGTTTTGGCAAAACCTTTGACGACGCGCTGGAGAGCATGGAGCTGGCCCAGGGCGCTTCGGCCGAGTGGGACCACGAGGCGTTTCTGGCCGGCAAGCTCACGCCCGTGTTCTTCGGCTCGGGCGTGAACAACTTCGGCGTGATGGAGGTGCTGGACGCCGTGGTGGACATGTCGCCCCCGCCCGGCCCGCGCATCAGCCGCCTGATCGCCAAGAGCGGCGAGGCCACCGAAACCACCATCCGCCCCGAGGACAAGGCGTTTTCGGGCGTGGTCTTCAAGGTGCAGGCCAACATGGACGCCAACCACCGCGACCGCATCGCCTTCGTGCGCGTGGCCAGCGGCCAGTACAAGCCCGGCATGAAGATGAAAGTGCAGCGCACCGGCAAGGAGCTGCGCCCCACCAGCGTCGTCACCTTCATGAGCCAGCGCCGCGAGGCGGTTCACGAGGCCTTCGCGGGCGACATCATCGGCTTCACCACCCACGGCGGCGTGCAGTTGGGCGACACCATCACTGACGGCGCGAATCTGCAATTCACCGGCCTGCCCTTCTTCGCGCCGGAAATGTTCGCCACCGTGGTGCTGAAAAACCCGCTGCGCACCAAGCAATTGCAGCAAGGCCTGCTGCAATTGGGCGAGGAGGGGGCCATCCAGGTCTTCAAGCCCGATGCGGGCGGCAACATGCTGCTGGGCGCCATCGGCCAATTGCAGTTTGAAGTGGTGCAGCACCGCTTGAAAACCGAGTACGACTGCGAGGTGCGGCTGGAAAGCAGCCAATACACCGGCGCGCGCTGGATCACGGCCGATACGCCGCAAGACTTGCGCGAGTTTGAAACCACTTACCCCTTGCGCATGGCGCACGACGCGGCGGGCGCGCTGGCTTACCTGTGCACATCGCCTTACGACGTGCGCCTGGCGCAAGAGCGTTTTCCAAAGGTGCAATTCCATCCGCTGCGCGAGCATGCGGGGCTGAGCCTGGATCGCGCGAATTAAAGGCAGCAAATCAAAGGTAAAGGTTACAACGCAGCTAACAGTAGGGCTGGATGGCAGTTGTGGCCCGTGCTGGCTGCAATCCTTTCTCTTATTGCGCTTGTTGCTGGGTTGCAACGCTACGGGTGACCCCCTAGAGTGTGCAGGTGGTGGGAATGGGCGGTTCTCGTTCTATAATCGTGCATTTACTGGCAGACCCCCGTCGGCCTGATTGATTGTTGTATGGCGGGGAACATATCTGCAGTTGTGCCCTTTCAGGTCTCGATCTTCCTGCAAGTAGGCCGCTGCGCATTCTGGAACATTTTCGCCAATGACCACCATCCGTGTAAAAGAAA
>JAUMXD010000064.1 GCA_030529305.1 Allobrachymonas sp.
ACGGGGCGTTGCCGCCAAACAGGTAGGTGTTGGATCGGTAGGTGTCGTATACCGTAGATTCGCTCATGGTGGGCTCGTAGTTTGCGCCGATACAGGCGCGCAGACTGATGGACAGGCTCTTGCATTCGGGGGCTGGCTGGCAAATATCCCGACACCTGCCGCCCATAGATATACGGCAACAGTCGGGCGCAATGGTTAGACCGCTATCGTTAGGCGCAATTGCCAAAGCCATTGCGACAACCAACCCCGCTTGCCCGGCCAGCAGCGGCTGCACACGCCATGCATACGCCAGCCGCACCGCACCGGGCAAATGCGACACATTGTGCCACTTTGTATCCAGCCCTAACCCCCATTTTTACTAGGGGAAATCGCCCAAACAGGCATGCCAGATGACGCTGCATGCCGCAGCGCCCGCTCGCCGATCCATGCGGCAGTTTTCAAGCGGCCTGCACGCCTCAGGCGTTTGCATCCAGCCCCGCGCAAAGCGCCAGCACGGATAATCGCCCCGGCAGCCTTGCTGCCAAGCCAGGACTGCGTGGCTTTTGCACCCTTGCAAGCTCCTCAATTGATGTATTCGCCTCATCCGCGCCGTTTCGCATGAACGCCTCCGCTTCGCCCACTGAGCAGACACCGGCGGCCAACCCTTCGGCCCCGCGCCCTTTGTCGCCCATGCAAAAGGCGCTGCACAAGCTGGGGCTGGTGCGCCCGCTGGACTTTGCCCTGCACGTGCCGCTGCGCTATGAAGACGAAACACGCATCACCCGCCTGCGCGATGCCCAGCCCGGCGAAGTGGTGCAGATCGAAGGCGTGGTGAGCCGTTGCGAAGTCACCTACCGCCCGCGCCGCCAATTGGTCGTTACGGTCAACGACGGCAGCGACAACGTGACCGCGCGCTTTTTCCACTTCTACCCCAGCCAGCAAAAGGCCCTGGCCGAAGGCAGCCGCGTGCTGCTGCGCGGCGAGATCAAACCGGGGCTGATGGGCAGCGTGATGCTGCACCCTTCGTTCCGCGCCGCAGGCGGCGAACTGCCCGATGCGCTCACGCCCATTTACCCCTCCTCGGGCAAGCTGCCGCAAGCCTATTTGCGCCGCGCCGTGCTCAATGGCCTGCAGCGCGCGCAAACGGCTGGCCTCTTGCAAGAAACCATCCCGCCTGCCGCCTTGCAAGACCTGCACCAGCAACTGCCCCAGCCGCCCTGGCCCTTGCAGCAGGCGCTGCATTATTTGCACCACCCCTCGCCCGATGCCTCCATCGCTGCGCTGCAAGACCGCAGCCACCCTGCCTGGCTGCGCCTAAAGGCTGAAGAACTGCTGGCACAGCAACTTTCGCAAGCGCAAGCCCGCTTGGCGCGCGAGCAACGCCGTGCCCCGGCCCTGCCCGTGCGCAGCGGCGGCCTGCACGAAAAATTGCTGGCCGTGTTGCCTTTTCAACTCACCGCCGCGCAACGCCGCGTATGCGAAGAAATCGCGCGCGATCTGCAAGCCCACACACCCATGCACCGCCTGCTGCAAGGCGATGTGGGCAGCGGCAAAACCGTGGTGGCCGCACTGGCCGCGGCCATCTGCATCGACGCAGGCTGGCAGTGTGCGCTGATGGCGCCCACTGAAATATTGGCCGAGCAGCACTTCAAGAAACTGCTGGATTGGCTCACCCCGCTCAACGTCGGCGTGGCCTGGCTCACCGGCAGCCAGAAGACCAAAGAGCGGCGCGACATGCTCGCGCGCATCGCCAGCGGCGAGGCGCAGCTGATCGTGGGCACGCACGCTGTGATTCAGGACAAGGTGCAGTTTCACAAACTGGCGCTGGCCATCATCGACGAGCAGCACCGCTTTGGCGTGGAACAGCGCCTGGCCTTGCGGCAAAAGATGGCCGAGGCGCAAGCGGCAGAGTCAACGGATCAGCCCTCCTCCTCAGCCACCCCGCCCGCCCAGGAACCGCACCTGCTGATGATGAGCGCCACACCCATCCCCCGCACGCTGGCGATGAGCTATTACGCCGACTTGCACGTCAGCACCATCGACGAGCTGCCGCCCGGGCGCACGCCGGTGCTCACCAAGCTCATCAGCCAGCAGCGGCGCGACGAAGTGATCGAACGCCTGGGCCAGCAAATCCGCGAAGGGCGGCAGGTGTATTGGGTGTGCCCGCTGATCGAAGAAAGCGAGGCGCTCGACTTGCAAAACGCCACGCAAACCTGGGCCGACTTGCAAGAGGCCCTGAGCGGCATCACCGCCCCCGATGGCACGCCGGTGCAAGTGGCGCTGCTGCATTCGCGCCTGCCTGCAGCCGAAAAAAAAGCCATCATGCAAGCCTTTGTGCAGCGCCAAACCCAGGTGCTGGTGAGCACCACCGTGATCGAGGTGGGCGTGGACGTGCCCAACGCCAGCCTGATGGTGATTGAGCATGCCGAACGATTTGGCCTGAGCCAACTGCACCAGCTGCGTGGCCGCGTGGGCCGGGGCGCGGCAGCCAGCGTGTGCGTGCTGCTGTACGCCACCAACGATGCCGGCCGCGTGAGCGACACCGCCAAAGACCGCCTGCGCGCCATGATCGAAACCAGCGATGGTTTTGAGATCGCAAGGCGCGACCTGGCCATACGCGGCCCCGGCGAGCTGCTGGGCGCGCGCCAAAGCGGCACGCCGCTTCTGCGCTTTGCCGATCTGGAAGAAGACGCCCTGCTGCTGGATTGGGCCGCACACTGGGCGCCGCACATCTTGCGCCAGCACCCCGATCTGGCCGCACGGCATCTGGAGCGCTGGCTGGGCAGCCGCGCGGATTTTTTGAAGGCTTGAGTGAAGACTATTGCGGCGTGCCCACACTCCTGCTTGGCTGGAGCGTTCTACTCAAACGCTGGATTCAAGTAGCCATCCAATTGGCGATTGAGCTTGCCTGTTGAGGTTGCCGAGTGAAATGCCCCGCTCAAACCTACTCGGCCACCGGCACCACCTTGCCGCAGCCCTCACTCTGGGCGCAGGCGTCTTTCAGGTGTTGACGCTGCACGCCATCGGCCGACATGACGAACACCTCGTCGGCCAAGGTGCGCGCTTCGTGCAGATTGTGCGTCACCAGCAAGGCGGTTTGCCCGGTGCGGTGCAAGATGCTGCGCATTTCGCTCAGCAGGTGCTCGCTGGTGGCGCTATCAAGGCTGGAGAAAGGCTCGTCCAGCAACAGCAGCTTGGGGCTGGGAGCCAACGCACGTGCCAGAGCAATGCGCTGCTGCTGCCCGCCCGATAGCTGGTGCGGGTAGCGATCGCCCAAATCGGCCAGGCCCACGAGCTGCAGCATCTGCGCCACGCGCTCGGCCCGCTGCGCACGCGGCAAGTGGTGCAGGCCAAAGGCCACGTTCTGCGCCGCGCTCAAGTGCGGGAACAGGGCATGATCCTGAAACACCATGCCCATGCGCCGCCGCTCGGGCGGCACGTGGATGCCAGGGGCCGACAGCAGCTCATCGCCCAAACGGATCTGCCCAGCCTGCACGGGCTCGAAGCCCGCCACAGCGCGCAGCACCGTGGTTTTGCCGCAACCCGAGGGCCCTAGCAAACAGGCCGTTTGCCCCGCTGGCACATGCAGCGAAAAGTTTTGGACGACTGTGTGCCGCGCACCAGGTGCTTCGTAGGCCACGTGCAGCTGCTCAATGTGCAGGGCCACGGCTTGGGCAGATGGCGTGGCTGCTGCTGGCCCTTGGCTGCCAACTGCTACTGGGTTGCTCTGAGCAGTCATCGGCTGGCCGCCTGGTGTGGCGGGGTCAAAAGTGGGTGCATTCATCTCGTTCAAGCCCTTGCCTTCAACGTTCGGCCATCTGCTGACGCAGATTGCGCTCTTGCTGCGCAGCCAACCAAATCACCGGCACGATGCCCGCCAACACAATGGCCAAGGCGGCAATCGCGCCTTCTTCATAAGTGCCGCGCGCGGCTTCGGCATACAGCCAGGTAGACAGCGTTTCGAAATTGGGCGGGCGCAGCAACAAGGTGGCGGGCAATTCTTTCATCGCATCCACAAACACCAGCATGGCGCTGCTGGCCAGCGCCGGGCGTAACAGCGGCAAATGCACGCGCCACAGCACGCCGCTGGGCCCCGCGCCCAGCAAGCGCGCCGCTTGCTCCAGCGCGGGCGGCTGGCGCAGCAGGCCCGATTGCACGCCGCTGGCCGCAATCGCCAAAAAGCGCAGACTGCAGCCCAGCAGCAACCACGCGCCCGCCATCATCAACGGCAGGCCAGACAGGCCTAGCGCATCGGCCAGGCGCGCATCCAGCCACAGCGCGGGTGGCAGCAAGCCAATGGCCAGCACCGTGCCCGGTATGGCATAGCCCAGGCTGGCCAGGCGCACGGGCCAGCGCGTGGGCAGGGCCGATCGCATGCCCTGGCGCGACACCCAGGCCACCAGCAGGCCCGCCAGCACGGCGCACACTGTTGCCGCCAGCGCCAGCAACACGGTGTTGCGCAGGCTCACCAGCAAAGCAGGCGACAAGCCCCCTTCTTGCAGCACGCGCGCCAGCGCCTGCTGCACCAGATAAGCCGCAGGCGCCACAAAACCCAGCAGCACCGGCAGCGCCACCAGCAACAACAGCGCCCAGGCGGCGGGGCCGCGCAGGCGGCGGGGCTGCATCAGCTGCTGCCCGCGCACACTGGCAAAGCGCTGGCGCGCGCGGCCATGTTGCTCCAGCCCGATGAAGAGCAGCACCAAAAACAGCATGCTTATCGCGATTTGTGCGGCACCGGCCAAA
The DNA here is from genome assembly GCA_030529305.1 of Allobrachymonas sp. The sequence goes on from JAUMXD010000064.1 coordinate 4,723, forward strand.
TCGGATCGCGTGACCCAGGTGGTGTAGATGCTCACGGTGAGCGTTTGCACGCCCAGAAATTCGGAAGCGCCAATGTCGTTGAGGGTTTCGAGCAAGGCCAGGCTCAGGCCCACGGCCAGGGCCGGGCGCGCCAACGGCAGCACCACGCGCCACACCACGCCCCAGGGGCCGTGGCCCAGCGAGCGGGCGGCCTCCAACAGGTGTTTGGATTGCGTCAAAAAAGCTGCTCGCGCCGACAGATACACATAGGGATACAGCACCAGGCCCAGCAGCACGATGGCTCCGCTCAAGGAACGGATGTCGGGCAGCCGCCATTGCCGGGGCGATTCGTAGCCCAGCAGGGCGCGCAGCGCGGTTTGAATGGGGCCGATGGGGTGCAGCAAATCGGTATAGGCAAAGGCGATGATGTAGCTGGGCATGGCCAGCGGCAGCAGCAGCGCCCAGGCCAGCACCCGCCGCCCCGGGAAGCTGTAGGCCGTGACCGCCCAGGCGCAGCCCACGCCCAGCAGCAGGGCAATGCTGCCTACCCCCAGCAGCAGCCACAGGGTGTTGCGCGCGGCTTCGGGCAGCACGTGCTGCAAGAGATGCTGCCAGTGGCTGCTGGGGCCTTGTGCGGCCGTCCACGCCAGGGTGGCAATGGGCAGCAGCGCCAGCAATACCACGGCAGCGGCCGCCAACAACCAAGCCGGGCCTGCATGGTGCAGGCCCGGCCAGAAGGTGCGCCACCGCGGCGGGGCCGTTACAGCACCCGCCTGGCGGCTGGCGGAAGGCGCGCGATCAGCGGTCAAAGCCCACCTTGTCGATCAGCTCGCTGGCCTTTTTGCGGTTGCGGGCAATGTCCACCAGCGAAGTGGTGTCGGGCGTGATCTCGCCAATGCTTTGCTTGATGATGGGGTCAATCGCCACGCCTTTGCGCACGGGGTATTCGAAGTTGGACTGGGCGTACATCTGCTGCGCCTTGGGCGAAACGAGGAATTCCAGCAACTTCACGGCCTGCGCCTTGTGGGGCGCGTGTTTGGCCACGGCCGCGCCGCTGACGTTGACGTGCGTGCCCTGGCCGTTGGCAAATGTCGGGCGGATGACCTGAATCGCATCGCCCCACTTGCGGTTGTCGCTGCCGGGTTCGGCGGTTTTCATGCGGCCCACGTAGTAGGAGTTGGCCACGCCGATGTCGCAGATGCCGCCCAGAATGTCGCGCGCCACGTCGCGGTCGCCACCGGCGGCCTTGCGCGCCAGATTGTTTTTCACGCCGGTGAGCCAGGCTTCGGTCTTGGCTTCGCCGCTGTGCGTGAGCATGGCTGCCACCAGTGCGGTGTTGTAGGGGTGCTGGCCCGAGCGGATGCAGACCTTGCCCTTCCAGCGCGGATCGGCCAGGTCTTCGTAGCGCATCTTGGCCGGGAACTTCTGATCCTTGTCGGCGTACAGCACGCGCGCGCGCATCGACAGGGCAAACCATTGGTCGTCCGCACCACGCAGGTTGGCAGGGATGGCGGCCTTGACTGCATCGGACTTCACGGGCTGGGTGACGCCAGCCTGCACCAGGTCAAGCAGCGCGCCCATGTCCACGGTCATGAGCACATCGGCGGGCGAACGCTCGCCTTCGGCCTTGACGCGCTCAAGCAAACCGTCCTTGACGAACACGGTGTTGACCTTCACGCCGCTTTGCTCGGTGAACGAGTTCAGCAGCGGCTGGATCAGGCCCGGCTCGCGCGTGGTGTACAGCGTGACTTCTTCAGCAGCCAGCGCAGGCGCAGCGGCGCACAAGCCAGCGCTCAAAGCCAAGATTTTTGTTGCGCGGGCCAAGGCGCTACCTTTGAAAATGGAACGGCTCACGTTCAAACTCCTGTTGAAAAAAGCAAAAAAGACAGCTGCCGCGCCCTACAGCCACAAAACCCTTGGCCGGGCCAGCGCAGACAGCTGGATGTCAGTCAATGCGAACGATTATCATAAATGAGTTGCTGCCCTTCTCGTCAAACTCCCTGCCAGCAGAAAGGGCTTAAGCGCCAGCCGCTGTGTATCGGCTGGTTATCGGCTGGTTATCGGCTGGAGCAATCTGGCTTGAACAGCCTCCCACTTCGGCAAGCTACAGCGATGCGCCCTAAGCGCTTGTCCGCATCACAAACGCGACAAAACAAATGGCACCGCGTGATGGTTTCAAGTGCGTCAAACAAATGCGCTCAACGCGCGTGCTCAAAGGTGCGTGACCAGCCACCATGACGCTGCCAGCAACACCAGGCTGACAATTGCCGCAGCCGCCACGCGCAGCCAACGTTTGGCCGCTGGCAAACGATCAGCCGCGTTGGGCACGATCAGGCCCAGCAAAGCCCCGGCCAGCAAGCCGCCCAGGTGCGCAGCCTGATCCAGGCCCGAGATGAAAAAGCCCATCGCTACGTTCACTGCAATCACCTGCAGCAAAGACTGCATCAGGTGTTTTTCTGCCGCGCTGTAGGCATGGCCGCGGGCAGCGTTTTGGGCGCGCCAGTGGCTCAGCACCAGGCTGCACGCCAGCGCGCCCGCCACGGCCATGATGGCGCCCGACGCGCCCACACTCACGATCTGCAAAAGGGGTCGCCCGGCATTCACCGCCTGAAGCAGCCTGTACAGCTGCCAGCCAGCGCTGGCCATGCTTGCCAGCAAGCCGCCACCCAGATAGACCACGGCAAAGCCTGCCGGCCCCTTGCGCAGTGCCAGCAAAGGGCCGATCTGGAACAGAAAGTACATATTGAAAAACAGGTGCATGGCCCCGGCATGCAAAAACATGCTCGTGAACAGGCGCCAGGGCTGATCGTTCAGGGTGAGCAAAGCCCTGTTGCCGCCCCAGGCTTCCAAATCCACCGGTTTAGGGCTGAAGGCATGAACGCCGCTGAGCACATTCCAAAGCCAAATCCCCACATTGATGGCAATGCAAACCAGCGGCAACCACATCGGGTGGCCGGGCTGGCGCAGCACAGGCGGCATGCGCTCGGTGAATCTGTCATCGCGTTGCGAGGGGTCGTACATGGTTGCCAACTGCTCCGTGAAAAATGTGCCATCAAACGAGGGCGCATCGTAGCAGGCCGCCCCGCTGCGCATCGGGTACAAGCCGCAACAATATGGCGGCGACAGATGGTCGCCAAGCTGGCAGCCTACTGGGATAATTCCGCCCAATGCCTGCTGCTTCTTCACGCCTTTTGTCTGCTGCTTGTTTGCGCGCCACGCCGGTGTGCGGCGTATTGCGTGCCCACGCTGGGCGCAGCTGGCCAGCCGTGTCACAGCGCTTCATGACCGCGGCGTTGGGGGCGGGCTTGCTCAGCCTCATCAGCCCGCCTTTGCTCGCGCAAACACTGGCAGCGCCCGAGGCGGCATCTGTCACTCACACAACGGCTGCAGCAGCTCAAGCAAGCGTGATTCCAGCCAGTGCCGCGGCCCCTGCCGACGCGGCATCCGCCCATCCGGCGATCAGCGCAGCAAACCCTGCAGCAGCACCCGAAGCCACAGCGTCTGCCCCAGCCGCGCAAGAACCCGTTCAGGAACAAGCGCCGTCCGCTTCAAATGGCCCCTCGTTCGCCATTCGCATTCAGGCCCCCAGTGACATTCGCAGCCTAGTCAACCGCTTTCTGGATTTGAAGCGCTATCAGCAAGTGCCCGATCTGGATAACGCCGAACTGCTGCGCCTGCTGGAATTGTCCG
>JAUMXD010000065.1 GCA_030529305.1 Allobrachymonas sp.
GAATGATCACCTTGCGCGCAATGGCGATGATGGCCACCGACAGCACCGTTTCGTAATGCGGCGGGCCTTGGGTGATGTAGGTTTTCATGATGGTTTCGAGCAGCTCGATGCCAATCAGCACCAGCATGAACATGCCAAACACATCCAGCAGCAGGTTCACATCAAACAGCACATAGGGCGGCGTGATGATGTTCTGAATCACGAACCAGCCCAGGTCCAGCGTGCCCAGGATCAGCACGATCATCATCAGGCCCATCAGGATCTGGATCAGGGACTTTTCGAATTTCTTGAGCAAGTCGAGCAGCATGATTTTTCCGTGTGGTTGGAAAGGATTGGCCTTGCTTGGCTGCGCATGCCGCAGCCAAGGCTGATAGTGTAAGAGAGGGTGGAGCATGCCTCCTGCCCTTTACCGCCCTACGGTATACGGCAAAGCGTATGTTTGCAATGGGTGTTTGGCGCTAGGAGTGCTTGCAGCAAACACCGACCGATGAAATGAGCTCAATTTACCACCCAACGCCGCATGCAGCTTGTGCTTCTGCCTTGCGTATTCCAAACGCCATCAACCTATCAGCACAGGTCTTTAAAACGGCAAGGCTTCAGTTTCGGTACGTGCTTGCCCCGTACGCGGGTCGATGGATTGCAGGGCCAGCGGCGGCATCTCTCGGCCGTAGATGCGCGCAATGCGATCGCCCAGGGGCGGATGGCTATCGAGCCAGCCGCTGGCGCTGTGTTCGTCGATCAGCATCATGTGCGCGAAGATGCCGTGCCAGCCACTCAGCACCGTGTGGATGCCCGCCTCTTGCTGCGCCAGCACCTTGCGCAATACGCCGCCCAGGCTGTTGCGGCTGCGCGTCCATTGCACGGCGCGCGCATCGGCCAACCATTCGCGTTCGCGCGAAACAGCGGCTTGCAGCAGGCGCCCGGCCATCCAACCGAGCCAGCCTACGCCCATGATGATGTGGCTGGGCAGCCAGATCAATGCACTCCAGAAAGGAAGACTGTCGGCCCGGCCCGACTGGCCCCAATCCAGCAGAGTCTTGCCGTAGTTGTGCAGCATTTCCAACCCTGCCACCATGCCCGCCAGTTGCATATTGATGCGCGTATCGCCCTCGTGCAAATGGCTCAGCTCATGCGCCACCAAACCCTGCAACTCTTCGCGCGTGAGCCAGTCCAGTGCGCCTTCGGTCACAACGATGACGGCATCGTCCTGCGTCCAGCCCGCAGCAAAGGCATTGATGGCCACCACGCGCGGCTGCACCATGATTTGTGGGCAAGGCATGGGGGCCAACAGCGCCATTTCCTGCACGATGTTTTGCAGCCGCTGCTCGGCAAAGGATGTGTCAGGGTGCAATTCGCGTGCGCCCAGTTGGCGTGCCACCCATTCGCCTGATTTGAGGCTGCTGCGCTCCAGCCACCAACCGCCCAGCACCATCAGCAAACCCACGCCCAGGGTGGCGGGCGTAAAGAATTGCGGCAGCGGCCAGTTCGTCAGCCAGAAGATGGCACGCATGGCCGCATACAGGCCCAGCACGGTAGCTGCTGCGGCCAGCAAAAAGGCCACGATCAACTGGCGCGAACGGCTGCGCGCATCGGCCTGATGATCGAAAAATTGCATGGATGTTGATCAGAAAACATGGGGCGGTTGCGGCCAAGGCTGTTTCAGAACTGCACGCGCGGGGCCTGGCGCTCATTCTCGCTGACAGTGGCCTGCAGCATGGCACCGGGCTGGAAGTTGCACAGCCGCGCAACAATCAGCGCCGGAAAAGCCTGCGCGGCGTTGTTGAATTCGAGCACAGCATCGTTGTACGCCTGGCGGGCAAAGCCCACGCGATTTTCGGTGCTGGTCAGCTCCTCGCTCAACTCGCGCATGCGGGCATCGGCCTTCAGCTCTGGGTAGGCTTCGGCCACGGCCAACAGGCGGCTCAAGCTGCCCATCAAGCCTTGTTCGGCCATGGCCAGAGCCGCCATGTTTTGTGCGTCTGCCGGTTGCTGGCGGGCGGCCTGCACAGCGTCTTGCGCCTGGTTGCGCGCCGCAATCACGGCCTGCAGGGTTTGCGCTTCGTGCTCCATGTAGCGCTTGGCCACTTCCACCAGGTTGGGCACCAAGTCGTGCCGACGTTTGAGCTGCACATCAATCTGCGCAAAGGCATTGCTGATGCGGTTGCGCAACTCAACCAAGCGGTTGTAAAAGTGCACGGCCATTACCACCAGCAAAACGATCACGGCGACAAAAATCCAGAGCGTCGTATTCATGTCATCCCCTTGCGCAAGTATTGAGAAACAAAGCGATAAATTGTAATTTCAAGTCTGGATACGGTTAGCCTCCGGCTGTCTGCCCAAATCCTCCATTCACGGCTTTTCAACAGTCTTGCTGCCAGAAATATGGTTCAAATGCAGCGCGCTTTTGCCCATGCACGTGCCGCATTGCAAGAGTGCATGGTTCACTCCTTATTTGCCAGTCAAGCTACTGTGGGCTGATTCGTACAATCGTCAAACGGTTTGGCACCCGTGCACACGCGCTTACGCATTGGTATTCTTTGCTGCCACAAGCCCCAAACATTCCACACCGAAAGCCCACCATGCTGCCCTTTGCTCAACGCCTGCAAAACGTCGAAACATCGGCCATTCGCGAACTGTTCAAACTGCTGGGGCAGCCCGGCATCATCAGCTTTGCGGGCGGTTTTCCAGACCCCGCCCTGTTTGACGTGGAAGGCTTTGAAGCCGCCACGCAAACGGCACTGGCCACCTGGCCGCGCGAGGCCCTGCAATACGGCGCGACCGAAGGCTTTGTGCCACTCAAAGAACAAATCAGCGCCTTGTATGCGGCCAAGGGCAGGGCTTTGCCCACCGATCAATTCATTGTCACCACCGGCAGCCAGCAGGCGCTGGATTTGATCGGCAAATGCATGGTCTCGCCTGGCGACAAGGTGATTGTGGAGGCGCCCACCTTTCTGGCCGCCATCCAGTGCTTTCGGCTGTATGGCGCGCAAACGATTTCGGCCCCCACCGATGCGCACGGCGTGCTGCCCGATCAGCTGGAAGCACTGATCGCCACGCACCGCCCCAAGCTGATCTACCTGATCCCCACTTTTGCCAACCCCAGCGGCGCCACGCTCACGCTGGAGCGGCGCAAGCGCATTCTGGAACTGGCCGCCCAATACCAAACCCTGGTGGTGGAAGACGACCCCTACGGCGAGCTGTACTTTCACGCCGCGCCGCCGCCGAGCCTGCTAGCGCTGGCCCCGCAAGTACCCGGCAGCATCGATTACCTCGCGCATTGCGGCAGCCTGAGCAAAACCCTGTCACCCGGCCTGCGCCTGGGCTGGCTGGCCGCGCCCCCTGCCCTGCTGGCCCAGGCCACCATGTGCAAACAGTTCAGCGATGCCAACACCAGCACGCTGGCGCAAGCCACAGCAGCGGCCTACCTTCAATCAGGCCGCCTGCCCGCTGCGCTGGACAAGGTGCGCAGCACTTACGCCGCCCGCGCGCGCCAGATGGCAATGAGCCTGCACAGCGAGCTGGGCGAAGCGGTGGCTTTTACCGCACCGCAAGGCGGCATGTTCTTTTGGGTGCGCTTGACCGGCGCCCAAGGCCACCCACGCGACGCTGCCGCCTACGCCCAGGCCGCTATCCGCCAGGGCGTGGCCTTTGTGCCGGGCGCGGCGTTTTTTGCCGAGCAACCCGATGCCTCTTTCTTGCGCATGAGCTTTGCCACGGCCAATGAAGAGCGCATTGCCGAAGGCATTGCCCGCATGGCGCGTGCCTTGCAAGAGTAGTCGGCCTCTTCAGCCCGCCCGGCCCATCTGTGCAGTGCCAAGTGCGGAACGCGCGGCACGCAAGCATCACGGTTATGGGCAGGCGGCCGTCTCACCTGCCGCGCACCTTGTTCGGTACAGCGATCAATGCCTGATCCATTCGCTGCCCTTTCTCGCCTGGTCCTTTTGCACAGCCGGCTTGCCATTCCGGTTCAAGCACGGCCCATAAAAAACGCCTTCCAATCGGAAGGCGTTTTGCTGGATGGTCAGCTGAGCTGATTACTGTGCAGCAGAAGCCGCGGATGCCGCTTGCGGCGCGGTGCCGGCAGCTTGCTCGCCCCAGGAAGCGGGGTATTTGTAGCCGGCAAAACGCTGCTTGGCATAGGCCTTGAAGGCGTCGGAGTTGTAAGCCTCGTTCACATCCTTGAGCCATTGGCTGTCTTTGTCGGCGGTTTTCACGGCCGACCAGTTCACATAGGCAAAGCTCGGCTCCTGAAACAGGGTTTCGGTCAGCTTCATGCCGCTGCTCATGGCGTAGTTGCCATTCACCACGGCAAAGTCCACATCAGCGCGGCTGCGCGGCAGCTGGGCCGCTTCCAGTTCGACGATCTTGATGTTTTTCAGGTTCTCGGCGATGTCGTTTTTGGAGGCTGTGAGCGGATTCACGCCATCCTTCAGCTTGATCCAGCCCAGCTCATCAAGCATGACCAGCGCACGGGCGAAGTTGGAAGGATCGTTGGGCGCAGAAACGGTGCTGCCGTCTTTGACCTCATCCAGCGATTTCAGCTTGCCGGGGTACAGGCCCAGGGGTGCTGTCGGCACTTGAAACGACTCAACAATGTCCAATTTGTGCTCGGCCTTGAAATTGTCCAGATACGGCTTGTGCTGGAAGACGTTGATATCCAGCTCGCCCTCGGCCAGCGCCAGATTGGGACGCACGTAGTCAGTGAACTCCAGCAGCTTGACGGTATAGCCTTTTTTCTCGAGTTCGGGCTTGATCTGCTCTTTGACCATGTCGCCAAAATCGCCTACCGTGGTGCCGAAAACGATTTCTTTTTTCTCGGTGCTCGCAGCAGCGGCACTGCTGGCCGAAGCAGTATCAGCCGCAGCCGATGCCGCAGCGGGTGCAGCATTTTGCTGCCCGCCGCCGCAGGCCGCCAGCGTCAAGGCCAGCGTACCGGCAGAAAAGAATTTGAACAAAGCAGATTCTTGCATGAATCAACACTCCTCAAGGATGGATGAAAAAGCCGCCTGATTGATGGCTCATTGATTGTCAGACGGTGCACGAAAAAACTTATCGCTTATCCAGTTTGTGGGCAATCAAAGTCCCCACGCTTTGAATCAGCACCACCAGCAGCACCAGCATCGCCACGATGAAGACGATGATTTCCGTCTGGTAGCGGTAGTAGCCGTAGCGAATGGCCAGGTCACCCAAGCCGCCGCCGCCAATCATGCCGGCCGCCGCGCTGTAAGACAGCAGGCCAATGGCCAGCACGGTGATGCTCGAAACCATGCCCGCGCGCGCTTCGTTGAGCAGCACTTTGCGCACGATGGTGAATGGCGTAGCGCCCATGCTGCTGGCGGCTTCGATCACGCCGCGCGGCACTTCACGCAGGTTTTGCTCCACCAAACGGGCGAAATAGAACAGGCCCGACACGCTCAACACCAGCGAAGCGGCCACTGGGCCGATGGTGCTGCCCACAATGGCGCGGGTTGCGGGAATCATCGCGATCATCAAGATCACGAAAGGGAAAGCGCGCATGAGGTTGACCAGGTTGTCCAGCACCAGGTTCACGGGCCGGTTGTAGTGCAGTTGGCGGTTGGCCGTCACGAACAGCAGCACGCCCAGCACGGTGCCGAACAAGGTGGCAAAGGTGGTGGACAGGCCCACCATGATGAAGGTCTCCCACAGCGCCTGAACGATCTCGCCGCGCATGGCCACGATGGTTTGAAGGGCAGAAGCAGTCAGCATCTCAATCCTCCTGCACCAGTTCGCGCCCGATTTCGGATTGCGCATGGATCTGGTTGTTCACCACCGGCACCACTTCGAGCAACTGGCCGTGGTGCAGCAGCGCGGTGCGGTCGCACAGGCGGCGAATCACGCTCATTTCATGCGTCACGATCACGATGGTGACGTTGAAACGCTGGTTGATCTCTTCCAGGCACTGCAAGACGCTGCGCGTGGTGGCAGGGTCAAGCGCCGAGGTGGGCTCGTCCGCCAGAATCACCTGCGGGTTGGAGGCCAGCGCCCGGGCAATGCCCACGCGCTGCTTTTGCCCGCCCGAAAGCTGCGCGGGGTAATGCGCACTGCGATTGGCCAGGCCCACAATTTCCAGGCATTCGGCCACCCGCTGATGGATTTTTTCGCGCGACCAGCCGGCAATCTCAAGCGGAAAGGCCACGTTGTCGGCCACGCTGCGGTTGCTGAGCAGATTGAACTGCTGAAACACCATGCCGATGTTTTGCCGTGCCTGGCGCAGTTGGGCGGCGCTCAAGGCGGTCAACTCCTGCCCGGCAACCGTGACCGTGCCGCCGTCAGGCCGCTCCAGCAGATTGATCAGGCGCAGCAGGGTGGATTTGCCCGCGCCCGAATAGCCCATCAGGCCAAAGATTTCGCCCGCTTCAATCTGCAGCGAGGTAGGCTCCACGGCGGTGAACCACGTTTTGTCGCGGTGCTGATAGCGTTTGGAAACCTTGTCCAGAGTAATCATGCGTGTTCCAGAAACAACAAAGCCCGATGTGGGCGACACAGCGGGCTTTGCAGATGGAATGGCTGCCTGCTGGGGCAACCACACGCTTTAGCTGTTTAGGCGCCCGCAAGCTGTGTCAAATCGGCGCAAATTACAGGGGCGGGATGCTACTACAGGCCAAAGATAGTCGTCAAGCCGCGCCCAAGAAAAACCACTTTCGCAAAATACCCTTGATCGTTGTGGACTAGCCTGAAGAACGTCTTGGCCACAACATCCCTTGCAGTGAGCCATTGCAAATTTGCCGAATCGCACAGAAAACTGCGATGGCCTCGTTCAAGAAGCCCCAAGTGACTCAATCGGCAGCGTGGGCTGCCTGGCAAGCGTCTTGCACTTGCAAGTCGTTTTCGCGGGCGAACTGCTCCACATAAGCCCACGCTTGCGGGTAACGTTCGCGCAACTCAACATCTACGACCAGACAGCGCGCACCGCCATCCGTGCCCGGCATGCACCACGGCGAATAGCTGATGTGGTCGCCAGGGCGCATGGCCTGCGGGCGATAGGGGCTCATCACGCCAGCCAAGCGCTCGGCCCAGTTGCTGGGGCGAAAAGTGCGCCCATCGCTGGTAATGCCGCGAATAATGATTTTTTTGTCCAGGTCCGAGCAGGCCGTCATGTCTTTTATTCCTTTTGTATCAGCGTGCTTGCGGGCGTTTGCCATTTTATGAATCCAAACCCCATTGCAGGCATGTGCAATATCCGCCCAAGGCTCATTATAGGTGTTTGGACCAATGATACTAAGCCAAGCAAGCCGTCAACACATGGCCTATTTTCAATCCACCGAAAGCTTAACAAAACTGACAAGTTCAGCTAGGCAACCAAGTCCCTGCTTCAGGCACTGGTAAAAAAATCACAGGGCGTTTTTTGCCCGTTCAACGATGCAGCCACTCAACTCCGCCTGCGCGCGAAGATAACGCCATCCAGCTGGCCCAGTTCAATCAGCGTTTGCCGCAGGCGGTTGGTATTGGCGACTTGCACGGTCAGCGTCATGTGCTGCACGCCCCCTTTACCGGGCTCGGTTTGCATGCCGATGATGGGTGTTTTATCGCGCGCAAACAGTTCGGTGATGTCGCGCAGCAAGCCAGGGCGATTGGTGGTTTGCAGCAGCAAATCCACGGGGTAGCCCGCGCCATCGGCAGACGCACTGTCGGCACTCCACTGCACATCAATGGCGCGCTCGGGCGCATCGCGCAGCATGTGGCGATAGTTCGCGCAATCCAGCCGGTGCACGCTCACGCCTTTGCCACGGGTGACGAAGCCGCCGATGGGATCGGGCGGAGCGGGCTTGCAGCACTTGCCCAGTTGCGTCATGAGCGAGCCCATGCCCACGACCAGAATGCCGCTTTTGCCCGCAGACCTGGCCTGTGCTTTTTCTTGCCAATGACTTTGCTTTTGCAGCACGATTTCGTCGTCGCTGGGCGGTGGCTCTTGCGGTTTGAGCACCGATTCGATATTGCGCAGCGAGAACTCGTCTTTGCCCACCACTTCGAACAGGGCATCGGCGTTCGAGAAACCCAGCTGCCCGGCCAGATCGTCGAGCTTGATAGCCGTTTTGCCTTCGCGTTGCAGGATTTTTTCAACCGCCTCACGCCCGCGTGCGATGGCATCTTGCTGCGCCAAGGCATTGAACCAGGCACGCACCTTGGCGCGAGCGCGGTGGCTGGCCAGGTAGCCCTGCTCGGCATTGAGCCAATCGCGCGAGGGGCCGCCTTCTTTGACAGCGGTGATCTCTACCGTTTGCCCGTTTTGCAAAGGGGTGTTGAGCGGCACCATCACGCCATCCACGCGCGCGCCGCGGCAGCGGTGGCCCAGCGTGGTGT
>JAUMXD010000066.1 GCA_030529305.1 Allobrachymonas sp.
TTGTTGAAAAGCGGCGTGCGCTGGTGGTTGGCCTTGCCCACGATCACATCCATGGTCAGCACGTGCAGCACTTGGGCGTTTTCGCCCAGTGTGTAGGCGCGCAAGCGGTATTCGGGCACGTTCACCACCAGCATGCGCTTGCTTTGGTGCAACGGCGCCCAGCGCAGGCGCTCCATCGTCTGGGCGATTTGCTCAGCCCGCTGTGCAGGCGGCACATTGAGTTGCGCAACGGTAGCGCGGTCGATGCGACCGGTTTCTTTCAAGCCATGCCGGCGCTGGAAAGTTTGTAGCGCGGTGGGCAAGTTCGCCTCCAGCGCAGCAGCATCAGCCGCAGCCGCTTGAGGCAAATCGCCCAACTGCGCCAAGCGTTGAGCCAAGGTTTGCAACCCAGGCCAATCCTGATTCAAGGCAAGGCCCTTGCCTTTGGCGGGCAGCGGAAAAGGTTCGGCCCAAGCCGGATCATCACGCAGCTGCAAGTAGCGTTGCAACTCGGTGCGCAGCCCCGCATACATGGGCACTTGCGGCGTAGCCGCCTGCCACACGGGCGTCAGGTCGCCAGCCGGTACATATTGCGCCAGCAAAGCTTCCGCATCAAACGGGGGGCGGGCGTCTTCGGAATAGTTTTCGCCGATGGTTTTAGGGTTGATGCGCCCGTGATGCAAGTCGTTGAGGTAACGCAGCACGGCCTGGTGCATGCGCTGCTCCAGCTGCTCGCCTTCTTCAACCGACAAGCGCTGGCTGGCTGCGGCAGCCAAAGCCGCTTGCAGTTCAGCTGCATCGTAGTCTTGTGGCTGCAAACCTTCCATCTCGGCGGCAGCCAGTCGCTTAAGCGCCTGCTGCGCCACGACCAGCGGCTTTTGGCTGCGCCCGTCAACCCAGCGGCGCAGAACGATGGTTTCGGCTGCAACGTTGTCAGCGGCACTTGCCGCGCTGGCGGGTATGTTGCTGGCAGATGCAGGCACGTCAGGCGCTGCGGCCATGTCATCTGCCCTTTGAGCGCAGGCGGCCAGCGGCGCCAGCCCAACAGCTGCGGCCAGCACAGCCGCCCAGGCCGGGCGCAACAAAGGTTGCCCAAGAAGTTGTGAAGGTGAAGGTGTGCGAGAGATCGGCATGCTCAGGTTTTCCTGGCCTGTGTATCCCAAAAAAACAGGCCACAAATGAAATGAATGGCGGCAATGGTAGCGGGCTTGCCAAGCCCTTGCAGGCCGTTCATCCAGATGCTGCGAGGCAGGCAGCCGGATCGTTGTTTTTTGACATGGGCGCAGCGATGCACTGACTTTTTTGGATGTGACAGCACGCGCCATCAGCCCTGATCAAAGCGGCCACAAGCCACACGCCCTTTTGCCGCCTTTCGCTTAGGTGCTGCAACCCGCATGGCTTGACCATACCCAGCAGCCGGCAAACCATGTATATTGCTTGCCAACATCAAAGCTTGCTGCAGCCGCGCGTCAATGATTGCTTTTGATTGTCTTTTATTGGCTGCTTTTTCCATCTTCAGCTTTCAAAGGCCCATTTCCGATGCCTCCTCTGCCCCCCCCGCCCAAAAAACGTGCCAGCCTGCTGGCTCCCGAATCGTTTGTCAGCCGTCCAGCGACCAAGCGTTCTGCACGCACCCAAGCAGCTCCGGCCGATTCGGTGCCCAGCACAGCAGCTAGCAAGCGCCCAACGGCCAAAGCCCAGGCAGAAGCCGCAATCAAGCACACAGCCCAAGTGGTTGCGCCTGCTCCTGCATCTGTGCCATCAGCCCCTGCCCTACCGCTTGCCACCAGCCGCACCAGCAAGGCGCGCAAAGCCCCAGCCAAAAAGGTGGATGTATCCGCGCGCAAGCTGTTTGTGCTCGATACCAATGTGCTCATGCACGATCCGACTTGCCTTTTCCGCTTTGAAGAGCACGACATCTATCTGGCGCTGATCGTGCTGGAGGAAATGGACAGCCACAAAAAAGGCAGCAACGAAGTGGCGCGCAATGTGCGCCAGGCCAGCCGCATGCTCGATGCGCTGGTGGCCGCCGCCCCCAAAGACAAGCTGGGCGAAGGCATTCCCTTGTCGGCCACGGGCCACAGCACCGCCACGGGCGATTTGTTTTTTCAAACCCAGTTGCTGGACTACACCCTGCCCGCCAAAGCCCTGCCCCAGGGCAAGGCCGACAACCAGATTCTGAGCGTGGTGGCCGCGCTCGAAAAGCTGCACCCCAACCGGCAAGTGGTGCTGGTCTCCAAAGACATCAATATGCGCGTCAAGGCCCGCGCCTTGGGCCTGGCCGCCGAAGACTACGAAAACGACAAGGCGCTGGGCGATGACGAAGTGCTCTACAGCGGCGTGCTTGTGCTGCCCGCCGACTTCTGGGAAAACCAGCAGCAAAGAATCGAAAGCTGGCAAGAGGGCATGCACACCTTCTACCGCGTGCACGGCCCGCTGGTGCAGCAAATGCTCATCAACCAGTTCGTGTATTTCGAGCAGCCCGGCGAAGCCAGTCTGTACACGCAAGTGGTCGAAATTCGCGGCGACAGCGCCGTGCTCAAAACCCTGCGCGATTGCACCCACCCCAAGCAAGCGGCCTGGGGCGTGACGGCTCGCAACCGCGAGCAGAACTTCGCGATGAATTTGCTGCTTGATCCGGAGATCGATCTGGTCACGCTCGCAGGCCACGCCGGCACAGGCAAAACGCTGCTGGCCTTGGCCTGTGGCCTGACGCAGGTGCTGGATGATCGCCGCTACAGCGAAATCATCATGACCCGCGCCACCGTCAACGTGGCCGAAGACATCGGCTTTTTGCCCGGCACCGAAGAAGAAAAAATGGGTCCCTGGATGGGCGCGCTGGACGATAACCTCGAATTTCTCACGCGCAACAGCGCCAGCAGCGCTGGCGAATGGGGGCGCGCCGCCACGCAAGACTTGGTGCGCAGCCGCATCAAGATCAAGAGCATGAACTTCATGCGCGGGCGCACCTTCATGAACAAATACCTCATCATCGACGAGGCGCAAAACCTCACGCCCAAACAGATGAAGACCCTGATCACCCGCGCTGGCCCCGGCACCAAAATCATCTGCATGGGCAACCTGGCGCAAATCGACACGCCCTATCTGACCGAAGGCTCTTCGGGCCTGACCTCGGTAGTCGATAAGTTCAAAGGCTGGCCGCACAGCGGGCACATCACGCTGGCGCGCGGCGAACGTTCGCGCCTGGCCGACTTTGCCAGCGAGGTGCTTTGAATCACAAGCGCATGCGCTGATGTTGCTAGCGCTGTTGGCTATTAGTCAGGCACGCGCGCACTACCCAACCCACCAGCCAACATGCGCCAGCAGCACAAATAACAGCGTGGCCACTGCAACATTGCAAACACGCGCTTGATGCATGCTTGATGTTTTATTGACGCCAGCACAGCGCGAGGAGCCATCGCGCTTGCTGGGCGTGTAGCGCATGACTGCACACGTCCTCTCTTGCCCAGATTTGAAAACTCATGACCCAGCCCCACCGCTTGTCCGCCCCCGATGTGCATGCGCTGTCGATGGTGTTTGACTTCGCTTTGGATTCCGCCCTGGATGCAGCCTCGCAAACCAGCTCGTCCACGCAACGCCTGCACTTCAGCCAAGCGCAGGGCATCGAAATCGCCTGGCAGCCTGATGAAGTGCTACCTGCCCTGCAACGCATCGAGCAAGCCGTGCTGCAAGGCGCATGGGCCGCGGGCTACATCGCTTACGAAGCAGCGGCGGGATTGGACCCCAGCTTGGCTCAAGCCATGCGTCAACCACAAGGCAGCAATGCTTGTGATGACCACGCTTGTGATAACAACACTCGCAATAGCAATCCGACCGATTCAGAGACGCCGCCCCCGATACCGCCACAAACGCCGCTTTTGGCCTTGGCCCTATTCGCTGGCACTGACTTATCTGCGCCAGATGATGGTGATGACGCATCGGAGCTTTCCGGCGCCAATGCGGCTGCGCCCACCACCACAACGGCATCCATGCACCGCAAGCCCGTCAGCAACAGCCCCACGCCAGCGCACACGCCCTTTGCAGATGGCTTGCCTGCGGCTCACCCTTGCCTTACGTGGCATACGCGGCCAGGCTCCGATTCGCCCACACCCGCAACAGCTGCGCCGCAGTGCCAACTCTCCGAAGCGCAAGCGCCTTACGTCGAAACCGTCAACCGCTTGCGCCAAGCCATTGCTGCGGGTGACTTGTATCAAGTCAATTACACGCTGCGGGCCGATGCAACTGCGCCCGCCAATTTTTCACCCTGGCGCTATTACGAGGCCCTGCGCCAACGCCAGCAATGCCGCTACGGCGCTTTTTTGAACTTTGGCTACCATCACATCCTGTCGCTCTCGCCCGAGCTGTTTTTCGATTGGCACTGCCGCAGCGGCACCATCACCACCCGCCCGATGAAAGGCACTGCTCCGCGCGGCGCCACTCCTGAAACCGACACAGCCCAGGCCGACACTTTGCGCAACAGCGCCAAAGAGCGGGCCGAAAACGTCATGATCGTGGATTTGCTGCGCAACGATCTGGGCCGCATCGCCCAAACCGGCAGCGTGCATGTGCCGCAACTGCTGCACACCGAGCCCTACCCCACGCTCTGGCAGATGACCAGCACCGTGCAAGCCATCACGCGGCCCGGCATCACTTTCACCGAAGTGCTGCAAGCGCTGTTCCCCTGTGGTTCCATCACTGGCGCGCCCAAGCTCATGGCCATGCAAAAGATTGCTGCTTCCGAGGCCACACCGCGCGGCGTGTATTGCGGCGCGGTGGGCTTTTTCCACAAAGACCGCGCCCTGTTCAATGTGGCCATTCGCACCATCACGCACACACCGTCCCCCAATGGCGGCGGCCATCTGCGCTGCGGCACCGGCGGCGGCATCACCTGGCCGGCGCAGGCCGAAGCCGAATATGCCGAGGCCCAACTCAAGCTGCGCTTTTTGCACACCGCCCCTTTCCCGCAGCCCGACTTTGCCCTGCGCGAAACCATGCTGCTGGCCGACGGCTGCTTCGTCTTGCTGGCACCGCACTTGCGGCGCATCAGGCAATCGGCTCGCGCCTGCCACTTTCGGCCCATCAGCTGGGGTGAATATCTGCTCGCCCTGCAAGGCTTTGCCCATCAACACCCACAAGGGCTGTGGCGCGTGGCGCTGACGCAAACGGCCAATGGCCAGCTCAGCCTCTCGGGCAGCCCCGTGAACAACGAGGTACTGCTGCCCGGCAAGGACTGGGATACGCACGATGCCCTGCCCGCCGCTTGGCAGCAAGCACCATCGACTTCCAACACCGTCCGACCCGTGGCACTGGCCCCAGCCGCCAACAGCGTGGATACCTGCTGGCTGCTGCACAAAACCACGCAGCGTGTGCATTACGAAGCGGCATTGGCCGCCGCACAGGCAGCCACGCCTGATGCATGGGACGTGATCCTGCACACACCAGACGGGTTTGCCACCGAATGCACGCGCGGCAACCTGGTGCTGCAAACGCCGCAGGGCTGCCTCACGCCGCCACTGGCGCAGGGCTTGCTGCCGGGCACCTTGCGCGAGGTCTTGTTGCAGCGCCGTGTGCTGCGCGAAGCAGCCATCCCCATCCAGCGCCTGCTGCACCCGCAGCCGGGCGACCGGCTCTGGTTCATCAACAGCGTGCGCGGCTGGCTGCCGATTCGGCTGGTTGCGCCCGGCTGTTCATCCAAGCACTGAAGCCAATCGGTTGATTGGTAGGTAGGTAGGTTAATTGATCGACCAATCACTCAATCATTGAACCCAAACAGCATCCACCCAACGGCTGGGCAGCACAAGTGCTAGCTGGCAGCAAGGGCAAGCAGCAACATGCTTGATGCCCTTGCATTGATGTTATTGGCTGCCCGCGCACTGCTGCCTCCATCAATCAAAACGCGCCGGGCATTGCCACTCCATCATCTCGCCCGTGATCGGGTGCTGCAAAGCCAGACGCCAAGCATGCAGCAACAGGCGCGGTGCCATGCGCTGGTTGGCCGCATCGCCGTACAAGGTGTCACCTGCAATCGTGTGACCGATGGATTGCAAATGCACGCGAATCTGGTGCGAGCGGCCAGTTTCAGGCGCCACCTCCAGCACGGCGTATCCGTTTTTCGTGCACTCTGCGCCCGCTTCAGCAGCTTCCCTCGCTGCTGCCGTAGTTGCCACCTGCGGGCGAAAAAAATCAGGTGCCAGCGCCGCATACGTGTGTGGGACATCCAGCACGCGCCAATGGGTGCGGCTGGGTTTGCCGTTTTGCCAATCGATGATGCTGCGCGGGCGATTGGGCCAATCCACCCGCAAGGGCGCATCGATGGTTTGCCACTGCATGGGCGCCACAGCTGGCTGGCCCTGCACGATGGCCACATAGCCCTTGCCCACCTGCGCTTGCGCGAACTGCCGCTGCAAGTGGCGCTGGGCGTCTGGCCCGCGCGCCATCACGATCAGGCCGCTGGTGCACATATCCAGCCGGTGCACGATCAGGGCATCGGCAAAGGCTTGCTGCACGCGAGCGCTGAGGCAATCTTGCTTCTCTGGCCCGCGCCCCGGCACCGAGAGCAAGCCCGACGGTTTGTTGAGCACCACCAGCGCCTCGTCGGCATGAACAAGCCCTACCCCTTCAACAGCAGCCATAAACAATCGCAACAATCAAAACAAACCATACGTGGACTAGGCTCAAGCCATGCTTGCGGGCATGAATGGTATGGGGGTGGCATGCGTTAGCTTGTTACACAAACCACGTACTTGGCTTTGCGAGCCGCTGCACGCAAATCATTTGCCTACAGCCAAACATCGCAGTCAAGCACCAATTCGCTCCGCCCAAACCAAGCCACGATTGGCTTGGAGCTTCCCATAAAAAAAGCACTGCTCGCGCAGTGCTTTTTTATTCAAGGCCAATGTGAATGGCCTAGCCGATCAGTGTCTGCGGTCGCGCAGCAGCATCAGGGCAGCGGCCAAAGCAGCGCCGATACCCGCAGCAATCGCGACCGATTTGAGCGGCTGCTCTTCCACATAGTGCACGGTGGCGTCACCAGCGCGCTCAATGCCACGCTTGGCGCTGTGCTGCAGATCAACGGCCTTGTCCAAACCGCGGCGCGCATAGTGGTTGGCACGCTCAGTCAGGGCGTCCAGCGCCTCAACAGCGCGATCGCGTGCAACGGCGATTTTGTCACTGGCCGCATCCAGCGCTTCGGCTGCCGAACGCTTGGCTTTTTCTGCGGCGTGTTGGCCAGCAGCTGCAGCTTCGTCAATGATTTTCTCTGCGTCGTTCTTCATCATAGTCATGACTCCTCTTTAAGGTTGAATGCAAGGGCCATGTCTATTATGGGGCTTTGCCCCAGCAATTCAAGGGCAAAAAATGCTTTTTCGTGGCAAATACCTAGGCGATACATGATTTTTTCTCGCTTTCGGCCCAGTACGCGCCACGTTCGCATGCCGCAGCCGCCCCCATTCACCCACATGCCCCTGCTCAACTCGCCACAACGCCCTTGGCAGCGACAGGACATTAGTTAAGACAAGGCATCAGTTAAATTAGCGCCCATGTCTGCCACCGAAAAAACAAACGAAACCCACACGCCGATGATGCAGCAGTACCTGCAAATCAAGGCCCAGCACCCGCACACCCTGCTGTTTTACCGCATGGGTGATTTTTACGAACTGTTTTACGACGATGCCATCAAGGCCGCGCGCCTGCTGGGCATCACGCTCACGCAGCGCGGGCAATCTGCAGGCCAGCCCGTGGTGATGGCCGGTGTGCCCGTGCACGCGGTTGAAAACTATCTGGCCAAGCTGATTCAGATGGGCGAATCGGTCGCCATTGGCG
>JAUMXD010000067.1 GCA_030529305.1 Allobrachymonas sp.
TGGCCTTTTTCGATCAGGCGCGCTTGATCGCCGCCTGGTGCGAACTGCGGCAAGATTTTCGCCACTTTCGCGCCGACCGCGTGCTGGCGCTGACTGAAACAGGCCAGCGCTACCCCCAACGCCGCCCCACCCTGCTGCGCCAATGGCGGGCGCACATGGGTTTTGACACACCGCCAGACTGCTGACAGAAACTGGCAGGGCCACCACGCATACTGGGCAGCAACTTTCATCCCAAGCAAACACCAAGCCCCAGCCATGCCATCACCCACCAGCACCCCAAGCACCACCACTCCGCACCACAAGGGCTGGGCGCCCGCCTTTGGCGGCAGTGATGTGATGAATTAGTGGGTTGGTAAACCGCGCAGATGCCCCACAAAGCCTGCACGCTGCTTTTCATTTCTTTTTTTCACCACAGCGAAAGGACTGCCCCATGCACCTCCTCACCCTCTACACCCATCCCCATTCACGCGGCGCGACTGTGCGCTGGATGCTCGAAGAATGCGGCGCCAGCTATCAAACCGTGCCCGTGCACTTCGGCACCGAGATGAAATCGCCCGCCTACCTCGCCATCAACCCCATGGGCAAGTCACCCGCCCTCAAAGTGGGCGACACGGTGCTGACCGAAGCCGCCGCCATCATCACCTTTCTGGCCGAGCAATACCCCGACAAACACCTGATCCCTGCGGCCAGCAGCCTTGCGCGCGGCGAGTACTACCGCTGGCTGTGCTTTGCACTGCATTGCGAGTACGCGATGATGGATCGCTGGCACGGCATCAGCAACGACGATGCCCGGCGTCGCGCCATCGGCTATGGCGATTTCGACAGCGCCATCAACACCCTGAGCCACTTTTTGCACGGCAAAACCTTCGCACTGGACGAACACTTCAGCGCGCTTGACCTCTACCTCAGCGGCCTGATCGGCTGGGGCATGTTCCGTGCGCAAGTCTTGCCAACAGACGGCGTGCTGGCCCGATACGCGCAGCAGCACATCCAACGCCCCGCCTTCTTGCGTGCCCAAGCACTTGACCAGGCACTGGCTGAAGAAATGGGTTTGACTGCACGCTAAGCCCCACCAGGCACTGGCTGGTGACCAACCGCACCATCCTCAGGAGGAACCTCATGGCTATCAACGAGCAACTCGCCGTCCAAATACGCCGGCTGCTGATTCAGCACCTGCCCGATGGCGTGGCCGTTCAAGACATCAGCGAGAAGAAGATGTTTGGCGGCCTGGCCTTCATGGTGCGCGGCAAGATGTGCATCGCCATCAGTGGTCGCGATGAATGCGAGGTGATGGTGCGCATCGGCAAGGCTGCACACGATGCAGCACTGCTGCACCCAGGCGTGCGCACCACGGTGATGAAGGGCCGGGAATACCGTGGCTACATTGATCTGGACGCCGATGCCTTGGATCAGCTCGAGCATTGGGTCGCCCTGGCCTTGCAACACAACCAGGAATTACTGAAGGGCAGCAAGTAGCTACCCAGGCCACAAGCAATACGGCCCCCCGCCTGAAGAAAAACCGATCAAACCACGCCCATGAACTATTGCGCCTTTGCCAACGCCCTGCCGCCCGACACGGCTGACCCCAACAAGCAGTATCACGATCATGCCTACGGCTTTGCGTTGGCCGACGACAACGCCCTGTTTGGCCGCTTGCTGCTCGAAATCAATCAAGCGGGCCTGAGCTGGACGTTGATGCTGAAAAAGCAAGACAACTTCCGCAATGCCTACAGCGGCTTTGACATTGCCCAAGTGGCCGCCTATGGCAAGGCCGACCGTGCCCGTTTGCTGGCCGACGCAGGCATTGTTCGCAACCGCTTGAAAATCAACGCCGCCATTCACAACGCCCAGCAAATCCGCCGCCTGCAAGGCGAGTACGGCAGTTTCAAAGCCTGGCTGAATGCGCAGCACCCGCGCGATTTACCCGCGTGGGTCAAGGCCTTCAAGCAAGAGCAGTTCAAATTCATCGGTGGCGAAATCATCAAGGAATTTTTGATGAGCTGTGGTTACCTGCCCGGCGCGCACGTGCCCGATTGCCCCGTGTACGCCCGCATTCTGGTCAGCAACCCGCCGTGGCGAGCGGTATCTACTGCTGACAGAAACTGACACCCCGGCCCGCTACAGTGCATGCATCTACTCACCACAAGGAGCACGCCATGTCCCTCACCCTCTACACCCATCCCATGTCTCGCGGCCGCGTGGCGCGCTGGATGCTGGAAGAAACCGGCCTGCCTTACAACACCGTACTGCTTGATTACGGCACCACGATGAAAGCGCCTGATTACCTGGCCATCAACCCCATGGGCAAAGTGCCTGCCCTCAAGCACGGCGATACGGTGGTGACCGAAGTAGCCGCCATCTGCATGTACCTGGCCGACCTGGTGCCCGAGAAGCAACTCGCCCCGCCCGTGGGCAGCCCCGAGCGTGGCAGCTATTACCGCTGGATCAGCTTTTTGGGGCCATTGGAGACATGGATCACCCTCAAATCCGTAAACGCTGCCATACCCGACCCAGTAGGAGCCAACTTTGGCAACGAAACCGATCTACTCAATACGCTCGAAGCTGCGCTGAAAGACCGTGAATATCTGGCGGGCAACACCTTCACCGCAGCCGATTTGCTGGTGGCTGCTTATGTCGGCTGGTATCTGCAATTCAATCTGCTGGAGCCACGCCCGGCTTTTGTGGCCTTTGCCGAACGCCACAACCAGCGCCCTGCCAAGCAGCGTGCGGATGAAATCGACGATGCCTTGCTGGCCAAACAAGCGCAGCCAGCGCAATGAACAAGCTGCTTTGCCTGCCACGGCACCCCAACCATGCTCTGCTGGTGAAGAAAGCTTGGCGCTGGCCGCAACAAGCCGCATCTACCGCGCAAGCCCCTGATTTATAGAGAAAAACCACTAGTCACAAGCAGATACCTCTCGTCATAAAATGTTCGCGGCCTGCTGGGTTTGCTCTGCACGGAGCACCTGTGGGCTTGTACCCCTTTGTCTGGGCAGGTGTTGCACGCAATTTATCCTTTTGCAGGACCGGAGCAAAACTCCACCCCGCCTACTTGCCCGCAAGTGTTACTTTCTTGCGATTCATTTTTCGGTGCAGGCGCTTGTCTGCCTTGGGGTGATGGTTACCGTCATCATCCTTGGGGCTTGTGGCGCTTTTGATCGAATACATACAGAAGAAGAGGCATATCTTGTCTGACTCCAACAACACACCGCAACGCGAGACCTTCGCCAGCCGACGAGCCTTCATATTTGCCGCCATTGGCTCGGCTGTGGGCTTGGGCAATATCTGGCGTTTCCCCTACATCACCTACAACAACGGCGGCGGCGCTTTCATCATTCCCTATCTGGTGGCTTTGCTGACGGCCGGTATTCCGCTGCTGTTTCTGGACTATGCGCTGGGCCACCGCTACCGTGGCGCAGCCCCGCTGGCCTTTCGCCGCCTGAACAAGGCGTTTGAGCCATTTGGCTGGTGGAACGTGCTGACCAACGTCATCATCTGCATTTATTACGCCGTGATTCTGGGCTGGGCCGCCAGCTACACCTACTTTTCACTCAACAGCGCGTGGGGGCAAGACCCGGCTTCGTTCCTGTTCAAAGACTATCTGCAAATGGCCGACGAGGTGAAGCTGGGCTTTGACTTTGTAGGCAGCGTGGTTGGCCCGCTGCTGGCCGTGTGGCTCTGCACCCTGCTCATCATGGCACTGGGCGTACAAAAAGGCATTGCCCGCTCGTCTACCCTGTTGATGCCGCTGCTGGTGGTGATGTTCGTGGTGCTGGTGGGTATTTCGCTGACGCTGGATGGCGCAGCCAAAGGGCTGGATGCGCTGTTTACACCCAACTGGGCCAAGCTGCGCGAACCGGGCGTGTGGATTGCTGCTTACGGGCAGATCTTCTTCTCGCTGTCGATCTGCTTCGGCATCATGGTGACCTACTCTTCTTACCTGAACCGCAAAACCGACCTGACCGGCACCGGCATGGTGGTGGGTTTTGCCAACAGCAGCTTCGAGGTGCTGGCCGGTATCGGCGTGTTTGCCGCCCTGGGCTTCATGGCCACGGCTGCAGGCAAAGAAGTGAGCGAAGTGGCCAAAAGCGGTATCGGCCTGGCCTTTATCGCTTTCCCCACCATCATCAACCAAGCTCCGTTTGGCGCTTTGATTGGTGTGCTGTTCTTCGGTTCGCTAGTGTTTGCCGGCCTGACCTCGCTCATTTCCGTGCTGGAAGTGGTGATCGCTGCCGTGCAAGACAAGTGGAAGCTGCCCCGCGTGCCGGCCACCTTGGCCGTTGGCTTGCCGCTGATGGTGATCTCTACCGTGCTGTTCGGCACCACCACGGGCTTGCCGGTGCTGGATACGATGGACAAATTCGTGAACACCTACGGCATCGTCGCCGCCGGCATGCTGTATGTGGCCGCCATCGTGATCAGCAAAAACCTGCCCAAACTGCGCGACCACCTCAACAGCCGCTCGTCTTTCAAAGTGGGCACCGTTTGGTATGCCTGCATCGTGCTGACCGTGGCCGTGCTGGGCTACATGCTGTTCCAGGATACGAGCGAACTGCTTGCCAAAAACTATGAGGGATACCCCACCGAATTCCTCCGCATCTTTGGCTGGGGCATGTCCATCGGCATGGTCGTGTTGGCGGTGGTGCTGTCTCTGTTGCCCTGGAAAAACGAAGCGCCGTTCGACGAATTCAATGAAAAGGACAACTGAACATGAGTACAACCGCCATCGTGATGATGTTGATCGCCCTGATCGTGATCTGGGGTGGATTCGTTCTTTCCGTCATGCGCCTGCCTAAAGAGTAAGGTGCCAAGCTGGCCGGTAGCAACAGCTACCGGCTGCGATCAACCCTCATCAGTTGGGCTGCTTGTGCCGCCTTGCCTAAAGGCTCAAGAAGCGGTCGCCAACTGGCTAAAAAGAAAACGGGCGGTGAAAGTCAAATGCTTTCATCGCCCGATTTGTTTGCAACACCAAACTGCCTGGATACTGCCCTGAGAGCCTGATTCAGCTTTTGTTTGAATTCGGCCCGCCGCCTCATGATCCTGAGCACATGGCAACTCGAAAACTCAAGTCGCCATCCAAACAATCAAAGCCCAATCAACTGCGATAGCAAATGCCGTCTGTTTCGGCGCTGATGCGCGTGCCTGCCTCGCCACGAATAATCGCCTCGATATCAGACAAGGCGCCAATCACCGCTGTTTTGCCGGTTTGTTGAGCAAACTCGCAAGCAGCCTGAATTTTCGGATCCATGGAGCCCGCTGCAAACGACATTTTTGCCAATGCTTGCGGATGCGCCCGCGTAATGGCTTTTTGATCCGATTTGCCCCAGTTCAGATAAGACGCATCCACATCGGTTGCCATCACCAGCAAATCCGCCTGCAACTGCCGAGCCAGCAAGGCCGAGCACAGGTCTTTGTCGATCACAGCTTCTACGCCGTGACAGCGCCCGCCTTGATCGTAGTGAACGGGAATACCACCGCCCCCTGCGCACACCACCACCGCCCCGCTTTGCAACAAGCACTGAATGGAACGAACGGGCAAAATGCGCTGCGGGCGCGGGCTGGGCACCACGCGACGGTATTTGTCGCCATCGGGGGCAATGCTCCAGCCCTTTTCACGGGCGTACTGTTCAGCCTCGGCTTTGCTATAAACGGGGCCAACCAGCTTGGTCGGGTTTTGAAAGGCGGGGTCTTTCGTATCCACTTCGACCTGGGTCAGAATCGTTGCCATGGGCACATCGGCCTGCAGGGCATTGGCCATTTCCTGCTCAATCAGGTAGCCAATCATGCCCTCGGTCTGCGCGCCCAGCACGTCCAGGGGATAGGGCTCCACCTCGGTATAGGCCGCCGCTTGCAGCGCCAGCAGGCCCACTTGCGGGCCATTGCCATGGGTAATCACCAACTCATTGCCCGGGTAGGCCTTCGCCATTTGAACGGCAGCCCGGCGCACGTTTTCACGCTGGTTTTCTGCTGTCATGGCTTCACCGCGCCGCAACAAGGCGTTGCCGCCCAAGGCAATGACGATACGCATAGCAATACTCTTGATAGGACTTCAGTTAGTGAGCAAAGCGCCGTAATAAGGCTGCCCGAAGCCTTTTTCTCTTTTTATAAAAAATAAAAGACGGGCAGCACATTCCCGTCCTGCAAGCAGGCATCTTGAACAGCGGGTTGGCGCGCCGCTTATTCTCCACCAGTTTTCTGCCCATTCAAGATTTTTTTAGCCCACCAAAAGCACATTCTTCATCCCATACACAAACAGGCAACAAGGTTCTCACGTATCAAGAAGCATAGGAACAAGAAATGAAGTTCGCTCTGCTGTCCGATATCCACGGCAACCTTTCTGCTTTGCAAGCCGTGCTGGCGCATTTGCGCCAACAAAACGTGCAGCAGGTAGTGAACTTGGGCGATATCCTTAGCGGCCCACTGCTGCCGCTGCAAACGGCACAGTTTTTGATGCAGCAAAACTGGCCCACATTGGCCGGTAACCATGAACGCCAGCTGCTTACCCTGCCGCCTGATCAAATGGGCGCAAGCGATACCTATGCCCACGCCCAACTCACCCCCGAAGTGTTGAATTGGATGCGCAACCTGCCTGCCGCCTTGCAGCGGACACCCGACGTGCTGCTGTGCCACGGCACGCCACAAAGCGATACGCGCTATTTGCTGGAAACCGTGGTGGCTGGCCACACCCGCCTGGCCAGCCAGGCAGAAATAGCCGAGCGCTTGGGCCACACCACGGCTACATTGGTCGCCTGCGGCCATAGCCACGTGCCGCGCGTGCTGCAAACGGCCTGCGGGCAAACGATCGTCAACCCGGGTAGCGTGGGCTTGCCCGCCTACGACGATACGCAGCCCACACCCCATGTGATGGAAACTGGCTCGCCCCACGCCCGCTACGCCATTGCCGAGCGTTTGCCGCCTGCCAATAGCGCTGGCAAGAACGGCAGCAGGGCCATAACGCTGCACGCTATTCCTTATGAGCACGAAAGCATGGCCCAACTGGCCGAGCGCAATGGCCGACCCGATTGGGCGCATGCCTTGCGCACAGGTTATGCGATGCGCCCTATACGCCCTATAAATAATCAATAAGCATAGGCATACAAATCTCCTTCTAATCTCTAATCAGCGGCCTGAACTACTAGACATCCGCACAACAAACCGCTTCAATCAGCCTTGTCAACCTTTACAAACGAGCTGAAAAACCCTTTCACATCCAAAAAAGCACGATCAATTTATGATGACAACTGATCGAACTGATCGTTTTGCTGTTGCATGAGGAAAAGCCTTTGTTACGCAATATTGCCGATGTTTTCATCCAGCGCCCAGAGTTCTTCGCCAAACTGCTGGGCGAGCATCTGCTGATTGCCGGCAGCGCTGCTGTGCTGGCAGCTGTGCTGGGTGTGGCCCTGGGCGTTTTGATCAGCGAATACCGGCGCCTGGCCCCGTGGGTGATGCAGGGCAACAACATCCTTTACACCATTCCTGCCATTTCGATGT
>JAUMXD010000068.1 GCA_030529305.1 Allobrachymonas sp.
CAGGTGCTAGGCCGGCCCATTTTGCGCTTGCGTACTGGTCAGCGCGCATTATAGCTTGCTTGCGGGTCTTGAAACAAGGGTTCGCGCCTGTTTTCGTGCAATCGCAACTCAGCAGGCCACAAAATTGCGCTTATCGCGTGCGACAATCCGCAGGTTTTTTCAGCAGACGGTTGCCCATGGCGCTCCAAGCCATGCAACCGTTCTCCTCAAGAAGCGGGTTTGTTCAAAGTTCAAAAGCCATTCAAGCATCTTTTTCTGCATTTGGCTTTTGATTCATATAACACTCCCCGCCCACAAGCAAGACAAAGGAGCATATTCATGGGTTTTCTCAGTGGCAAAAAACTGTTGATTACGGGCTTGTTGTCCAACCGTTCGATTGCTTATGGCATCGCCAAGGCCTGCCACGAACAAGGGGCGGAGCTGGCCTTCAGCTACGTGGGCGAGCGTTTCAAAGACCGCATCACCGAATTCGCGGCCGAATTTGGCAGCAAACTGGTATTTGAATGCGATGTGGGCAACGACGAGCAAATCGAGAAGATGTTTGCCGATCTGTCCAAAACCTGGCCCAAGTTCGACGGCTTTGTGCACGCCATTGGCTTTGCACCGCGTGAAGCCATTGCCGGCAATTTTCTTGATGGCCTGAGCCGCGACAATTTCCGCACGGCCATGGATATCAGCGCTTACAGCTTTCCGGCCATGGCCAAGGCCGCACTGCCCTACTTGAACGACAGCTCGGCCCTGCTCACGCTCACCTATTTGGGCGCCCTGCGCACCGTGCCCAATTACAACACCATGGGCGTGGCCAAGGCGGCGCTGGAAGCTTCGGTGCGCTACCTGGCCGAAGCGGTGGGCCGCCTCGAAGACGGCCGCAGCATCCGCGTCAACGGCATCAGCGCAGGCCCCATCAAAACGCTGGCTGCCAGCGGCATCAAGGACTTTGGCAAGCTGCTGTCTTTCATGGCCATCAGCGCGCCGCTGCGCCGCAACATCACCATTGAAGAGGTGGGCAATGTGGCTGCCTTCCTGCTCAGCGATCTGGCCAGCGGCGTAACCGCCGAAATCTCTTATGTGGATTGCGGCTTCAGCCAAACCGCAGGCATCAGCTACGACAGTGTGGAAGCGGTTTTTGGCGGTGGCCAAAAGGCTTAAAGCCACAGCCAAGTTGATCCATCCAAAGGGCCACGCCACAAGCGCTGGCCCTTTTTCTTTTAGTGCGCTCGGCAACATGCCTTTGAACATGCTTACTGATCTTCAAGCGCCATTCATCAACTTGACCCAATAACACACGAGAAGGGCCAAAGAGCCGGCCTCACTTGCTATCTTTACGCTCTGAAACCGATGCGCACTTTTGGGCACTGCAAACGGTTGGCTCAAAACCGCCTATCCAAGTACGCCCCTAAGCACCTGCTTGCGCCATCTGATGCCAAACATGCAACACAAAGCCCTTTTTTAAGTCAGAAAAAGGACAGCATGCGCTGCCGAAAAAACAAGCACAGATATAATTCGCAACACCTATTCATCTTGCCCGTGCGACGGGAAACAACCGCCGCCCAGTGTTGTTTACGGAGTTTCCCATGCGCCCCCAGCTCTCGTCCTTCCTTGCCTTCAAGCCCATCTTTTTCGCGGCCATGAAAGGCTACAGCAAAGAGAAACTGGTCAAAGACATCACTGCGGGCCTGACCGTTGGCGTCGTCGCCCTGCCCTTGGCCATGGCCTTTGCCATCGCCAGCGGCCTCACGCCCCAAACCGGCATTTTCACAGCCATCATTGCGGGTTTTCTGATCTCTTTGCTGGGCGGCTCCAAAGTGCAAATCGGCGGGCCGGCCGGCGCCTTCATCGTCATCGTTTACGGCATTGTTGAGCGTTATGGCCTCTCCAACCTCATCATCGCCGTGGCCATGTCGGGCATCTTCCTCTTCCTGATGGGGCGCTTCAAGCTCGGCACGCTGATTCGCTTCATTCCGGTGTCGGTCGTCATCGGCTTCACCAACGGCATTGCCGTACTCATCGGCCTGTCGCAGCTCAAAGACTTTCTGGGGCTGAAGATCGAAAAAATGCCGGCCGACTTTTTCGGCGTGCTCAAGGCGCTATGGCAGCACATTCACACCATCAACCCCTACGCCATTGCCGTGGCCGTAGCCTCGCTACTCATCATCATCGTGTGGCAGCACTTCACGCCCGGGCTGATGAAAAACAAGCTGGCTTTTCGCGGCAAGCTCACCATCATTCCTGGCTCCATCGTGGCGCTGATCATCACGAGTGTGGCCGTCAAACTGATGGGGCTTGAGGTTGAAACCATCGGCAGCCGTTTTGGCGGCATTCCGGCCGAGCTGCCCAAATTCATCATTCCCGAATTGAATTGGCAGAGCGCCCGCTTCTTGCTGATTCCTTCGCTCACGCTGGCGATTCTGGGCGCCATCGAATCCTTGCTCTGCGCCCGTGTGGCTGACAGCATGACGGGCGACCGCCACGACCCCAACCAAGAACTGATGGCCCAGGGCATTGCCAACCTCGTCACCTCTTTCTTTGGCGGCATGCCCGCCACCGGCACCATTGCGCGCACGGTTACCAATATCAAAAGCGGCGCTTCTACTCCCGTGGCAGGCATGGTGCATGCCATCTCGCTGCTGCTGATCGTGCTGATCGCTGCGCCCCTGGCCGCTGCCGTGCCGCTGCCCACACTGGCTGCCGTGCTGATCTTCGTGGCCTGGAACATGGGCGAATGGCGCGAATTTGCCCGCCTGCGCAACTACACCATGTCTTACCGCGTCACTTTGCTGGCGGTCTTCTTCCTCACCGTGATCTTCGACCTGACAGTAGCGGTTGAAGTGGGTTTGGTAACTTCGCTGCTCACCTTTATTTACAGCATGTCCAACCTGTCGCGCTCCGAAAGAATGCTGCCTGCCGGTGCCGCAGCAACGGATAGCGACAGCGCCCACCAGGAAACACAATTGCCGCAAACCTGGAACGACAATGCAGTGCGCATCTGGAGCCTGCACGGCACCCTGTTCTTTGGCGCGGTGCGCATCGTCGAACAGATTGCCGACAACCTGCCCGAACGCGTGCTGGTGATCGACTTCAAGAACCTGCTGTACATGGACGCATCCGGCGCTGAAGAGGTCGTGCAGCTGGCCGAGCAAGCCTACAAGCGCGGCATTGCCGTGATCCTTTCTGGCTTGGGCAAGCAACCGCTGGACAAGGCCCGTCGCGTCGGCTTGGTTCACCTACCCGGCGTGTTGATGAGCAACGATCTGGATCAGGCCATTGCCACGGCCCAGAAAATGACCGAACCCGTGGCTGAGCATCCTGCTGCTTGACCCCAGCTGCACGAGCGTCAGCAGCTCCATCCAAGCCCTTCAGCATAAGGGCGTTGCACGAGCAAAGCCTGAGGCGCGCTGAAAAAGCAAAAGGCAACAAACCCGTTCTAATACGCCACAATGGCCCAGCGTTCCATCCCCATCCACGCTGGGCCATTTGCTTTTTCTCTGCTTTGTTGACTGTACTTGCCCACCAACACTTGCCAACAAAAGCCAGCAAGCCTTTTGGGACAATTGACGCATTCCATGCCACGCTGCTGCAACGGCCCAATTCGCTGGCACAGATGGGCATGGCACGGATAGCCCAGCCCTTGCTTGAAACGCCCCAGACATGAACGAGCTGACGCTGCCCTGGTTACAAGCGCACGAACCTTTCCCCGACCCCGCATCGGCCCTGGGTGCCGAAACGCCTTGGCCAGGCCTGTTGGCAGCAGGCGGCGTGCTGGATGCCCCAACGCTGCTCGCCGCCTATTCCCGGGGCATCTTCCCCTGGTATGGGCCAGACGAGCCCCCGCTGTGGTGGAGCACCGACCCGCGCATGGTGCTCGTGCCCCAGCACTTTCGCCTGCACCGATCGCTGCGCAAAACCCTGCGTGCCTTTATGCACAACTCGCAAGCCTGCATCCGCATCGACACCGCTTTTGACGACGTGCTGCGCCAATGCGCCACCGTGCCCCGCCACGGCCAAAGCGGCAGCTGGATCACGCCAGACATCATGCGCAGCTACAGCGAACTGCACCGCCTGGGCCTGGCGCACAGTGTGGAAACCTGGATCGATGACCAATTGGTGGGCGGCCTGTACTTGGTTGCCTTTGGGCACGCCGTATTTGGCGAAAGCATGTTCGCCCACCAAACCGATGCCAGCAAGATCGCCTTGGCTGCTCTGGTTTGCCTGTGCCGTGCCCACGATGTTGAACTGATCGATTGCCAGCAGCAAACAACCCATCTGGCCAGCCTGGGCGCACACCCCATTGCGCGGACAGAGTTTTTGGAGTCGATTCAACGCGCGCAACAACGCCCAGCCATGCGGTGGCAATTTGAACCAGCGCTGTGGGCGAAGTTGCTATCACAGCCAGATGCCCGTTGACGAGAGACTTGGCGAAAGATAGCCAGGCTTTTTCGAACCCTGGCGCCAAATGCCATCACCTTATTGAGTAAAGCCAAGCAGCCTGTTCAAGTGTTCAAGAGTCGATCAAAACAGGTGCTGCAGCGCCTCAGATCACACAAGGCCTCACATTTCAAACTTGCCAATTAAACCTGCCAATCAATTGGCGTTTGCCCATGCTGCTGCAACCAGGCATTGGCTTTGGAAAAATGCCGGCAACCAAAAAAGCCCCGGCTGGCCGAAAGCGGCGAGGGATGCGGCGCTTGCAAAACCAGATGGCGGTTGCGATCAATCATGGCGCCTTTTTTCTGTGCATGGCTACCCCAAAGCATGAACACCAGGCCATCACGATGCGTGTTGAGCTGCGCCACCACGCGGTCGGTAAAAGTCTCCCAGCCCCAATTGGCATGTGAATGCGCCTGCCCGGCCTGCACGGTCAGCACTGTGTTCAGCAACAGCACGCCCTGCTCAGCCCAACGCTGCAAACAACCGTGGCGGGGGATTTCGAAGCCCTCGATATCACTGCGCAGCTCTTGGTAGATGTTGCGTAAAGAAGGCGGTATATCCACCCCCGGCTGCACCGAAAACGCCAGCCCGTGCGCTTGCCGTGGCCCGTGGTAAGGGTCTTGCCCGAGGATGACAACTTTGACCGCTGCAAACTCCGTCAACACAAAGGCGCTGAACACTTCTGGCGCAGGCGGATAAATCACCGTGCCCGCCTGCCGCGCCTGCTTGACGCGTTGCCACAACTGCACGAAATAGGGCTGCTGCTTCTCGGGGCCAATGGCCTGCTGCCATGTCGAAATCGTTGCGTCCATAAGCGTCGTCGTCAATGTCATGAAAAAGCTCTGAAGGCCCAACCGCAAACCCTGATGAGCGCAGCCAAGCCACTCGCTGCATTGTGCCGCAAGCGCTTGGCGCGCCAGCCTCATCCAACAAGCGGCACAGGCAAAAACCACTTGCGCACAAAATCACGAGTCGCAGCGCAGCTTCGCGCTACCATGCCCACATGCACGATACGCCTGCTTCTTTTGCTCCACTGGTGCCACCCGCCGAGTCACCTGCCTCATCTGGCCAGTGGCTGCGCGTGCAGCTGTACACCAGCCCGGCGCACGACTGCAGCTACCTGCCCAATCAAGAAGCGCGCCTGCAACTGCTGGCTCCACAAAACACGGTAGATACCGCGATCTACGCCCAGTTGATTGAACACGGCTTTCGCCGCAGCGGGCTGACCGTTTACCGCCCCCACTGCAAGCGCTGCGCAAGCTGCGTACCGCTGCGTGTACCCACCGCCACTTTTACGCCCACACGCAGCCAGCGCCGTGCCATGCAGCAACACCAAGCCCTGCAAGTTCGACTGCTGCCGCTGGCGTTCCAGGCCGATCACTACGCCCTTTACCAGCGCTACCAGCAGCAACGTCACGGCAACGGCTCGGCCCCGCCCATCAGCGAAGAGGAATACCACGACTTCATCCTTGCCAGCCCGGTTGATTCTTTTCTGGCCGAGTTTCGCGATGCAACAGGCGCACTCAAGATCGTGGCGCTAAGCGACTGTTTGCCCCAGGCTCTGTCAGCCGTTTACACCTTTTACGCGCCAGAGGCTGGCGCCTCGTACGGCAGCTACGCCATCCTTTGGCAATTGGCGCAAGCCCGGCGCTGGGGCTTGCCCCATCTGCACCTGGGCTATTGGGTGGCGGGCAGTGCCAAGATGCAATACAAGGCGCGCTTTCGGCCTTGCGAGGTGTTGCTGGATGAGCGCTGGCAAGCCATGCCAGCACATGGGTGCCGATGAACTGCCCTTGCCCGCTACCAGGCAGCGCCAGTGCGCACACATTCATCCAATCGCTCCACCGCTCAAGAACAAGGCGCTGCACACACCAGCATCGCTGTGCTCGTTTGCAGTCGCTTCCTTCGCAGCCAATCCCGCGCCCCGTTTCAGGCTATTTTTACATCAAGCAAACATTATGTATATAATGTATATATACGTAACTTAAGATTATTTGCTTCATCTGTAAGCCCAGACTCTTTCGACAAAATCCAAGCTTTTTACTCTGTTTTTCTTGGGAACGATACATCGAAATTTATAATTTATTCCGTGTTTCATTACCCGCATTGATTAAATCATTCGGTTTAATATTTTTCTTCAGCGTTATGGTTTGTAGAGGTTTTTGATTCTGCCTGCTGAACTGGCCCAACCGATTCGCGGCCAAGTCGGCGATAATCTTTCTGACGAGATCCTGACTCATGGACAGCCCAAACGATGTTTTTTGCAGTCCTGAACCTGCGTTTTACAGCTTTTGCGGCTACGCATTGCGGCTCAAACGCTCGGATCAGGCCATGCTCAGCTACCTGGCCGCACAGATCGAATCCGACCCCGGCAAGCTGTTGAGCCATATCAGGCGCATAGTCATGGCCATTGACCTGCAAGAAGCCAATGAAACCTTTGGTGCCCTGGTTGATCTTTTCATCGCGAAAAAAGCAGACCCTTTCATGAATGTGCGCACCAATTTGCTGCAGCGGGCCGCAGCGCTCCTGTCAGCCGAGCAGCAAAACTATCTGCTGGGCCATCTTGCAAACGGCATAGAGGCAGATGCGCCATTGCCATTTGTCAGCCCTTGCAGCCGGCTGAGCCTGGGAATACTTGGCATGACCCCATCTGCTTTGAGAAACGAGTGAACAAAACACAAACAAAAGTGAAAAAAGTGAAAACAAAATGGATGCCTCCTCTGAAAAAAATAATCTGAGCGTTTATCTACTGGGAATGAGCAAGCGCGTCCAGAAGACCATGCGCATCTTTCTGGAGCGGAACTTGAGCGATTACTGCCAAATCACCGTCAAGCCGCACGAGGCGCAAGCCGTCATCGTGGATGCAGACGGCTACCACGCAGAAGAGGAATTGCAGCGGCACTTGCTGCAATTTCCGCAGCAGCAAGTGGTTTTGCTGAGCATCACACCCGAAAAATACGGGCAAGAAAAAAACAGGCTGCTCGTTCCCAAACCTCTGGATACGGCCGCTTTTGCAGACACGCTGCGCCAATTGCAGCAACATTCCCTT
>JAUMXD010000069.1 GCA_030529305.1 Allobrachymonas sp.
GGTAGGCCAGATGGTGCAAAGCCACCCGGTTCCAGCAGCGCGTTTCGCGCACCGTACGCGCCAGCCAAGTGCAGGCCTCGGCGAACAGCGTTTGCAGTTCGATCAGGCGCTGCATTTGATCCGGGGGCGGATTCAGCGGACAAACAAGACGAGTGATAGACATGACAGTGCGGCGGATTGTAGCGTATTCCTATATGAAGTTTTGGCATTGGCTAAAGCTGCTGATTTGTCACGATCTCTCGTTTGGCAGGCAGCCGTTTTAGTGTCCTTCAGACTATCCAACCTTATCTGCCAGCTATAAGCCACCGCTCACAAATCAACGATCATTTGAGGGCTGTGCTAGCCTTCTCCGTCTGGTACTGCCTACACGCTCGTATTACCGAACAAACCGACAACACCAACAACCATGCCCCTGCCCCCCGAAGAACTGGCTGCGCTGCGTCGCAGTTACGAACGCGCCGAGCTGGATGAATCCGCCTCGCACACTGATCCCTTGCAGCAATTCGCACGCTGGTTTGACGAAGCTTTGCAGGCCGAAGTGCCCGAGCCCAACGCCATGACCCTGTGCACCGTGAGCAGCCACATGCGCCCCAGTTCGCGCGTGGTGCTGCTCAAGGGTTTTGATGCGCGCGGCATCGTCTGGTACAGCAACTACCGCAGCCGCAAGGGCAGTGAATTGGCGGGCAACCCTTTTGCTGCCCTGCAATTTTTCTGGCCCGAGCTGGAGCGCGTGGTTCGCATCGAAGGGCGCGTTGAACCCGTAAGCGCTGAAGAAAGCGATGCCTACTTCGCCAGCCGCCCGCTGGATTCGCGCATTGGCGCTTGGGCCTCGCCACAAAGCCAGGTGATTGCTGGCCGCCACGTTCTTCTGATGAATGCGGCCAAATACGGCGCACAGTATTTGCTGCATCCGCCGCGCCCGCCGCATTGGGGCGGCTACCGGCTCGCGCCCGATCAGTGGGAGTTTTGGCAGGGCCGCAAGAGCCGCCTGCACGATCGCCTGCGTTATCGCCTAGGCGATGATGGGCAATGGATACGCGAGCGGCTAGCCCCATGATCGTGGGTTTGCGATTGCTGGTCGGCATGCACGTTCAGTTATGGGCCAGTTGTAGAAAAAGCCAAACTGACTCGTCCCTTGCGCAGACACGGTACGACCCAATCACCCGCAAGAGCATTGGCCCACGCTCAAGGGTAGGCTCACACTTGCTACAGCCCCAATTTGAAACCACTCTCGCAGCTTGCCAGGCTGCTTCAAAGTGGTGGCGACGCATCTTCCTTTGCGCCGCAGTGCGCACGCTGCGGCATACCTCGCTGCCAGCGATCAAGCGATCAGTCCAGCGCCTGCACCACGGCATCGCCCATGTACTGGGTATCAACCTTTTTGCTGCCCTCGCTCCAGATGTCGGGCGTGCGCAGGCCGCTTTCGAGCACACGCTGCACGGCTTGTTCGATGCGGCTGGCAGCATCGGCTTGATTGAGACTGAAGCGCAACATCATGGCCGCGCTCAGGATGGTGGCCAGCGGATTGGCAATGCCTTTGCCCGCAATGTCTGGGGCGCTGCCGTGGCTGGGTTCGTACAGGCCCTGGTTCTTGTCGTTGAGGCTGGCACTGGGCAGCATGCCGATGGAGCCGGTGAGCATGGAGGCTTCATCGCTCAGGATGTCGCCAAAGAGGTTGCCGGTAACGATCACGTCAAAGCGCTTGGGCGCTTTCACCAGCTGCATGGCGGCATTGTCCACCAGCATGTGTTCCAGCGTCACATCGGGATATTGCTGGCCCACTTGCGTGACGACTTCTTTCCACAGCTGCGAGGTTTCGAGCACATTGTTCTTGTCCACGCTGGTGAGGCGCTTGCTGCGCTTGCGCGCGGCGGCAAAGGCGGTGTGCGCAATGCGCTCGATTTCGGGGCGGCTGTAGCGCATGGTGTCGAAGCCTTCTTCCGCGCCGGGGAAGAGGCCATCCGTCGCCTGGCGGCGGCCGCGCGGCTGGCCGAAGTACACATCGCCCGTCAGCTCGCGGATGATGAGGATGTCCAGCCCCGCAATCAGCTCGGGCTTGAGGCTGGAGGCATCGACCAACTCCTTGTAGCAAATCGCCGGCCGGAAATTGGCGTACAGGCCCAGGGCCTTGCGCAAGCCCAGAATGGCCTGCTCGGGGCGCAAGTGGCGATCCAGCGTGTCGTATTTGAAATCGCCCACGGCGCCAAACAGCACAGCATCGGCCGATTGGGCGAGCTTGAGCGTGGCTTCGGGCAAGGGGTGGCCGTGTTTTTCGTAGGCCGTGCCGCCCACGTCGGCATATTGCAAGTCCAGCGGCAGACGCAGCGCCTGCAAGACTTTGACCGCTTCGGCCATGATTTCGGGGCCGATACCGTCACCGGGAAGAATGGCAATTTTCATAGCTTGTTGGCATCAAGAAAAAACAAAAACCGCTTCTTTTTTGAACGATCAAGCGGCACCAACCCTCTTCATCTGCAGGAGCACTGAGGCTTCAAGAAGCAGAAGGCGCAGCGGCCCCGGCACCGCACTCGCTGCGCTTGGCGAGCCACGGCTTGGCGGCCAGGCGCGCCGCTTCAAACGCGGCGATTTTGTCTTTGTGGCGCAGGGTCAGGCCAATATCGTCCCAACCGTTGAGCAGGCATTCCTTGCGGAAAGGCTGCACTTCAAACGCAATCTCTTCACCCTGCGGGCGCACAACCACCTGGCGGGGCAGGTCGATGGTGAGCCGGTAGCCGGGGAACGCCGCCACCTCGTCAAACAACTGGCTGATGATGGCCTCGGGCAGCACGATGGGCAGCAGGCCGTTTTTGAAGCTGTTGTTGAAAAAGATGTCGGCAAAGCTGGGCGCCAGAATGGCGCGAAAGCCATATTGCTCCAGCGCCCAGGGGGCGTGTTCGCGGCTGGAGCCGCAGCCGAAATTGCCGCGTGTGAGCAGGATGCTCGCGCCCCGGTAGCGCGGCTGGTTCAGCACAAAGTCGGGGTTGGGCTGGCGTGCCGATTCGGGCTTGCCCGGCTCGCCTTTGTCGAGGTAGCGCCATTCGTCAAACAGATTGGGGCCAAAGCCCGTGCGCCGAATGGACTTGAGAAATTGCTTGGGGATGATGGCATCGGTATCGACGTTTTCGCGATCCAAAGGGGCCACCAAGCCCTGATGAACGGTGAATTTCTGCATGGTGCAAAAGGGAATGCGAGTAAAAAACAAGCCAGCGAAAAAGGAACTGTACGCAGCAAAAACGGGCGGCTTGCGGCGCTTGCCCATCACGCAAGGCAAGCCTCATCAAAAAAGGCTTTGCCAGTTGCCCGGCAAAGCCCTGTGTGCTTACTGAGAAGCGTTCTGGAGTTTTTCGCCCGCTTTTTCAAGGCCGCGACCAGTGGCTTGGCCTGCTTCTTTGGCGTCTTGCTTCACACCGCTCCAAGTGTTGCAAGCTGTCAAAGAAAATGCCAAGGCAAAAACACTCAGAATAGCTGCAAATCGTTTCATGACGCAATCTCCTCTTTCTTTGTTGGTCATCATACAAAAGCACGGACATCGACAAAATGCCCGTGTACCGCCGCCGCCGCGGCCATGGCCGGGCTGACGAGGTGCGTGCGGCCGCCAGCGCCCTGGCGGCCTTCAAAATTGCGGTTGCTGGTGGAAGCGCAACGCTCGCCCGGCTCCAGCCGGTCGGCGTTCATGGCCAGGCACATGCTGCAACCCGGCTCGCGCCATTCAAAGCCGGCGGCCTTGAAGATTTCGTGCAGGCCTTCGCGCTCGGCCTGCGCCTTGACCTGGCCCGAACCCGGCACCACCATCGCCAACTTGATATTGGGCGCCACCTTGCGCCCGAGCTTGCGCAGCATGCCGGCGGCTTCGCGCATGTCTTCGATGCGGCTGTTGGTGCAACTGCCGATGAAGACTTTGTCCACGTGGATGTCGGTCAGAGGCTTGCCGGGTTCCAGCGCCATATAGACCAAGGCGCGCTCCATGGCGCTGCGTTTGGTGGCGTCTTTTTCCTGGTCGGGGTCGGGCACGGCAGCCGTCACGCCCAGCACCATTTCGGGGCTGGTGCCCCAGGTGACTTGGGGCTGAATGTCTTCGGCTTTGAGCTCGACCACGGCGTCGAAGTGCGCGTCCGCGTCGGAATGCAGGGTGCGCCAGTAGGCCACGGCCTGATCCCACTCGGGCCCGCCCACGAACTGGCCGGTTTCGGGATCGGTGCCGGGCGCAAAGGGCCGGCCCTTGACGTATTCGATCGTGGTGTCATC
Organism: Allobrachymonas sp.; assembly: GCA_030529305.1. The sequence goes on from JAUMXD010000069.1 coordinate 4,246, forward strand.
CACCGCCACCATGCCGGCGCGCGCGCCCGCTTCGATGGACATGTTGCAGATCGTCATGCGGCCTTCCATGCTCAGGCTGCGAATGGTGCTGCCGGCAAATTCGATGGTGTAGCCGGTGCCGCCAGCGGTGCCGATTTTGCCGATGATGGCCAGCATCACGTCTTTGGCCGTAACGCCCGGCTGCAGTTGCCCCTCAACGCGCACCTGCATGTTCTTGGCTTTTTTGGCGATGAGTGTTTGCGTGGCCATGACGTGCTCGACCTCGCTGGTGCCAATGCCGTGGGCCAGGGCGCCGAAAGCACCGTGCGTGCTGGTGTGGCTGTCGCCACACACCACGGTCATGCCGGGCAGGGTGGCGCCGTTTTCGGGGCCGATCACGTGCACGATGCCTTGCTTGGCGCTCAAAAACGGATAGTAGGCCGCAGCGCCAAATTCCTGGATGTTGGCATCGAGCGTGACGATCTGTTCTTTGCTGGTGGCATCGGCAATACCATCGTAGCCGCTTTCGCAACCCGTTGTGGGCACGTTGTGATCGGTGGTGGCCACCACGGAGCTCACACGCCACAGCTTGCGACCCGCTGCACGCAGCCCCTCAAAGGCTTGCGGGCTGGTCACCTCGTGCACGAGGTGACGGTCGATATAGAGGATGGTGGTGCCATCTTCTTCGGTGTGAACAACGTGTTCATCCCAGAGTTTGTCGTAAAGCGTGCGAGCCATTTCGCGTTTCCTTCAATATTGCTGCTTCTTTTCTGATTTGGGCTTTTGCGACAGCAGCGCAGTCAAGTTCATACTGCAAGCCATTCATGCCCAACCCAAAAACAATCAGCATAGCCCGCTCTTGTTCAGCGCGCCACCGCTTGGCAGAAAAGTGCTGCTGCGCAGCCATCTTGCGGCAGCAGCTCCCAGCCAAGCTAATTATCATGCCGCAATTCGGCTGCTGCGGCTATCCGCAAAAACACTCAGAAAGCAGCTGCACGCTCGACGTTTTTGCAAACCTTGGGCAATACCGAAGGCTGCATGCAGGCATCAACTCTTGAAATTGGGCGGCACATCGCGGCGCGGCTGCCCTACATACAACTGGCGTGGGCGGCCGATTTTGTATTCGGGGTCGGCAATCATTTCGTTGAGCTGCGCAATCCAGCCCACAGTGCGCGCCAGCGCAAAAATGCCTGTGAATAGATTGACCGGAATGCCGATGGCGCGCTGCACGATGCCCGAGTAGAAATCCACATTCGGATACAACTTGCGCTCGACGAAGTAGTCGTCTTCCAATGCGATTTTTTCGAGCTTTTTAGCCAAGGCAAACAGGGGGTCGTTTTCCAGCCCCAGCTCGGCCAGCACCTCGTGGCAAGTTTCTTGCAGCAACTTGGCGCGCGGGTCGTAGTTCTTGTACACACGGTGGCCAAAACCCATCAGGCGCACGCCCGAATTTTTGTCTTTGACCTTTTCCATGAACTCGCCCACCTTGGCAATACCGCCGTTGTGATACAGCTCTTCGAGCATGCTCAGGCAGGCCTCGTTGGCCCCACCGTGTGCCGGCCCCCACAAGCAAGCCACGCCAGCGGAAATAGCCGCAAACGGATTGGTACCCGAGCTGCCGCACAGGCGCACGGTAGAGGTGGAAGCGTTTTGCTCGTGATCGGCATGCAGGATGAAGATGCGATCCATCGCGCGCTCAATCACGGGGTTGACTTGGTAGTCTTCGCAGGGCGTGCCAAACATCATGCGCAGGAAGTTGCCTGCGTAGCTCAAGTCGTTGCGCGGGTACATATACGGCTCGCCCTTGCCGTATTTGTAGGCCATGGCCACAAGCGTAGGCATTTTGGCGATGAGGCGAATGGCTGCAACTTCGCGGTGGCGCGGGTTATGGATGTCGGTGGAATCGTGATAGAAGGCCGACATACCGCCTGTAAGGCCCGTGAGCACAGCCATGGGATGCGCATCGCGGCGAAAGCCCCGCAGGAAGAAGTGCATCTGCTCGTGCACCAGGGTGTGGCGCAGCACCATCTGGTGAAATTCTTTGCTTTGCTGCGCATCGGGCAACTCGCCCATGAGCAGCAAATAGCAAATGTCCAAAAAATCGCAGTGGCGAGCCAATTGCTCGATGGGGTAACCGCGGTAAAGCAGCTCACCCTTGTCGCCATCAATGTAAGTGATGGTGGACTGGCACGAGGCGGTAGAAAGAAAGCCCGTGTCGTAAGTGAACATGCCCGTTTGGCCGTAGAGCGAACGGATGTCCACCACCTCTGGCCCGATGGTGCCTTCGTAAATCGGCAGCTCCACGCTGGGCTGGCCGTTGCTGAACGAAAGAGTCGCGACGTTATTGGAAAGTTTCATCACTGCATGGCTCCTGAGGTAACAGCAAAAAGAGATATGAAGCACAAAGGGCTTACAAAAATAGGCCTGCTGCTGATCTCGTGCGCTTGCAATCGGTCGTGGCAAATACATCATGCCTACCACATGGCGGCATAACCATGCCGCTGATTCAATCGCCTTGCACCTGGATCATCAACAGGCTATGAGCAACCGCATGCCATCTTGACACAGTCTCTGCGCTTACCCTTGCAAGCTAATGTAAAAAGCTGCCCACAACGAGAGCCAAAGTACATGCTTAATGCACTGGATACATGAGGGAAAATTCGAAGTGCAATCAGGCTTGCAACACAACAAGCAAGCAAAGAAAAGGGAGCAGCGCTTCCACCACTGCAATAACGCTTGGTAAAACGCTTAACGCCCAGCACGCCTGCTGGATATGCACTCATCAGCACCGCATCAGGCAGAGCTCAAACCATGCAGCGGCGCACGCCAATCCAGCCTCACAGCACAAGACTGTGAAGTAGAAAAAAGGAAAAAGACATTAAGCGCCGGCGCGCTGCATTTCGCCCAGCAAGGCCAGCACGGCAGGTGTAGCCAGCGCCGACTTGGGCTGCGCGCGGCGCAGCAACAAGTCCAGCAAATCGTTGTCGGGCAGGTCCAGCAGGCGGGTCAAGGCATCGGCCTGCTCTTGCGTGATGTGGCCCATGCGCGCATCAAGCCAGCGGTTGATGATGAGCTCGTTTTCCAGCAGCCCGCGGCGGCAGCGCCAGCGCAGCCGGTTAAGTGCCTCGGGCGAAAGTGGCGTGTGCTGGGGCATGGGCAAGCCTGCCTCGCCCTTACACCACGCGCTGCACCATCAGCTCTTTGATCTTGCCGATGGCGCGCGCCGGGTTCAGG
>JAUMXD010000070.1 GCA_030529305.1 Allobrachymonas sp.
TTCAGAACCCCTATGCCTCGCTCAACCCGCGCCAGAAAATCGGCCAGCAACTGGCCGAGCCTTTGCTCATCAACACCGCCATGACGGCGGCCGAGCGCGAGCAGCACGTGAGCGAAATGCTGGTCAAGGTCGGCCTGCTGCCCGAGCATGCCCGCCGCTACCCGCACATGTTCTCGGGCGGCCAGCGCCAGCGCATTGCCATTGCGCGCGCCATGATGCTCAAGCCCAATATCCTTGTGGCCGACGAGCCCACCTCGGCGCTGGACGTTTCCATTCAGGCGCAGGTCTTGAACCTGTTCATGGATTTGCAGCACGAGTTGCACACGGCTTACGTCTTCATCTCGCACAACCTGGCCGTGGTGCACCACATTGCCGACGAGGTGATGGTGATGTACCGGGGTCGCGTAGTCGAATTCGGCCCCAAAGAGGCCATTTACGCGCAACCGTTGCACCCCTATACCCAGACCCTGCTGTCGGCCTCGCCCAGCCTGCGCTCCAGCGGCAAGAAGAATCGGGTTCGCTTCCAGGACGAGCAGTTCAACCTCATCGCCTCGTCTGGCGAACAAAACAATCTGCCAGAACCCGAGCTGCAATTCATCCAAGGACGTTGGGTAGCTTGCCCCGCGGTCCAGAAAGCGGCTTGAGGCTATCCACTGGCGATGACCCATCGAACCCGCAGCGTGAACGGCGCTGCGGGTTTTTTCATGGGCGAATGGGGCGCGACATGCTTGCTCGAAGACTGGATTGGGCCTTGGTAAAGCCAGTCAAGTTGCAAGCCAAAAGCCTGGCTACAGCAAGAATCGGCAGCTTGTATCGCGCAAGAGAGGTGTACTGGCGGCCTAGGTTCTGACAGTGCTGGCAGGTGTAGCCTGGCTGCTGCATCGGCAAATCAAGCCGAGTTAAAAGTTGCGATATTGGGCGGAAATCAAGGGTTTTCAATATGTTTCAGCTCCTTGGCGGCGCAATAGAATGACTGAAAGCAGCTCAGTCAGGCCTTGGTCAGGCATTGGGGCGTTCGCATCTTTCATTCGGTTCAAGCATGCAGATCAAAGCACTGGGCGTATCAGGCGGAATTGATGTGGGTATCCACACCACGGCTTTTTTGCTGGATGAGGACACCCTGATTGATGCGGGCACTGGGGTGTGCAATTTGCCCTTGGCGGTGCAGCTGGGCATTCAGCAGGTGTTTTTGACGCACGCGCATCTCGATCATCTGGTGGGGCTGCCGTTTCTGGCCGAAAGCGCAGTGCGCCATCGGGCGAGAAAGGGCTTGCCGCCCATTCGGGTGCATGCTTTGACCGAGGTGCTGCATGCCTTGCGCGAGCACATCTTCAATGGCCGCATCTGGCCAGACTTGCTCCGCTTGCCTCGTGTGGAGCAGCCCGCGCTGGAATTGGTGCCGCTGGGAGTGGGCAGCCAGGTGCAGTTGAGCCAGGGGCGCTGTGTGGAGGCCGTAAGCGCTGCGCATGGCGTGCCGGCGGTGGGGTTTGCCGTGCATCAGCAAGGTGAGAGTTGGCTCTTTACGGGTGACACCGGTCGTAACCCTTTGCTCTGGCAATTCATCAATCAGCTGCCGCAGCGCGGGCTGAGGTTGCGCAGCTTGGTGGCTGAATGCACCTTTGCCGACTGTGACCAGGCCTTTGCTCAGTTGACCGGGCATTACACCGCGCACAGCTTGGCGCAAGACATCAGCGAGCATTTGCAGGGCGGCCAGTTTGATTTGTACCTGAGTCATCTCAAACCTGGCGAAAAAGCGGCCATCGTGCAAGGCCTGAATGTTTTGAACGAGGTGGCCCAAGCCAAGGGCTGCCAGATGCAACTGCTACAGCAAGGCCACGTGTTTGAGTTGGGCACTGTGCGGGCAGGCGCAGCCTTGCCGGTGGTGTGATCGGGCGTATTTGGGGCTACCGATAGACTTGGCTTTCAGCTACCCAGTCGATGCAAGCAAACGGAGGCGCATTGTCGGATGCGCAGCGTGGCGTTTGTTTCCGCAAAGTGGCTGTGGTGGATTGCAGCAGAGTTGTTGAGCCGCGTTTGCGAGGTGGAAAGGGCACCTTTGCACACTTGGCAAGAATTGGCATAAACCCTAGCGGGCATCGCGTGCAAATGCGTTTATCGTACGCACCTGTGGATGCAACTTGTATCCATTTTTTGCTTTTGCATAAGCAATGGCAAAATCGTTGCAATTTGCACTAATAAAATACGCGCCTACATTGCGGGGGCTGATTCTTCCGGGGTGGGTGATCGTGTTGGCAAGGTGCTCTGCCATGGGGCAGGGCAATTCGGGCCAGTGCATATCCTTCAAGGGGCTTGCGCCGTGTCAGCTAGGCTGGCAGCGGGCGCAATGGCTCCCCACAATTCTGATACATGAGGAGGTTTTTGATGAAGCGTGCAATCCTTTCCAAAACCACGCTGGCTCTGGCCGTGCTGGCCTTGGCAGGTGTAACGGCCTGTGGTGACAAAAACGCGGGCAACACCCAAACCGCAGCCAATAATGCTGGCGCGGCATCGGCCCCTGCAGCTGCACGCGAAGCCGATACGCTGGCCAAAATCAAAAGCAGCGGTGTGGTCAATCTAGGCGTGCGCGATTCGTCTGGCCTGGGCTTCAGCATCGGTGGCGGCAAGTACGTGGGTTTTCACACCGAAATGGCCGAGCGCATCGTGGACGATCTGAAAAAAGAGCTGAATGCGCCTGATCTCAAGATCAACTATCAGGTCATCACTTCGCAAAACCGCATTCCGCTGCTGCAAAACGGCACCATTGATTTCGAGTGCGGCTCCACCACCAATAACGCCACCCGCCAAAAAGACGTTGACTTTGCCGTGACCACCTATGTGGAAGAAGTGCGCGTGGCCGTGCGTGCCGATTCGAACATCAACAGCGTCAAGGACCTGGCGAACAAGACCATTGCCACCACCACTGGCACCACCTCGGTGCAGCACCTGCGCAAGCACGAGCGCGCCGCCGGCCTGCAGTTCAAGGAAGTGATGGGCAAAGACCACGCCGAAAGCTTCCTGCTGCTCGAAACTGGCAAGGCCGATGCCTTCGTGATGGATGCCTCCATTCTGGCGGCCAACATCGCCCGCTCGCGCACACCGCAAAACTTCAAGATCGTGGGCGAAGTGCTCTCGGTTGAGCCGATTGCCTGCATGCTGCCCAAGGGCGATACCAAGTTCAAAGAAGCGGTGGACAACAGCATCAAGCGCCAGGTGGCCGATGGCTCGCTGGCCAAGCTGTACGACAAGTGGTTCATGCAGCCGATTCCGCCCAATAACGTGACGCTGAATCTGCCGCTGTCGGCCAGCACCAAAGCGGCGTGGGAAAACCCGAACAGCAAACCCATGGAAGAATACGCGCAGAAGTAAGCACGCGGGGTTTGTTTGGTAAGCGAAACGCTCCGGCCCCACCGGAGCGTTTTGCATCATGCACTCTCTTTGATGAACAAGTCGTTTTAAGGCAGTTTGCACGACTTAAAGCGGCCCAACCGGAGAATGCCCATGAGTTGGGATTGGCAGGTTTTCTGCAAAGACATCATCACCTCTGAAACGGTGCAAGGCTGTTTCGGACGGGGCGATGATTACACGTACCTGAACTGGATGTTCAAAGCCTGGGGCTGGACGGCGGCCGTATCGGCTGGCGCCTTGCTGCTGGCGCTGCTGGTCGGGGCTGTGATCGGCATCTTGCGCACCTTGCCGCAAGACCGTTTTGCGGGCCGTTTCTGGAACGCTTTTGCCACCGGCTGGATTGAGCTGTTCCGCAACATTCCGCTGCTGGTGCAGATTTTCATTTGGTATTTTGTGGTGCCTGCGCTCGTTCCGCCGCTCAAGGGCGTGCCCAGCTACATGCTGGTGGTGTTTGCCTTGGGCTTTTTTACTTCGGCGCGGATTGCCGAGCAAGTGCGCGCCGGCATCCAGTCGTTGCCGCGCGGGCAGCGCTATGCGGCCCAAGCCCTGGGCATGAAAACGTGGCAAACCTACCGCTATGTGCTGCTGCCCATGGCGGTGCGCATCATCCTGCCACCGCTGACCAGTGAGTCGATGAACCTGGTCAAGAACTCGTCGGCGGCTTTTGCCGTATCGATTGCCGAGCTGACGCAATACGCCATGCAGGTGGCCGAAGAAACCTCGCGCCCGATTGAGGTTTATCTGGCCGTGACCGTGCTCTACGTCGTTACCGCCTTTGCCATCAACCGCGTGCTGGGCGTGATTGAAAAACGCACCCGCGTACCAGGCTTGGTCGCGGCCAGCAGAACACCAGGAGGCAGATGATGGCAGCACTGGATTTCAGCTTCCTCTCTTGGCAGTACCTTCAAGACTATCTGCTCAAGGGGCTTTACTTCACGCTTTTCTTGACGCTGGCGGCCACGGTGGGCGGCATTTTCTTCGGCACCGTTCTGGCGCTGATGCGGCTGTCGGGCATCAAGTGGCTGGAAGTGCCCGCCTCCATCTACATCAACGGCATGCGATCCATCCCGCTGGTGATGGTGATCCTGTGGTTCTTTTTGCTGGTGCCGCTCACTTTCTACAAGAACATCGGCGTGCCGGACAGCTACCGGGCCGAGGCTTCGGCCATCATCACCTTCATCGCTTTCCAGGCCGCCTACTTTGCCGAAATCGTGCGTGCGGGCATCCAGTCCATTCCCAGCGGGCAAGTCAATGCCGGCCTGGCGTTGGGCATGACCTATGGGCAGAACATGCGCCTGGTGATCTTGCCGCAGGCTTTCCGGAACATGCTGCCGGTGTTTCTCACGCAGGTCATCATTCTTTTGCAAGACACCTCATTGGTTTTTGCCATCGGCGCCTACGACCTGTTCAAGGGGTTTGACAACTCCGGCAAACTGTTCGGGCGCACGATCGAAAGCTATCTGGTGGCAGCCGTGGTGTACTTCGTGATTTGCTACGGCTTGTCGCACGTCGTCAAGCGCATCAACCGCAAGGTCGCCATCATCCGCTGACCAGCCTGGAAGGAACACACAATGATTGAAATCAAAAACGTAAGCAAATGGTATGGCCCCGTGCAGGTGCTCAACGAGTGCTCGACCCACATCCACAAAGGGGAGGTGGTCGTGGTCTGCGGGCCTTCCGGCTCGGGCAAATCCACGCTGATCAAAACCGTCAACGGGCTGGAGCCGATACAGAAAGGCGAAATCATCGTCAACGGCATCAGGGTGAATGACCCGGCCACCGATCTGCCCAAGCTGCGCAGCCACGTGGGCATGGTGTTTCAGCACTTCGAGCTGTTTCCGCACCTTTCGGTGACTGAAAACCTGACCATCGCCCAGGTGAAAGTGCTGGGCCGCAACCTGAGCGAAGCCAAAGAGCGAGGACTAAAAATGCTCGACCGCGTGGGCCTGATGGCGCACAAGGACAAATTCCCCGGCCAGCTTTCCGGAGGCCAGCAGCAGCGCGTGGCCATTGCGCGCGCGCTCAGCATGGATCCGATCGTGATGCTGTTTGACGAGCCCACTTCGGCGCTTGACCCCGAAATGGTGGGCGAAGTGCTTGACGTGATGGTGCAGCTGGCCAACGAGGGCATGACCATGATGTGCGTGACCCACGAAATGGGCTTTGCCCGCAAGGTGAGCGACCGCGTCATCTTCATGGACGTGGGCGGCAAGATTCTGGAAGACTGCACCAAGGAAGAGTTCTTCGGCAACCCCGATGCGCGCCAGCCGCGTACCAAAGACTTCCTCAACAAGATCCTGAATCACTGATTGGGCGATGCACGGATGCGCAGGCGCGGTGCGCCTTGGCTATAGGACTGCTCACATCGCCAAGCGCCAACGCTTCGTGGCTTGCGAGCCGAAGCGCATGGTCGGCGTATTGAAACGACCAACAGGGCTGCATTGCAGCCCTGTTTTGTTTTGGCGCGGTAAATGGGTTGGCTAGAAGTTTTGGCGATTGAAGGCAGGTTTTGGAACTAAACTATTTCGGCTTTGTTCAACCTGTGGAGAAAGATATGCTGTCAAACAACGTCATCAAACATTTGAACGACCAAATGAACGCCGAGTTCTACTCGTCCAATGTGTACCTACAAATGTCGGCTTGGGCGGATCACAAAGGTTACCCGGGCGCGGCGAAGTTTCTCAAGGCGCATGCGGCTGAAGAGATGGAGCACATGCAGCGCCTGTTCACCTATTTGTGCGAGACCGGCGCCATGCCCGAAATCGGCAGCATCGCTGCGCCCAAAACCGAATTCGCCAGCCTGAAAGACCTGTTCGAAGAGGTCTATGCGCACGAAAAAGACATCACCGCCAAGATCAACAAGCTGGTGGAGGAAACCTTCAAGGAAAAAGACTATTCTTCTTTCAACTTCCTGCAGTGGTATGTGGCCGAGCAGCACGAGGAGGAGCACTTGTTCCACTCGATTCTCGACAAGTTCAACCTGGCTGGCAGCTCTGGCATCAGCCTGTATCACATCGATGAGGACTTGGGCCGGATGGCAGACGCAGAGTAAGGCGCATCGTCGTTCGCAAAAAACCGCCCTGCAGGGCGGTTTTTTTATGGGTGCCAGATCGGGCGTTTGGTAAAGGAGAGGTTTCGTTCGCTCAAAAAGCGATGAAGCAGTTAATGGCTTATGCAAAGCGCTTGGGATGGCTTTATTGGTCAATCCGTTTAAGGGATGAGCCGTGCCTAGGCGATGAACGCCGACTTGCCTGTTCAGTGCTGATGCTGTGCGCTGCTTGGTTCTAGGCGCGCCTACCAAGCACAGCGAGCGGAGTGGCGATTGATGCCGTTGCGGGTGAAAGCATTTGCTCGCGTAAAAAAATAGCGGCCGGAACAGTGATCTGTTTCGGCCGCTTTTGCTTGTGAGGTTGCGCTTTCAGCGCTGGTCTTGGAGGGCATGAAGCGCATCGCGCAAGCGTTGGGCATAGTCTTGCAGCACCTCTGGGCTGGGTTCCTTGCGCTCCCAATTCAGGCCCACACCGTCGTTGGCATGGCGCGGCAGCACGTGCAGGTGAAAGTGGAACACGGTCTGCTCGCCCTCTTTGCCATTGGCCTGCAGCAGGGTCAGCCCCGGCGGGTTGAAGGCGATGCGCACGGCCTCGGCCATTTTTTGCGCAGTTTGCATCACGGCAGCGGCTTCTTCGGGCGTGATTTCAAACAGATTGGTGGCGTGGCGCTTGGTGGCGATCAGGATGTGGCCAGGGTTGATTTGGGCAATGTCCATGAAGGCGATGAGCAGATCGTCTTCGTACACGCGGGCTGAAGGGATTTCGCCCGCCACGAGGCGGCAGA
>JAUMXD010000071.1 GCA_030529305.1 Allobrachymonas sp.
TCTGCTCGGCATTGAGCGTAGCGGGGTCGATGGCTTTGTACTTGGCATACAGCGCTTCGTTGGCGCCCAGTGCGGTCGAAAACTCGGTTACGGCAGGCAGCATGGCGTTGTAGGCAGCGCGCAGTTCGGGCGTGTCGTTCACGCTTTTGAGGTGGCCCACGGCGCTCCAGGCACGGCCCAGGCGCTCGGTGGCTACGTCCAGCGTGGTCGCCAGGCGCTGCCAGTCGGCCGGAAAGCCGGGCTGCGTGACTTGGTCGAGTGCAGCTTGCGCCTCTTGCAGCAGTTGGGTGATGGCGGGTTGAATCTGCTCGGGCGCAATGGCGTCAAAGCGCGGCAGATCGGCAAAGTCGAGCAAGGCATTGGTGCTTGTGCTGTTCATGCTTGTGCTGTTCATATCGGTGGGGTTGGAGGTTGAATTCATGCTGGAGCAATTTGGGGTGAAAAAATAGGCTTCAAGATCGGGCGGGCAGCTCGCTCATGCGGCTATCCAAATGGATAATGGATCGGCGCGCAATGCCACAATCGGGCTGGAAGTTAGGATTGTCTGCGTTTTTGGCAGCGGGTGCCGAGCAAAAGTATCGGCCAAAAGCCAATTCAACACGAGAAACAAGTTTGCAGGAAGGCATCATGACGACAAGCATGCTTGAAGCAAGCCGCCACTTGGAGCGGCGTAGGGGCATTCGAGAGGGAGCCGTTCGCTGGACAGCCCTTGCTGCGCTGTGCAGCGTGGCTGCGCTGGCGGGCGGCTGCACAGTGGTGTCGCTGGATTCGGCCAACTGGCCGCCAGCGGGCAAGGCCATGCTGTCAGCGGCACCCAATGCGGCGCGTGCCAAAGGCTCGGTCAGCCTGAACGAAAGCTGGGTGGGCCATTACGAAGGTATTGCGCCCTGCGCCGATTGCGCAGGGGTGCGCATTCTGCTCAGCCTCAAGCACGGCAACAGCTATACCCTGAGCCAGAGCTATATGGACAGCAAGCGCAAACCCAGCGTGGTGCATGGCAGCTTCAGCTGGAGTTCGGACGGCACGGAAATCACGCTTGACGAAAACGGTGGCCACCGCCGCTATGCTGTGAGCTGGATTGAGCTGCGCATGCTCAACCGCGACGGCAGCCCCATGTTGGGCGTGCTGGGTGAGCAAATGGTGCTGAAAAAACGGTCGATGTAAATACCGCACGGCACCTTCGCTACCGATGCCAGTATCTGATGGAAGCACATCACGGATGCACTGAACGGGTACGCTGAACGGATGTGCTGATGCGCCCAATGCAAACGGCAATGTACTGAATGGGTGCGGTTGCCAATGCTTGCACCCAAGGCCTATACAAATCTCATCCCAAGGAAACACACCATGTACCACGCGCCTTTGATCATTGATGTGGCAGGCACCACCCTTTCGGCTGACGACCGCCGCCGCCTGCAATCGCCGCTGGTGGGCGGGGTGATCTACTTTGGCCGCAACTGGCAAAGCCGCGAGCAAATCAGCGACTTGAGCGCTGCTATTAAATCCATTCGGTCCGATTTGCTGATCACGGTAGACCACGAAGGCGGTCGCGTGCAGCGCTTTCGCAGCGATGGCTTTACGCATCTGCCGCCGATGCGCACCTTAGGTCAGCTCTGGCGCAAGCCTGATCGTGCAGGGCAAGAAGGCCACCACGCAATGCAAGCGCAGCAAGCCGCCAGCGCTTGTGGCTATGTGCTGGCTGCCGAACTGCGCGCCTGCGGGGTGGAGATGAGCTTTGCCCCTGTGCTCGATCTGGACTACGGCCACAGCAGCGTAATTGGCGACCGCGCCTTTGACAGCGACCCACGCGTGGTCGCCCTGCTGGCCAAAAGCCTGATGCACGGCTTGCTGCAGGCGGGCATGGCGCATTGTGGCAAGCACTTTCCGGGGCATGGGCATGTGCGGGCCGATTCGCATGTGGCTATTCCTGTGGACAAGCGCAGCCTGCGTGCGCTGTTGAACAGCGATGCCTTGCCTTACCAATGGCTGCTGCCCACGCTGATGGCCGTGATGCCTGCACACGTGATCTACGCCAAGGTGGACGAGCGCCCGGCAGGCTTTAGCCCCCGCTGGCTGCAAGAAGTGCTGCGCGGCGAGCTGGGCTTTGCCGGCGCCATCATCAGCGACGATTTGAGCATGCAAGGCGCGCGCCAAATCCAAGGGCGGCCGCTGTCGCTGACCGAAGGCGTGCTGGCCGCATTGGATGCCGGTTGCGACCTGGCCCTGGTCTGCAATCAAAGCCTGGATGGCGGCCGTGCGTTGGACGTGCTGTTGGATGAGATGAGCGAAGCTGCGGTGAAAGGGCGTTGGCAGCCGCAAGAAGCCAGCGAACTGCGCCGCCGCGCTTTGTTGCCCACAGCGCCTGCTGTGGCTTGGGACGATCTGATGCGTACCCCGGCCTACATTCAGGCGCTGGAAATGCTATCGGTGCTGTCGGCGTGAATCGAACTGTGCGCTGTTACACCGCCTTTGGCGGCGAGAGCTGTAGCTGATCTGGCGATGGATAAGGTTGCCAGTCGCTAGAGCTGACGCGATGAGATTTGAGCGGGATCAGCGCGGGCAAAGGCTGGTGCTTGGTGAGCCGTGATCTGAACGATCAGTCCACATCCTTCCAGGGGCGCAGAGCCTGGATCAAATCCGCCTCAAAGGCCGGCAGCAAATTGTGCAAGGCGGCGATGCGGGCCGCATCGGCTTCGCGCTGGGGCGCGGCCCACACCGGGGCGGGAAAGTGCGTATCCCACTCGTAGCGGGCGATGATGTGCCAGTGCAGATGCGGCACTACATTGCCTAGCGAGGCGAGATTGATCTTGTGCGGCGCAAAGTGCGTGCGCATCACTTGCTCAATGCGGGTGAGCAGAGCCATGCCCTCTTGTCGCACAGGCTCGGGCAAATCGCTCCATTCGGTGTAATGGGCGTTGCTGACCAAACGGTAAAACGCCGGAAAGTTTGCCTCGGCGGCTGAGTCGGCATGCACCACGCGCCAGGCGGCGCAATGCCACACCACGCGGCCCGTAACGCTGGCGCACATGGGGCAATCGGCAGCGAGTTGGGGCACTTGTTGAAAAGTCGAGTGGGTGTTGGGCATGGCGAACCTCTTGGTGTGAATCTGGTGAACCGGTATGGCGGTGTTTGTGGAATGCGTGGCATTCACCTATGGGGCGATGTGCGAGTCGCGGTGCCGATCAAAGTGTGCTGGGCAAACGATAAAGCAAATACATCCCCGCGCGCCTGCTCCTGTGCTGCATGCTATCAGTTCAGCGGATGGCTTCAAACTGCGTTTGCAGCTCTTGCTGCCAGCGCCTGCGAGTTGTTCTTGGGGCGGCGTAAGTGCTGCTTGATTTCCCCTCAATGCTCTCATCCAGATAGTCGATGCATGAAAGGCGTTTATTTCTTTTACTTATTTCATCAGGATGAATCTGTCTAAGCGCTGAATAAATGGTGGCACTTTTATCGGCAGAATCAAACCCATCTTTTTTCACTTTGAGGAGATTGACGATGAAACGCCGCCAGATTTGGAAAGGTTTGCTGCTTGCCGCCAGCTTGTTGGCTGCGACTACCCATGCACAAGCGCAAGATTTGCTCGATACCGTCAAGCAGCGTGGCACGCTGCGCGTGGCTTTGGAAGGTACCTACCCGCCCTTCAACTTTCGTGAAAACGGCAGGCTCGTGGGCTTTGAGGTGGAGCTGGCCAATGCCCTGGCGGCCAAGCTGGGCGTGAAGGCCGAATTCACCACCAGCGAGTGGAGCGCCATTTTGGCCGGGCTGCAGGCCGGCAAATACGATGTGGTCATCAACCAAGTCACCATCACCGACAAGCGCAAGCAAGCTTTCGACTTTTCTGTGCCCTACACCTACTCCAGCCCGCAGATCATCGTGCGCAAGAACGAGGCGAATCCGCCCGCCTCCTTGCAAGCCCTCAAGGGCAAAAAACTCGGCGTGGGGCAGGGCACCAACTTTGCCGACATGGTCAAAAAAGCGGGGGGCATTGACGTGCGCACCTACCCTGGCGCGCAAGAGTATCTGCAAGACTTGGCCGCTGGCCGCATCGATGCGGCGCTGAACGACAGCTTGCTGATTCCCTATCTGGTGAAGAAAACGCGCCTGCCCGTCAAGCCCGGCGCCACGCTCGATGGTGTGGAGCAAGCAGGCATCCCTTTTGCCAAGGGCAACCCCAAGTTCAAGGCCGCGCTGGATCAGGCGCTGGAATCACTCAAGGCCGACGGCAGCTTCGCCAAAATCTCGAACAAATGGTTCGATCAGGACGTGAGCCGCGCCCCTGGCAAGCGTTGATGGCGATGCGTTAAAGGCCGACAAAGGCCGGCTGTGCCGTAGCGTGCCGCATTGGCGCATTTGAATGGGGCTGCTGGCGCATGCGGCTGCACTAAAGACTGATATCCTGCGGGCCCGCAGGATATCGGTTTTTTTATGGATGAAAAGATATGTTGACAATGCAGGAGTTGTGGCAGCTTTTGCAAGAGGCGTTGCCCATCATGGGCAAGGGCGTGCTCTGGACCTTGTATTTGTCGGTGCTGGCCATGTTGCTGGGCGCGGTCATTGGCGTGTGTGTGGCCGTCATCCGCGTGGCGCGGGTGCCCGGGGTCAATGCGCTGTGCCGCCTGTATGTGAGCTGCATGCGCGGCACGCCTTTGCTGGTGCAATTGTTCGTGCTGTACTACGGTCTGCCCAGCATCGGCTTGCAGCTGGAGCCCTTGACCGCAGGCGTGCTGGGCCTGGGGCTGAACGTGGGGGCGTACCTCTCTGAATCGCTACGCGGTGCGCTGCAAGGCGTGGATCAAGGGCAATGGCTGGCCGCACAAAGCCTGGGCATGCGCCGCGTGCAAATCTTGCGCTACATCGTCGGGCCGCAGGCCATCCGGTTGGCGTTGCCCAGTCTTTCCAACAGCCTCATCAGTTTGGTGAAAGACACTTCGCTGGTTTCGGTCATTGCCGTTACCGAATTGATGCTGGCTACCAAAGAAGTGATCGCCACCACCTTTCAACCCTTCCCGCTGTACCTGACGGCTGCTGTTATCTACTGGATCATCAGCCTGCTGCTCGAAAGTCTGCAACAGGCTTGGGAAAAGCGCCTGGCGCGTGGCTATGCCGCTGCGCGGATGTAAAGGAGCGCTGGCGCGGCGCAGATAAGCGGCACGCTATCGTTGCCGATCAGGGACTGTTGTTGGAATGAACCTGTTGGCTGTTGATTAACACTGAGCGTTTTGCAGCTGCAAAATATGACCAAGCCCTACGCTGAAAAAGCGTGGGGTTTTTTGTGCCCATTGGGCAAAGCGCCCCCCGTAGGGGCAGAAGGCGGCAGGCACAGGCCGTTTGGGGCACGTGTGGCACTGGGGCAGCAGACAAAGGCGTGGAGTGAGGCCGCTTGGCACGGCAAGCGGCTGTGCCCGATTTGAACGGGCTGGGTAGGCTGCCAGCTTTTAAAAACAGGCGCCTGTCCGGGCCGAGCCAGTGCCAGCGTCTTGCGCTTGCCTGCAAAGCGGTAATCCATGCGCCAGTAGCGGCCGGCGGCTTTCACCAGTAGATACAGCCCACCCGTGTCATAGAGCTTGTCTCCAGCAGGCTTGCCGCTGTGTTTGGTGTTCTTGGCTGCGGTATCTGTCAGTGCCATATGGCCCCCTGTGACGGTATCTGACGGTACGTCTCCAAAAAGTACCGTCAAAAATACCGTCAGATTGACGGTATCTCTTTGCGATCTGTCGGACTATACCGGACAACAAAAAGCCCGCGATGCTAGGAAACATGCGGGCTTTCGGACTTCTTTGTACTGCGTTGAAGTGTAATTTGGTGCCGGTTGTCGGATTCGAACTGACGACCTACCGCTTACAAGGCGGGTGCTCTACCAGCTGAGCTAAACCGGCGCAGGCGGGATTATAGGGCCTGTTTGCCCAAATTACGGGTGGGGTTGATCAATTTGTTCTTGATGTGCGTTTGGCGCATCTGTGGTGGCAGTGCGATAGGGCTCATTCGAACTTTTGGACAGGCACGATCACTTGCTGCCACTGCCCATGTTCACCAAGGGATTCACGCCGCTGGGGACCATCATCACATTGCCTGGCTTGCTGGCCACAGCGGTCATGGTGTCGCGGTAGATTTCGGCGAGGCGAATTTCTTTCACTGCGCCATTGAGCGATTCACCGATGATGCGGTTGGCTTCGGCAATGCTTTGCGCTTCCACGATGCGTTTTTCCGCTTCGGCCTTGGCAATTTCAACTTCCTTGCGCTTTTGCTCGATGATTTGATCGGCTTCGGCCTTGGCGCGAATGGCTTTTTCAATGGCCGGGTCGGTCGTCAGGTTGCGGATATTGACTGAGGTGACGATGAACGCGTCGGGGTCAGATGCGTCCAGTTCTTTTTGCAAGCGGCGTTGTACGTCTTCGGCCAGCTCGGCACGCTTGGTGTGCATGGTGGTGGCGTCCATTGTGGAAACGGCGGCGTAGCTGGCCTCGCGGGCGGCGCGCAACACGCGGCTGTAGCCCACCACGAAGTCCGACGTGCCTTTTTCCACGATGTCTGCATGGCGAATGATGTCGCCCTGGTATTTGCTGTACAGCTTGGGGATGGCCGTTGGGTTGGTTTTGAAATAAATGTCGATGTCCAAATCGGCCATCGTGAGGTTGTCTCGCGATTTGGGTTTGAGGTCGGTCATTTGAAAGCTCACCTCTTTGGCCGTGAATTCGCGCACGCGCCGCAAGCCGGCCATGTACAAACCAGGCGTGATGGGCGTTTGATTCACTACGCCAAAGAGTGTGGATACGCCCACATTGCCGGTGCTGATCTGGCCCATGTTGAACAGGGCAATGAGTAGCAGTACAGCCGCTGCAACCCAGCGGAAAGTTTTTTTGTACCGAATTTTTTGGAATCGACTTTTTCGAGCTTTTCGAGTTGCGTTTCAATCGTTTTGCTCGCGGGTGTTTTTGTCATTTGTTGTTTCCTTGCTTGAAAAACGGTTCAGGCGATGGTTGTGTTGGGGCAGGGCGCTCTCGCTTCCAGGTTTGCGTCAATGCGCCTCTTCAATGTGCTTCTTCCCAGTTCTTGCCGATGCCGGTTTCGGCCAGCAGCGGCACACGCAGTTGGGCCACGCCAGCCATGATGCGCGGAATTTCGCTCTGCACCCAAGGCAGCTCGGCTTCGGGCACTTCCAGCACCAGTTCGTCGTGCACCTGCATGATCATGCGCGTGGCGC
>JAUMXD010000072.1 GCA_030529305.1 Allobrachymonas sp.
AGGGGCACGGGCCGGTCAACCACGGTTTTGATCCGCAGCCCATGCAGACGCGGCCGTTGTGAGGGGGTGATGCGCGCGCTGCTGCATTTGCACGTGGCGCAATGGGGTCGCTCTGTTGCGTTTGCATCAGCGTCAGCCGCCCATGTGCCGTGGTGGCTGGCCATACAAGGCCAAGGCGTGCGCGGCCATCATCTACACCAGTCGCCCGCCAAACATCAGCAAGAAGAAATCACCCCTCAAAACGCCAAGCCAGGCGACAAGCGCCTGATGCCAAGCGTGCAGGCCTAAGAGCCTGTTCAAAATCTCTGCACGGCGAGCCATCCAGCGGATTGGGGCGGTCTGCGGTGTTGCAAAACTTGCCAATAGCACGCACTATTCACGCACCATTGGCTGCGTTTTGCGCCTTGCATTCCATCCCCAACCGCTTTTTGCCCACTCACGCCGAGATCTTGAACAGGCGTCTAAACCGCCAGCCCTGTGAAAACGCCGCACAGTGTTCATATGTGCGGCGTTTTGCTTGTGCCAACAGGCAGGGAGATGGGCAGGCCCTTTTCAATCCTTGGCCTGTTTGCTTTTCAGAAGGTGCTGATGCTTTTCAACGCTTGGCCTTGAGCGCCGTGGCCAGGGCGTTGATGTTGTGGCGCATCAGTTGCAGGTAAGTGGGGGCGGGACCTTGGGGGCCGCTCAATGCGTCGGAATACAAAGCCTGCTGCTGCATGGGCACGCCGGTTTCGCGCGCGATTTGTTCGATCAGGCGTGCGTCTTTCACATTCTCGAGAAAGATGGCGCGAATGCCTTGCGTGCGCACTTGCTGGATGAGGCGTGCCACGCGGCGGGCCGATGCGTCGCTGTCAGCGCTCACGCCCAAAGGCGCAACAAAGGTGATTTGGTAGCGCGCGCCCAGGTAGGCAAAGGCTTCGTGCGCGGTTAGCACCTTGCGCTGCGCAGGTGGGATGGCGGCAAACTGCTGCTCGGCCCATGTGTGCAGTTGCTGCAGTTCGCGCTGGTAGGCAGCCAAGCGCTGCTCGTAATGCGGCTTGCCAGCAGGGTCGGCCTGGATCAGGGCGTTGGCGATGTTGCGGGCGTAAGTTTGCATGTGCACGGGGTCTTGCCAAACGTGGGGGTCTTGGTCGCCGTGCGAGTGGTGATGGTGCCCATGATGATCGTGCCCGTGCGCATGACCGTGATCGTGGGAATGGTCGTGATCATGATCGTGGTGATGGTCGTGCGTGGGCAGCGGCGTGATGCCTTGCGTGACCACGGCCAGCGGGATTTTGCTGCTTTGCATGGCGCGTTGCAGCGGTGCGCTTTCCATGCCCAGGCCATTGACCAGCAGCAGCTTGGCCGAGCGGATTTTGCGCACGTCCGCAGGCGTCATCTGGTAGCTGTGGGCATCGGTATCGGCAGCTACCAGCGGCTGCACGGCCACGCGCTCGCCGCCAATTTGCTGGGCCACATCGGCCAGGATGCTGAAACTCGTGACCACTGGCAAGGGTTTGGCCGTGCTGGCCCAGGCGCTGCCCAGGCCGAGCAGGCCCGCCAGCACGAAGGTTTTGAACAGGGAAGAAAAAGCCTTGATTCGCATGATGGATGTTGAATAAAGGTGAAGTGGATGAAAGCCGCTGCGGGCTGCTGAAAAGGGTGAATCTTAGAGCCAAGTTTGGGGTGTTGGCTGCACCGGCGTTTGCACGGTGGATGCGATAGAGGGTTGGTGCGCTTGGCAGAGGGGTGTTGGTGGGCAAGCTCTGGGTTGAGGCTTCAAGTTATTCGCATCCATTCGTCAACAAGCCACAAACGCTTGATGGATGCGGGCTGCGCCTGAGTCATGATGAGGCGATCCAGCATCCACCTTTTGCGCCGTCAATCCTTTGCTGTGCTGCTGGCTTGGATGCGCGTGCCGTCGGTGATGCGCTCGTCGGGCTGGATGATGACGGTTTGATCGGCTTGCAAGCCGTCTTTGATTTCAGTGGCCGTGGCCGAGCGCAGGCCGATTTGCACGGGCGTGCGGCGGGCACGCTCGTTTTCTAGCCGGTACACGGCCCAGCCTTCGCCCAGGCGAAAGAGCGCATGGCTGGGCACTTGCAGCACATCCTTGGCTTGCTGCAGGATGAATTCCACCTCCACCCGGTAGCCATCGCCCAGCGCGGCCCATTGTTCGTGTGGCGAAAGCAAGTCGAGGATGACGCGCGTGCGTTGCTCCTCCACACCCAGGGCTGACACTTTGGTGAAGCCGCCCGGCTCCACGCGCGCCACGCGGGCTTGCAGCGTGCCTTCGCCGCCCCAGCGCATGATGCGCGCGGGCATGCTGGGGCCCAAGCGCACGGCGTCGCTGGAAAGTACCTCTACTTCCACTTCCAGCTGCGTGGGGTCGCCAATGGTCATCAGCGTGTGGCCTACGGGCACGGGGCTGGCGCTTTCGATCGGGCGCTGGATGATGCGCCCGGCCACCGGCGCGGTGATGGCCAGCACCTTGCCTGCTTCCTTGGCTGAGCCGCCCGAGGCTGCGCGCCCTTCATCGGCCAGCAGGGCGCGGGCGGCAGCCAGGCGCGCGGCGGCGGCTTGTTCGTCCGCGCGGGCCACGCCCAGCTCGGCCTGGGCGGCGGCGTGGCGGCTGCGGGCTTGGTCAAGTTCTTGCTTGGCAATGGCGCCGCTGGGCTGCAGGGCCTGGGCGCGTTGCCAGTCGGCCTGCGCCAGTTGCTGGCTGGCCTGTGCGGCGGCGCTGCGTTTGCGTGCGGCATCCAACAGCGCCTGGGCGCTGCGCACATCGGCCTGGGCTTGGCTGCGGGCGCGCGGATCCAGCAGGGTGCTGGCGCTGGGCTCCAGCTCGGCCAGGGTTTGCCCGGCTTGCACGGCATCGCCCGCTTGCAGGCTGATGCGGCGCACGGTGCCTGCCACGGGTGCGGTGATCACATAGCGTTGCTTGATGCGCGTTTTGCCTTCTTCCTGAAACGCCACTTCGAGCGGCCCGCGCGTGACCTGGCCGGTGCTGGCCAATTGGGCCGGGCTGCGCAGGGCCAGCCACAGCAGGCCGCCCAGCACAGCAATGCCGCCTGCGAGCATGAGGGTTTTGCGTGAGGAGAAGGCGATGTTCATGATTGCTTACTCGCGTGTTTTGAGAACGCCGATCAAATCCAGCTGGCGAATGCGCCAGTGAATCATCAGGCCCGAAGCGATGGCGCTGACGAGGGTGATGAGGGCCGACAGGGCATAGGCCGATGGCGGCAGCACCACGGGGATGCGGTAGTACTCCGAGCGCATGCCGTGGGCAAAGAGCAGGGCCAGGCCATTGCCCACCAGCGCGCCCAGCGGCAGCGAGACAAGCACCAGCAGCGCCTGCTCGCCCAGCAGGATGTAGCTCACCTCGCCCTGCGTGAAGCCCAGAATGCGCAGGCTGGCCAGTTCGCGCGCGCGCTCGGCCAGGGCAATGCGCGCGGCGTTGTATACCACGCCGAAGTTGATCACCGTGCCCATCAGGATGGCGATCCAGGTGAAGATGTTGCTGGTTTTGGCGATGGTGTCGAGAAAAGCGCGGATGGAAGCCAGGCGCGATTGGGTGCTGGCAATGAAAGGTCGCCGGTCCAGCTCACGCTGCAAGGCGGGCAGCGCGGCGCTGTCGGCCGTGAGCAGGGCGCTGTTGATGACTTGCCCATCACCCAGCGTGCGATTGAGAGCGTCCAGATCCATATAGGTGTCGATGCCCAGATCGGTGTGCACCAGTTGCGTGATGGGCAGGCGCAGCATCTGGCGGCGACCTTCCATCACCTCCACCCACATCCAGTCGCCCACGCCCAACTGCATTTGTTCGGCCAGATAGTGGTTGATCACCAGCCCGTGCGGTGGCAGGGGCACCAGCTGGTGCTGGCTGTTGATGAGGTGGCGCAACTGACCATCGGCTGGCAAGCCGTGCAGGGCCGTGAGCTTGCGGCGCTGCGCGCTGTGCAGGCGCACGCTCACGGTGCGCTGGCCTTCCACCCGCTGCACGCCGGGCAACGCACGCAACTCGTGCAGGGCGCGGTAGGGTTTGAGATCCACCAGGCGCACCGACACATCGTGGTGGTGGCCCAGGCGGGTGTCGGTATCAATGATGTAGGTGATGGAGCTGAGCTGAAAGGCCGACAGCACCACCAGCCCGCCCGCAAAGGCCAGGCCGATGATCGAAAACAGCGCCTTGCCCGGCTTGCGTTCGAGCTGCCGCCAGATGATGCGCGTGGGCTGCGACAGCCAGCGCCAGATGCCGATGCGCTCGGCCAGGGTGTGGCCAAAGCGATCGGGCGCAGGTGCGCGCATGGCCTGCGCCACCGGCTCGCCCGCAGCCGCATACACTGCGTAGCCCGTGCCGGCCAGCGCGGCCAGCAGGCTCACGCCAACGCCCGCTGCAATCACCGAGGGGTTGACGGCAAAGTGCAGCACCGGCAAGCGAAAGTGCAATTGGTAAATCCGTGTGAGGTGCACACCCAGCCAAAAGCCCAGCGCCACGCCCAGCGCCGTTCCCAGCAGGCAGATCAGTGTCACGATCAGGCCGTAGTGCAGCGCTACCTGGTGCGTGCTGTAGCCAAAGGCTTTGAGGATGGCGACCTGATCGCGCTGCATGCCGATGAGCCGCTTGAACACCACATTGAGCAAGAAGGCCGCCACCGCCAGAAAGATGGCCGGAAACAGCCGCGCCATCACGCCCAGCTGTTGCAACTCGTCGTGCAACGTGCGGTAAGACCCCTGGTTCATGCGGCCAATGGCACCCTGCCCGCCATAGGGCGCCAAGGCGGCGTCCAGCGCGTCGATCACCTCACGCTCGTTGGCCTGTGGCACCAGCTTGAGCGTGACCTGATTGAACGCCCCCTGCATATTCATCGCCGCTTGCAGCGTGGGTTGGGGCATCCACACGATGACAAAGCGTTCGTGATCGGGCAGGCCGCTGGGCCCAATCTGGATCAAGAATTCGGGCGAGGTGGCAATGCCCGCCACCGTGAACCACTGCGCGCGCCCGTTGATGGTGAGGCGCAGCTTGTGCCCGGGCGTGAGGCGGTGCGCTTCGGCAAAAGCGTCGCTGATCACGATTTCGTTGGCTGCATCGGGCAAGAACATGCGCCCGGCGCGCAGGTGCAGATGGTTTTGCAGCGGCTGCCCCTTGCTGGGCAGCGAGATGACGGAGGCCGACACCGATTCGTCAAAACCCGGTACTTCGACCTTGGCGCCAGCGGCAATGCGCGTTTCCACTTCGGCCACGCCGGGCAGCTCGCGCAGGCGATCGGCCACGCTGTTGGGCGCGCGCTTGAGCTGCGACCACACGTCGGAAAAACGGTCGTCCAGATACAGCTGAGCCGAGGTGTTGCGCAGCGAATCGAGCGTGGCTTGCGACATCACCAGCATGGCAATGCCCGATGCAATGACGAGCGCAATCGCCAGCGCCTGCCCACGCATCAGCCACAGGTCGCGCAGGGCTTTGAGGTGAAGGGCGCGCATGATGGGGGCTGATCCTGTGGCTTGGGCTGACCGTTACCAGCGCAGCTCGCTGGCGGGCAAGCGCTCGGCATTGACCTGCTCGCGCACGATGCGCCCGTCTTGCATCCACAGCACGCGCTGCGCCATGCGGGCGATGTCGGCGTTGTGCGTGATGATGATGGTGGTGGTGCCCATGTCGCGGTTGACGCGATCCAGCGCTTCGAGCACGCGCACGCCAGTGGCCGAATCAAGCGCACCGGTGGGCTCGTCGCACAACATGACGACCGGGCGCTTGGCGATGGCACGGGCAATGGCCACGCGCTGTTGCTCGCCGCCCGAAAGCTGGGCCGGAAAGTGATCGAGCCGCTGCCCCAGGCCCACCAGTTCCAGCGCTTGCGCGGGCGGCAAGGGGTGGGGCGCAATGTCGGTGACGATGGCAACGTTTTCGCGCGCCGTCAGGCTCGGAATCAGGTTGTAGAACTGAAAGACAAAGCCCACGTGCTCGCGCCGAAAGCGCGTGAGGCGCGCATCGTTCGCTTGCGTCAGGTCCTCGCCGTGGTAGCACATCTGCCCGCTGCTGGGCACATCCAGTCCGCCCAGAATGTTGAGCAGCGTGGATTTGCCGCTGCCCGACGGCCCGAGGATGACGACGAAATCGCCCGCGCGCAATTCCAGATCGATGCCGCGCAGCGCGTGCACCTCCACATCGCCCATGTGGTACACCTTGGTCAGGCCCTGCGCCTTGAAAATCAGATCGTCGTTTTGCCGTTGGGGCATGCTGCGCACCTGTGTTTGTGCTGGTTTGGGTGATGCAGGCATTCTGGCACAGGCCATGGCGAACGCCAAATGGCGCGGGGCTTGGCGGCGATGCAGGGGTAAAAGGATGCGCGCAGCATGCGGGGCGCCGCTGCTGCGCAGCGTAGGGGTGGTCGGGTTTTACTGGGCGCAGTGGGTAGAGGCAGTGAGAGAAGCGCGTGAGTTTTGCGGGAGCGGCCGACGGGGGCTCGCGCGTGCAGGTCGTGCGATGGTGGCTGGCTTTTATGAATCCCAACGCAGGTATGGCAAAAACGGGCATGAGCATTGCTGCCATCTTTATTGCTTGCCGATTGTTTGCGCTTGGCCTTTGCGAGTGGATGGGGCCGCTGGAGGCTGGATGGGAGGTTGAAAAATTCGTTGGCTTGTGGCGGCGGCTTGCAGCGGTGTGCGTTGCGCGTGGTGTGGGCGTCAGGTGAGGTACGGCGGTCGTTGCGTGGCCGTTGCGAAACGCGGGTGGCGTGTGGTGGGGCCGTTGTTGCCCGACGCCGCATCGCGTGCGCTGGCGGGTGTTTGGCGCAGTCATGTGCAAAACCGATCACGTGCCAAACGCCAGCAGGCGCAGGCATCGTCCGCGCCATCGGCATCAAGCGCGTGGGCCAGATGCAGGGTTCAACGCCAATCGTTGCGGCGGCGCAGCCAGCCGCCTTGCGTGCCCAAGGCCAGCGACAGCACATACACCAGCGCGCATAGCAGGATGATGGCCGGGCCCGAGGGCAGCTCGGCGTGATACGAAAGCAACAGCCCGCCATAGCCACAGGCCAGCGCCAGCAGCAGGGCCAGCGCGATGGTGCCAGCCAGCGTGCGCGCCCACAGCCGCGCGATGATGGCGGGCAGCATCATCAACCCCACAGCCATGAGCGTGCCCATGGCCTGAAAGCCCGCCACCAGATTGAGCACCACCAGCATCAAAAAGA
>JAUMXD010000073.1 GCA_030529305.1 Allobrachymonas sp.
CATCGAGCAGGCCCGTGAGCATTTTCATGGTGGTGGATTTGCCGCAGCCATTGGCCCCGAGGAAGCCAAAAATCTCGCCCTTTTCGATGCGAAAGCTCACATGATCCACCGCGGTGAAGCGGCCAAAGCGTTTGGTCAAGCCATGCGCTTCAATCGCTGGAGGCGAGTGCGGATCGGGCACGAAAGGCGCAATCTCCAGGCGGCCCACGCCCTGGCGTTTTGCGGGCGACAGCATCTGGATGTAGGCGTCTTCCAGACTGGCGGCCTGGTATTGCGCCAGCACCGCCTGCGTGGGCTGGTTGACGAGCAGCTTGCCATCGTCCATGGCCAGCAGGTGCTCGAACTGTTCGGCCTCGTCGATGTAGGCGGTGGCGACGATCACCGTCATCTGCGGGGTTTGCGCGCGCAGGCTGCGCACCAGCGCCCAGAACTGGCGGCGCGAAAGCGGGTCCACGCCCGTGGTGGGCTCATCCAGAATCAGCAAATCGGGCGAATGCACCAGCGCGCAACACAGGCTGAGCTTTTGCTTCATGCCGCCCGAGAGCTTGCCCGCCGCCCGCCCAACAAACGGCACCAGCCCCGTGGCGCCCAGCAGCTGCCGGATGCGCGCCTGGCGCTCGGCTGCATTCAAGCCAAACAGGCGCGCGTGAAAGTCCACGTTTTCGTACACGCTCAGCGTGGGGTACAGGTTCTTGCCCAGCCCTTGCGGCATGTAGGCGATGCGGTGCGACAGCTGCTGGCGCGCGCGCTTGTTGGCCATGTCGCCGCCCAACACTTGCACCGTGCCGGTCTGGATGCGGCGCACGCCCGCAATCAGCCCCAGCAGCGTGGATTTGCCCACGCCATCCGGCCCGATCAAGCCCACGGTCACACCGCTTGCCAGCGTGAGCGAAACCGCATCCAGCGCCAGCCTTGGGCCGTAGCGGTGGGTCACGGCCTGGATGCAAACAGCGGCACAGGCCGATGATGTGGATGAAACGGTCTTCTGGTTCATGCGCCTTTTTCCTGCGCATCGCCCGCATGCAGCTTGCCCAAAAAATGGCGAATCAAACGCGCGGTTTGCGCCGCATGCGCATGTGCCACATCGTGCTTGCCGTCTGGGATCACTATCAGCTCAGCATTAGGCAATGCGTGCTGCAAAAAGCGCCCCACAGCTGGCGGGCTGATGGGGTCGGCCCCGCCCCAAATCAGCAACACGGGCAAGCGCAGCCTGGAAAAATCGGGCGATAAATCGCTCCGGGCTTGTACAAACCACTGCGGCAGATGGGCCATTTGCAAAGCATAGTCACTGCGCCAGTCCACCGCGCCCAAGGCCGACACATCCATGCCGCCCGACGTTGCCACCAGAACCAGGCCACACACCCGATCTGGCTGGCGCAAGGCCGCCTGCACGGCCAGAATGCCGCCCATTGATTGCGCCACGATCACCACGGGCAGCGCAATGTGCACCTGCTGTGCCTGTTGTTGTTCCAGTTGTTCCAGCACCCATTCGCTCAAGCTTGCAAAATCGTGCACGCCCGGCACGGCCGCATGCCCCGCAAAGCCGGGGTAGGCTTGTAGCGTGCAGGGATAGATGGGTGACAAGGCATCCACCACCGGCTGCCAGAAAGCGGGGTCGCCCGCCGCACCGGGCAAGAACCAAAGATGCGGCGTGCATGCTCTCATGGGTTCAGCGGGCCTGATCAAACACCTGCTCCAGATGTGCCTGATAGGCCGCCAGATACTGCGGCACTTGCAGGTTCTTCACCACGTCGTTGCAGATGAAAGTGGGCAGCCGCTTCATGCCCAAAAATTCGTTGGCCTTGTGAAAGTGCATGTACACGCCATCCACCCCCCACTCCTTCAAAAAAGTCACCGGGCCTCTCAAACGCTTCGCGCGGCGCATTCCACGTGAGCGAGAGCATGTGCTGGCGGCCTTGCAGCAGGCCACCCGTGCCGTAGTCTTCGGTGGGGGTTTCGCGGTGGCGGCCGTCACTCTGGTACAGCTTGCCGTGGCCGGCGGTGAAGACTTCGTCCATGTACTTCTTCACCGTCCACGGTTCGTGCATCCACCAGCCGGGCATTTGCCAGATCACGGCGTCCATCCACAGGAATTTGTCGATTTCTTCGGCCACGTCATAGCCTTCGTCGATCTGGGTTTCGCGAATGGCGTGGCCCTTGGCCGTCAATACCGTTTGGGCCGTGTCGTGCAAGGTGCGGTTCAAGCGGCCGCCCGAATGGCCAAACGCTTTACCGCCGTTCAACAACAAGATGTTCATGTGAAGTTCTCCAGAATGAATCAGTGAATGTGAAAGTCAAACGCATGCACCCGCGCATGCAGTCGATCCAAAGCGCAAGCCGCAACGTCGTTTCAAGCGCCCAACAAAGGCGGCCCTGTCCCTCAAGCGGGCATACTGTTTCGCTCTTTTTCAGGCGCACCTTACTCCTCTCCCCAGCCACCGCCCAGGGCTTTGTACAAAGCCACGGCGGCTTGGGCCTGGGCCAAGCGCGATTGCGTCAATTGGGTGTGCAGCTCGGCTTCGTTCAGGCGGGCGCGCAGGGCGTCGTCCAGCGTATGGTGGCCGTAGCGAAAGAGTTTGTCAGCAGCGCTCACCTGCTTCTCTGCCTGCTGGTGGGCACTGAGCAACAGCGCGTTTTGGCGCTTCAAGGCGGTATGCGCTTGGTAGGCGCTATCGACTTCGCCCAGCGCGCGCAGCAGGGTTCGGTCGTATTGCAGCAGGGCCGTTTGCAGGCGTGCATCGGCTGCGGCGATGTTGGCCTGAATACGCCCATTGGTGAAAAGCGGCACCTGAATGCCCAAACGCAGCAAGCTGCCCCAGCCTTTCAGGTCGGTGGCGCTGTCCACGCCGATGCTGCCCTGGCCCAAAAATTCAATTGAAAAGCGCGGCAGCAAATCGGCCTTGGCGCTGGCGAGCTTGGCCGCATGGGCCTGCACCTGTGCGGCGTGCGCACGCAGATCGGGTCGACGCTCCAGCATGCCTTTCGGAGTAGTGCCAGCGGGTGCAGCAGCTTGCACGGCCAACACATCCACCCGACTATCGGGCAGGCGAAAGCCCTGTGGCGTTTGCCCTGCCAGCACGGCGATGCTGCGCACATGTGCGGCGTATTCGGCCCCGATGGTGCTGTGGCGGGCTTGCGCAGCTGCCAACTGCATGCGCACTTGCTGCACGTGGTAGGCATTGACCTGCCCAGCCTGAAAACGCCCTTGCGCATACTGCAGCAAGCGTTGCAGCGCGACGATGTGGCGCTGGGCATCATGCAGGCGGCTTTGCGCGGCACGTGCTTGGAAGTAGTGTTCGGCCATGTCAGCAGCCAGCAACAATTGCGCGCCGTGCAGCTGCTCTTGCACGCCCAGTGCGGCGTGGCGGGCGGCATCGGCATCGCTGCGCTTTTGGCCAAAAATGTCGGGCTCCCACGAAGCGGTGAAGCCGCCCGTGAGGCTATTGCCTTGCAGTTTGAAGCTGTCATTTGCCAAGCCAGAAGCCACGGGCATTTGCCGCAGCGCCGCACGGCTGGAATCATCCAGCGGGTTGCTGATGCGCCCATCCAAGCGGGACAGATTGGCGTTGGCCCCTGCCATGGGGCCTTGGTTGGCTAAGGCCAGACGGCTGTGGGCACGCGCCTCTTGCAGGCGGCTGCGGGCAATGCGCACATCGTGGCCGTGCTGCAAGCCCTGCTCGATCAGTTGGCTGAGCACCGGATCGTTCCACTGCTGCCACCAGCGGCTGATATCCAGCGCGGCTTGGGGATTTTTCTGCCCGTTGGCTTGAGATGCTTGCTCAAAGTTTTGCGGCAGCGCCACCTGGCTGCGCAAATCCACCTGGGTGCTGCTGCAAGCGGCCAGCGCCAGTGCGACGGTGCTGAGCAGCACACTGGCGGCCCTGGTGCGTGATGGCGTTTTCATGCGCATGATCTGACCCTTTTCCTTTATTTATTGCGGCAGCTTCACGGCCAGCTGCGCGGGCCAGGATTGCGCGGCATCGGTGCGCACATAGCCGTTGCCCGTCATGCCGCCTTTGAGCCAGCCCGCGTATTGGCGCGCCACTTCGGGCGGCAGCTTGAGCCGCACCTTGAACACGAGCTTGGCGCGCTCGTTGGCGGTTTCCACATTTTTGGGCGTGAACTGCGCTTCCGAAGCGATGAAGCTGATGCGCGCGGGCCAGACCGCATCCCAGCCATCGAGCACGATGCGCGCTTCGTCCCCCACCTTGAGGCGGCTCGCCTGCTCGTTGGGCAGAAAAAGATGCATCGACACGTCGGCGGTGTCGAGCAAGCTCACCACCTTGCTGCCTGCCGCGATCACGCTGCCTGCTTCGGCCAGGCGGTACTCCACCCGCCCGTCTTGCGGGCTGCGGATGAGCATGTCGCTGTTGGCCGATGCCGCCTCCGTCATCTGCGCTTGCGCAGCTTGCACGGCGGCCAGCGATTCGGCCTGGGCGGCGCGTGCCGCCTGCACGGCAGCAGCAGCGCTGTCGCGCTCGGCCCGGCGTTTGCTCACTTCGCTGTCGGACGCCAGCTCATCGCGGCGCAACTTCAGCGCGTTATCCAACTCCAGCTGCGCTACCTTCAAGCGCTGGCTGTGGGCCTTGATTTCGGCCTCGGCCCGGGCGCTGCTTTCTTGCGCCCGCTGCTGCTGCGCACGGGCCAAGTCCAGCCGGCTGCTGCTCACGTCTGACGACAGCTCGGCCAGCACATCGCCGGCCTTGACCTCGCTGCCTTCGTCCACACGCATGGCTTGCACGCGCCCCGGATACAGGCTGGCCACGTCCAGGCGCTTGAGTTCCAACCGGCCATTGGATTGGGCAAAGCCCACAGGCAACGCCTTGGCGCTGTGCGCCTGATGCGCGTACCACGCCGCCCCGGCCAGCACCAAGGCGGCAAGCAAAGCCAGCCCATGTTTGGGCAATAAACGCGGTTTCATCATGCGGGCCTCCTAGCATTCGTTGTTTGGGTCGTTGCGCGCTTGCTGGACGGGCGTGTGCGGGCTGGGCGCGTGGCCCCTGCACGTTTCTTGGCTGCACGCTCAGCCCCTGCGCCGGATGTTTGTCGGACGGCTGTTTTGCGCGGTGCGGATGCAACAGTGCGACCACCCGATTGCGGCATCAACAAACGGCGCACCAGCGGCACCAGCACCTCGGTGTGCTTGGCCAGGCTGTCGCTGCCCCGGCCCAGCATCTGCACGGCAAATCCGTCAGACATGGCCAGCAACCACATGGCCACGTCTTTTGGCTTCAAATCCGCAGCGATCTGCCCGGCGGCTTGCCCACGCCGCACCAGCGCGGCCAGGTCTTTTTGATAAGACGCTATGCAGGCGGCCATGGTCTGGCCGATTTCTTCATTAGCCGCAGATTCGGCCGCAATTTCAAGCCACAGCCGGGCATGCAAGGGGTTGCTGCACTGATCGAGCACCGCGCGTGCGATTTTTTCCAAAGCCACAAAGGCGTCAGGCTCGGCGCGCAATTCGGCAAAGCGGGCGGCGTAGAGCGCGTGCTCGCTTTCGATGATGGCCGCAATCAACGCCTGTTTGCTCGGGAAGTAATGGAACAGGTTGCCGGGGCTCATGCCCGCTTCGGCACAAATCTGGTTGGTTGAGGTACCATGAAAACCGTTTTTGCCAAAGCAGCGGATGGCCGCATCCATGATGTGGCGGCGTTTGGCCTCTTGCTTTTCGGGGTCGAGGGTGCGCATAAACACAAAAGCCATTGTTAGACTGAGCGCTCAATCTAACATGGGCTTAACCCTGATGGCAAGCAGGCAATGGCTCGCGCCATGTGCAGGTATTGAGCCAATTAGCCGCTGGGTGCAACATGAAGTGGGACGCGATCAAGGCATAGCAACAGACAGCAACAACGCGAACCCTAGATACCTCAGCAAAAACCAATAACCCTTTGCTGATTCAAAAGCTACCGATTCGATACGCGCCAAAGGCAAGGCAAGAATCAGCAGCTCGCACCTGATCAAGACGGTTGCCACATCACCGTGGCGCTACCCGCATCATCATCGTCACTGGCAAGCTCAAGGTGCTCAGCCTCGTGCAGATACGCACGCAAGGTCTGCCACAAGGCTTGCTGCGTGGGCGATGGTTGCGGGTTGGCACGGTAAGCCGCATCGGCTGCGGCCAGGGCCATTTCTTCCACCACATTGAGCGCGCGCCGCTCAGCCAGCGTGGCCGTCGGGCCATCTTGCAACAACTGCCCGCCCAGCGAGAGTGCCACCGCCGGGCCACCACCTTCCGACAGCTGGCGCAGGCGATACAGGCTGGCCCCCAATATCACGGCAGCAAACGGCACGGCGGTGACCAGCGCATAGCGCAGGCGATCTGCATCGCGCGGAAAAAACCAGCTGCACACCCACACCAGCAACCCCACCGTCAATAACACGGCCAGGGCATAGAGCACCAGCAATCGCGCCGTGCCACGGCGCGCCCGGGTTTGATGTTCAAAAAAACGCATGGTTTTGCTCTGCCTTATTCAAACTTGCCAATAGCCCAAAATATGAATGTCACGAATGCACTCTCGGACGCAATGAAGCAAATACGGCCCAAGCTTTTACTTGCGTTTGCGCATTCATTTTGCGCCTTTGTTTATGCGACACCCATTGACCTTTAATCCATTCAAAATCATAGACGCAGCCACTTACACCACCCATATAAAGTCATATCAATGGCACTTAACCTCCAGCAAATATATTGAGCCAATGAAATTTTTAAACGCTTGAAATCAATCCAATCTTATTGGACCAATAAATAAAAAACTCCAGGTGCTAAAAACCAATTTTTTCAACATTAACCCATGTTTGCACATCCAATATGAGTAGACGCAGCACGATCCATCTCCAGCATTAACCCACTTCAAAAGTAGCCTGCACCTGGCCAGCCAAATCCAGCAGCAGCCGATCGCCTGTGTGCAACGGCCCCACGCCGGCTGGCGTGCCAGTAAACACCACATCTCCTACGCATAAACCGCAAGTGTCCGCTAACTCTCTCAAAATCTCAGGCAACGAATGGAGCATGTGCGTGCAGCGGCCATGCTGACGCAACTCGCCATTGATGTGCAAAGTGAATTCGCAGTTTT
>JAUMXD010000074.1 GCA_030529305.1 Allobrachymonas sp.
GGCCCTGCCCAAGCAATATCAGCCTGTGGCCGGGCAGCCCATGCTGTGGCACACGCTGGCCGCCTTTGCCCAATGCCCAGCCATCAAACAAACCTTGCTGGTATTGGCACCGGATGACGGCTGGTTTACCGCACACCCTTTGCCACCCAAAACCTTCGGGCTACAACCTTGGATCAGCCATTGCGGCGGCGCTAGCCGGGCCAAGAGCGTGCGCAATGGCCTGCTCGCCTTGCAAGAGCGCGGCGCGCAAGCCGATGATTGGGTGCTGGTGCACGACGCCGCCCGCTGCCTGATCACGCCAGAGCAGATTCAGCGCCTGATCAGCGCCTGCCGCCACGACCCCATTGGCGGCCTGCTGGCCCTGCCCCTGCCCGATACACTCAAGGCCCAGCAAGCTGCTGCCAGGCACACGGCACCACCCACGCCCCGTGTGGCCACCACCCTGCCGCGCCACGACAAATGGCTGGCGCAAACGCCCCAAATGTTTCGCTTGGGCACGTTGCTGCACGCGCTGGAGGCGGGCCTGCGCGAAGCGCCAGACAGCATCACCGACGAAGCCAGTGCCATCGAACGTCAAGGCCACGCGCCCTTGCTGGTTCAAGGCAGCGCCAGTAACTTCAAAGTGACCTACCCCGAAGACTTTGCCTTGGCCGAAGCGGTACTGCGTGCTCGCAGTGCGCCTGCTCAATCCAGCGCTTCAGACCAAGGCTAGCCTTACTGATTCACTTACCCCGCGCAGCATCTAGAGCCGCATCCAATGCGACAATCGCCCGCATGACAACACCTGCTTCTTCATTTCCGTTTCGTATTGGCGAAGGCTGGGATTGCCACCAGCTCATCGCAGGCCGCCCGCTGTGGCTGGGCGGTGTGCAAATCCCGCATGACAAAGGCTTGCTGGGCCATTCAGATGCCGACGTGCTGTTACATGCGATCACCGACGCTCTACTGGGCGCCGCCGGCATGGGCGATATCGGCACCTTGTTTCCCGATACCGATCCGGCGTTTAAAGACGCCGATTCGCGCGTGCTGCTGCGCGAAACCATGCGCCGTGTGCAAGCCGAAGGGGGCTGGCAAATCGTCAACGTCGATTGCACGGTAATTGCCCAAAAACCAAAGCTCGCGCCCTACAAACAAGCCATGGCCGCGAGCATTGCTGCTTGCTTGTCGATTGATGCCAGCCAAGTCAACGTCAAAGCCAAAACGGCTGAGCAGCTCGGCCCCGTGGGCGAAGAGCGCAGCATGGAAGCCCGCGCTGCCGTATTGCTGATGCGCGCTTGAGGGAATCGGCTGGCTGGCAATCGTTTGATTCTTTCAACTTTTTGCTTCGGCTCTTTATGGGCTCTTGTCTGGATAATGAATGGACGCCGAAGAACTTGCCGTTGGCGGCCTGCGATGGCCTTATCAGCCTTGAGAGCGAATCCGTTCTCACCGTGTTCAGTCTCAAGCACTCGTAGCAGCGCCTACCGTATGCGCCATCATCTGCTCCAATCAACAGCCTCTGCGGCCTTATCGGCGCAGCGCCCCCGCCGCAGTTAATGTAGCGAGCGCTGTGCTTTTGCAAGCCCTGTGTTCTTGCAAAGCATGTGGTAAAGCCGTTACCCCATCACGCCTTTCACTTGGCCCGCGGCAAGCGCAAGCTAGCCAGCAAGCCGCCTTGCGGGTGGTTGCTCAGTGTCAGTGAGCCCCCCATGTAATCCACCACTTTTTTCACAATGGCCAGCCCCAGGCCGCTGCCCACAGCCGAAGTTCTGGCCGCATCCGCCCTGAAAAAAGGCTGCGTCAAATCAGCCAACTGGTGCTCGGGCACGCCGCTGCCCCGGTCATAAACCTGCAGCAGCACGCGCGCGCCATCGGCCTTGGCCTTGATGGTGAGTTCAGTCACCTCCGTGCCCGGTGTTTTGCCGTAACGGCGCGCGTTTTCCATCAGGTTCGAGATCACGCGGCCCAGCTCCACCTCGTCAGCCATGACGCGCAGGTTGTGCGGCACATCGATCTTGACCACCATGTCGCTGACGTTGAGATAAGGATAAGCACAGGTTTGCACCACATCGGCCAGGTGCACGATTGCAGGCTCAATGGCCTCGGGCCGCGCATAGTCCATGAACTTGTTGATGATGACGTCCAGCTGTTCAATGTCGGCGGCCATGTAGCGCTGCGATTCGGGGTCGGGCACGCTCATCTCCACCTCCAGGCGCAGGCGCGCCAAGGGGGTGCGCAAATCGTGCGAAATGCCCGCCAGCATCACGGCTCGCTCTTGCTCTGCTTTGGCCATCTGCTCGGCCATGCGGTTGAAGCCGATGTTCACCTTGCGGATTTCCTTGGTCGCAACGGTTTCGTCCAAGCGCCCGCTTTTGAAATCGCCCTTGTGCACTTTGCTGATGGCTGCCAGCAAATGCCGCAGCGGCCGGTTGACAATGCCCGCCATCACCGCTGCCCCCGTCAAAGACAGCAGGCCCGCCATCAACACCCACACCAGCCAGGTTGCCCCCCCCACCTGATGGATGCGCGATTGGTCAGTCAACAACCAATAGGGGTCGTCGTCGATGTCAAAGCCGATCCACAAGCCGTTTTCGCCATTGACCGCACGGGCCACGATGGTGTCATGCCCCAGGCGGCGGCGCAACTCCTGCGTGATGCGTTCGGCCATTTGCCCCGGGCGCATGGGCACGATGACATCTTCCGGCTCGCGCGGCAGAATGCGCACACCTTCTTCTTCGGCCAGGGTTTTGATGAGGGCGTAGCGCGCGATCGTGTCGGAATAAATCAGCGCAGTCCGGCTCAAGTTAACCAAGGAAGCGATCTGCTGCGCCGTTTGCCGCGCACGCGGCTCCAGATCCACCGACCGCACCAAAAACAACCAGCCCAGAGTGCTGAAGGTCAGCAGCAGCGCCATCATGAAGAAGGTGCGCCAGAACAGATTCAACCCCCAGCGGGCGCGAACGCGTGGGGGCTGAAAGTCTTCTGCAGCCGTGTCCGGGCTGTCGTCATCGGCCGTGGACGGTTGGAACGGGTTATTCTGCTGATCCATGAAAACGATTTGCGCAATAGAAGCGGCAAAGCATCAAAAAACAAGGGCGCATTCTGCCCTGCGCCCTTTTCTTGAACTGCGATCAGGCGCTGCCGCCCCCGTCGGGTACGAAGACATAGCCCACACCCCAAACCGTTTGGATATAGCGGGGCGATGCGGGGTCGGCCTCAATCAATTTGCGCAGGCGCGAAACCTGCACGTCCAGGCTGCGGTCGAAAGGCTCGAACTCACGCCCGCGTGCCAATTGCGCCAATTTCTCGCGCGACAGCGGCTGGCGAGGGTGGCGCACCAGCGCTTTGAGCATGGCGAACTCGCCCGTTGTCAGGGGCAAGTCTTCATCGCCTTTTTTGAGGGTACGCGCGCTCAAATCAAATACGAAATTGCCAAAGGTCACCAACTCAGTTTCTGCAGCAGGCGCACCTGGCGCCTCCATAGCCGGGCGGCGGCGCAGCACAGCGTGCACGCGCGCCAACAGCTCGCGCGGATTGAAGGGTTTGCCCAAATAGTCATCCGCACCAATTTCCAGGCCGACGATGCGATCCACATCCTCGCCCTTGGCTGTGAGCATGATGATGGGCGTTTTGTCGTTGGATGCGCGCAGCCGTCTGCAAATCGACAGACCGTCTTCACCTGGCAACATCAGATCCAGCACGATCAGGTCGACCGCTTCACGTTGCAGAATGCGGTTGAGGTTCTTGCCGTCTTCGGCCACCATCACTTCAAAGCCTTCCTGGCTCAGATAGCGGCGTAGCAGATCACGAATGCGCGCATCATCGTCCACCACCACGACTTTGTCGGCACGTGCAGGATTGGCCTGATTCATCGACGCTTCTCCTTTTCAACTGAAATATGTAACAAGCGCGATATTAGGCGGCATTTCGAGCTTTAACGACGTTTTCGGGTCGCATCTTTCATAGCGTTACACATCTTTCATATGCCTTGCTTTTGTCACCTGCCTGCACCTTGCACATCGCTTGGGAAACATCAGAAAATTGCTCGGCTTACTCATCATGAGTCAGCAAAAGTTTGAAGCTTTGAAAGTGCCGCGTTCTGAAAACAACATTGTTTTCGTTTTCAAGGTGTATTGGCCCAAATTGCTTTTATCGGCGCTCATAATGGGCGTATTGCTACTTAGAGCAGCAGTTTTGTTTCTTACAGGTTGTACAAAAAAATGAGCGACGTTCAGCAGTTTCATTCGTTGCGACAGTTATGTATCCGCTTTCCCGCCCCTTCTTGGCTGTATTTGAGCAATCACCACCAAAGCCAAGCGCCTGGTTTGCTGCGGCATACGCCCAAGTTTGCCTGTTCGCTGTTGTTGATGCTATTTAGCGCTGCAGCACACGCCCAGTGCCCCGTTCAATTCGAGTATCCGCCCACCCCGTCTCAGGCGCAGGCAAGCGCCGCATCAGACGACTCTTTGCAGCAAGACGTGCGTGCCAGCATTGCCGCGCAGAAGAACGGCAACTGCAAAAGCGCCAAGCTTTTTCAAAAACGCACGCTCAGCAAAGAGGATTTGCAAGAGCTGCGCCGCGTCGTACGCGAACACGCCAAAAGCAAACCTCTGCATAGCGCTGCCAGCAGCACCATGCACTGATTTTTTCCCGATGCGCGTGAAACAAAGCCCCTCCGCAGGGGCTTTTATTTTGTCTACAGCAAGGCCGCCGGCCCACTGTGCTTCCAATCTAAACGGCTGCACTGTTGCAAAGGCCGCTCGTTAGTCAGGCCGCAGTATTGATGCGGAAAGAAAGTTGCTTGGTCAGAGTTCTTCAATTCGTCTTGGCGGATAACTGTCCCAGTTGTGGCAGCCTGGACACTGCCAGTAATGCTTCTGCGCTTCAAAGCCGCAAGCAGCACATTGGTAGCGGTTCAAAGGCCGGATGGCATGCTGCAGAGCTTTGTCAATCACCGGCTGGTTGGGGTCGCCCGCCAGTTTTTCACGATTGAGCCAACGCTCAGCCGCCATCAACGAAGGCGTGCTCTGAAGATGCTCGATATAGTGAATAGCACCGCCGCCTGTTTGCTGCACTGCGCCCGATTGCTCTTCCAGCCAGACCAGGGCATTCACCAAATCGATGGAGGGCTGCGCTTGCTGCAAGGCAGCCAATTGGGCGCGCGCCTGCTCTGCCTGCCCGCACGCGAAGGCCAGCTCGGCATAGGTCTGCGCCACCAGTGGAGCATGTGTTGGCGCGTAAGCCATGACATGTTCCAGCTGCGCCAGTGCTGCTGGCTGATCGCCTTGCTGCTGCAAAAAAGCCGCCAACTGAATGCGTGGGCGTGGTGCCTTGGGAGCCAGCGCCATGGCCTGCTGCAACAAATCGCGCATCGTTTCAAACTGCTGTTTTTTCTGCGCCAGCTGCGCTTGCTCGCACAAGTAGTGCGAACGTTGCTGGCTGAAGTCTTGCCCTTCGTTAGCGGCTTGCAGTTCTTGCGCCGTGGCGTCGGCCTGCAACCAATCGCGTGAACGTTCGTAAATGTGCAACAGCGTCAATTGGGCACTGTGCTCAAAAGCCGTGCCTTTGAGCTGCCGCAAGGAATCTTCGGCCAGATTGAGCAGGCCGGCCTTGAGAAAGTCCATCGACAAGCCATGTTGTGCGCGAGCGCGATCCGCCGCAGACAAATCGGCCCGCGCGAGCAGGTGTTGATGCACGCGAATGGCACGCTCATACTCGCCACGCCGACGAAACAGGCTACCCAAGGCAAAGTGCAGCTCCGTCGTATCGGGATCTTTTTGCACAGCCTCAATGAAGGCATCAATCGCGGCGTCTTGCTGTTCGTTCAGCAAGTGGTTCAGCCCTTTGAAATAGGCTTTGGGTGCACTGCGGTTCTCGGTGCGCAGTTGGCGCAAATCCAATCGCGAAGCCAGCCAGCCCAAGGCAAATGCCGCAGGCAGGCCCAGCAGGAGCCAGGTGGAGTCGATGTTCATGCGCTTGCGCCCTTGATCAAGATTCGTAAGGAGGAGTGATGGCAGCATCCGTCATGCGCTGCCCCAGCTCGGCCGGATATCTGGGTATATGCTGCTGCGGCATACCCGTCGGCTCGGCTGCCGACGCAGGCGCTTGCTTGACTTGCTGCACCGCCCGCCGCAACTGCCACCAGCGCGGCAACATCACCAGAATGCCGAAAAACGCCCCCAAGGCAAAGCTGCCCAGCACCACAACCACCATCGGAACCGCAAGCGCTTGGTCTGGCAAAAAGTACAGCAGCGCCTCGTGCCGATTGCCTAGAGCAAATGCAAACAGCAGAAAAAAAATGGCTGCTTTCAGCAGCAGCCAGAGAAGTGTTTTCATGCGCGTTTCAAAAGCAGTTCATTGCATGCGACGCTCCATATGGGCGCGCATTATAAAGAAGCCCCTGAGGCGGCCCCTTGCTCGCTTTCAGAGCGTCCTGCCTCGCCCGCTTGCGGATAGTCCACCGCTTCGCGCAATGCCTTGCCCGGCTTGAAATGCGGCACGCGTTTTTCCGGAATATGCACAGCTTCGCCACTGCGAGGGTTGCGCCCTGTACGGGCCGGGCGGTGGCTGATGGTGAAGCTGCCAAAGCCACGTATCTCGATGCGGTGGCCATTGGCCAAGGCTTCTGCCATGCTGTCGAGAATGGTTTTGACGACCATTTCGGCATCCCGATGAGGCAGCTGATTGAATTGCGCAGCCAGCGCATCCACCAAATCAGAACGTGTCATGCAAGCTCCTGATGCCATGTATTAAAAAACGGCCGATCCCTCAAAGCGCAGCTCTTGCGAGCTGCACCTGCGGGACGGGCCGCTTAGCCTATGTGATTAGGCCTTTTCTTCGTTATCCAGCTTGGCGCGCAACAGAGCGCCCAGGCTGGTGGTACCAGCGGTATCGCGGCCGGCAGCCTGGTTGAGGCTATCCAGCGCTTGCTGTTGATCCACAGCATCCTTGGCCTTGACGGACAACTGGATGTTGCGGGCCTTGCGGTCGATGTTGGTGATGACGGCGGTGACTTCATCGCCTTCTTTCA
>JAUMXD010000075.1 GCA_030529305.1 Allobrachymonas sp.
GCAGGCTCACCGGCTCGCCCAGCGCGGGCAGGTTGTAAAAGGTGCTCATGGGCACATCCACTTCGTAGCCTACGCCGTGGCAATCCACCAGCACCTGCGGGGGCGATTTTTCAAGCAGCGTGCCAGTCAGTCGGCCGATCATGGGGTATCCTCGTTGCGGTTGGGGCGTGTGGGCCAGTGTAAACAGGCAACCCGCGCGGGTATTGGGCTGTAGCGGGCATCGATCAACAACGTCTGCATCCAGCGCACGCACTGCATGGCGGGCACGCCCTTCACAGATGAAACAAAACCACGGATTATCGGCATGATTCTGCGCCACAGCTTCACCCCGCTCAACAACAGCCGCCTGTCGCATCTGTGCGGCCCGCTGGACGAGCACCTGCGCACCATCGAACGCGCGCTGGACGTGAAAATCGCCCACCGGCACGAGCAATTCAAGGTCGATGGCCCCAAGGCCAAGGCCCAGCGCGCCATGGAGGTGCTGCAAGCCCTGTACGAGCAAGCCGCCCGGCCCATCACGCCCGGCATGGTGCAGCTGATGCTGGCCGGTGACGACAGCGCCCCCTTGCCGACCGAAGACGCCCAACTCGCCACCCGCCGCGCCGACCTGCGCGCGCGCAGCGCCAACCAGGGGGCGTATCTGCAAGCCATTGCCAGCCACGACATCACTTTTGGCGTGGGGCCGGCCGGCACCGGCAAAACCTGGCTGGCCGTGGCCTGCGCGGTGGATGCGCTGGAGCGTGGCGCCGTGCAACGCATCGTGCTTACGCGCCCGGCCGTTGAGGCGGGCGAACGCCTGGGCTTTTTGCCCGGCGATCTGGTGCAAAAGGTCGATCCCTATCTGCGCCCGCTGTACGACGCCTTGTACGAGCTGATGGGCTTCGAGAAGGTGCAAAAAGCCTTCGAGCGCAACCAGCTGGAAATTGCGCCGCTGGCTTTCATGCGCGGGCGCACGCTCAACAACGCCTTCATCATCCTGGACGAAGCGCAAAACACCACGCCCGAGCAGATGAAGATGTTCCTCACCCGCATCGGCTTTGGCAGCAAGGCCGTGGTGACGGGCGACATCAGCCAGATCGACCTGCCCAAGGGCCGCACCAGCGGCCTGGTGGAGGCCGAGCGCATTCTCAAGCGCGTGCCGGGCATTGCCCAGGTGCGCTTCACCAGCGCCGACGTGGTGCGCCACCCGCTGGTGGCGCGCATTGTCGATGCCTATGACGCCGCCAGCCGATCCAGCCGCCGCGCGCGAGATGAAGCATGAGCCAGCCAGCCGACAACCGCTCCCCAAGCAAGGCCGTGGGCGCAACTGATGCAGGCGGCGCGCCCGCTTCACCCGCCTCGCCCGCTGCATCCACGACACCTGCCAGGCGCGTGCTGCGTTTGGCGGCAACCCCTCAGGCGAAAGCGCCAAGCGCTGCCCGCGGCGGTGCAGGCAGCCCGAGTGCAAAAGCCCAAATCGCGCCCAGCCAGGACGCACCCCACAAAAACACCTCCGCGCACCGGGCGGCTGATCGGGGCAGCGGGCGGGCAGAGGGGCGCAAGGAAGCGCGTTCAGGTCGGCGGGAAGAAGGGCGCGAAAAGGCGCGTGCGGGGCATCGGGCTGCAGCAGGAAAGGGGGAGTCTGAATTCCGCTCGTCTTCCCGCCCGGCGCGCGCTGCCTTCAAAGATCGGGGCAACGATGCGGCCAAACCGCATCGCGAGCAGCGCCGTGCGTCGGGGGCGGCCAGCGCCCGCTTTGCCGATGATCGGCGTACAGGCCGTTGGGCAGGAGGGGCTGAACAAGCCGCAAGCCAGGCGGTGCGCCCTTTCACAGCTGCTTTTGCGAACCAGCGGCGCAATATCTGGCGCAGCAGCGATGCGGCCCATGCGGGCCCAACGTCCATGCGGGAGGCGGGTGCGGTGCCTGCCCAGCCGCGTCGAGCGCAGGCCGCCGCTGCTCCCACTGCGCCAAGCGTTGCAACAACATCCATGGCGTCAGCCGGGGCAGCCGATGCGCCAACAGGCATTCGCCTGAACAAGCGCATGGCCGATCTGGGGATTTGCTCGCGCCGCGAAGCCGATGACTGGATCACGCGCGGCTGGGTCTTCGTCAATGGCGAACCCGCCGCGATGGGCCAGCGCGTGCAAGCGGGCGACAGCATCCATGTGGACAAGGCCGCCTACGTGCAGCAGGGGCAGCTGGTCACCTTCCTGCTGCACAAGCCCGTGGGCTACGTCAGCGGCCAGCCCGAAGACGGCTGCCCGAGCGCCGCCACCCTGCTGGGCAGCGCCAGCCGCTGGCCGGGCGACAAAACCCCCATGCGTTTCTTGCCGCGCCAGCTGCGCGGGCTGGCTCCGGCCGGTCGGCTCGATATCGATTCCACCGGCCTCTTGGTGCTCACGCAAGACGGGCGCATCGCCCGCCAGCTGATCGGCGCCGACAGCACCACCGACAAGGAATACCTGGTGCGCGTGGCATACGCCACGCCGCAGGGCGTGGTGCGCGAGCAGGTGCAGGCGGTTTTCCCGCCCGACAAACTGGCGCTGCTGCGCCACGGCCTGAGCCTGGACGGGCAAGCCCTGCTGCCCGCGCAGGTGGATTGGCAAAACCCCGAGCAACTGCGCTTTGTGCTGCGCGAGGGCAAAAAGCGCCAAATCCGCCGCATGTGCGAAGCCGTGGGCCTGCACGTGGTGGGATTGAAGCGCGTGCGCATTGGCCGCATCATGCTGGGCGATTTGCCCAGTGGGCAATGGCGCTTTTTGCGGGCGGACGAGGGGTTTTGACACCTCCCTTTTCCTTCTCTTAAGTCTGCAAAAACTCGCGTTTGTTTGTCGAGGGTACCGAGTTAGTGATCCAGCCAATATGTGGTCTTTATGGCTTCGATTGAGATGCCTGGTGTGGGGCGCTGATGTGAATGTGCTCCGATCGTTTGGCATTCATAGCGGCAGTAGGCCCTAAAGGTTTTTGCAAGCCTTGCTTTTTTACAATGCGCAGGCTTTTTGACTCGACCCAAGAGATGCCGCATGTTGCTTTCGCGAACGCTTTCCGCCCTGGCCGCTGGTGCAGCTTTGCTGCTGGCTGGCTGTGCCCATCAAGCTCCTGGCCAGCCGCAAACGCCTGTTGTGCCTGCGCCTGCACCGCGCCCCGTGGTGGAAGTGGGCTCCCGCTGCCTGAGTGATGAAGAAGTGGCGCAGTGGGCGCAGGCCTATGCCGCCAAGCAGCCTTTCGCCAACCCGCCCGAGGGCATGATGGCAGCCGATGCGGCCTGCACCCGCGCCAAGTTTCAGCAGCAACTGGCCCGCACGCATGGCGCGCTGGTGGGCTACAAGGTGGAGTTGAGCAATGCGCACCTGCAAAAGAGCTTTCGCACCACCGAGCCGGTGTGGGGCAGCTATTACAGCGGCATGCTTTTGCCTGCGCGCAGTGTCGTCAATGCCAAGTTCGGTGCGCAGCCGCTGTACAAGGCCGATTTGCTGGTGCGCGTGAAAAGCAGCGGCATCAACCAGGCCAAAACCCCGGCCGAGGTGCTGACCCATGTGGATCAGATCATCCCTTACATCGAATTGGTGGACGTGTTGGTGCAAAAGCCCGCGCAGCTCACGGTACACAATGTCACGGCCATCAACGCGGGCGCGCGGCTGGGCGTGATGGGCGAGCCGCTGGCTGTGCCCAAGGATGGTAAGGCCCGCCAGCGCATGCTGCGCGAGCTGGAAACCATGTCAGTGCGCGTGATTGGCCCGAGCGGGCGCATTCTGGCGCGCGGCAAAGGCAGCGATGTGATGGGGCACCCGCTGCAAGCGGTGGTTTGGCTCACGGGCGCTTTGCGCGAGCAGCAGGCAGAACTCAAACCCGGCCAGTGGGTGAGTGTTGGTGCCATGTCGCCCCTGCTGCGCGCGCGCGCAGGCACACGCATCACGGCTGCTTACCCGGGGCTGACCGGCGCGCGCTCGGTGACGGTGAATTTCAAATAAAACCGGCCTGAAGCCAGTCGAACCCCGCCTCGCGCATGCTCCTTTGTGGGCGGGTAAACGGTGGGTCGATTGGTGCCAGCGGCTGCAGGATGCGCCCGACTGAGCGTGTATCGGGCTGGGCCTGGCTTTTGGCTGATGCCGCTTTTGATGAGACTAGCTTTTGGCCGATGAATTGAATGCATGGATACCGGGCGCAACGACCTGGGGTCGCATAGGTGTTATGTGCCTGTCCCGTCAGTGGCGGCCCCAAGCGCGTCTCTTCAAGTCTCTTCAATCATCCAAAAGCGGCCGAACAGGC
This sequence comes from Allobrachymonas sp., assembly GCA_030529305.1. Next base: position 4,250 of record JAUMXD010000075.1, read on the forward strand.
GCAACACGGCAGATCGCCTGCATTTAGGCTGCAGCGCCGATAGTTGTTGCGCTTTTTGACCAAGGCCAGCACGAAACACTGGCCAGAGGCTTTTACATGCCGCCGTAGTTGGGGCCGCCACCGCCTTCGGGGGTGATCCAGACGATGTTTTGCGTGGGATCTTTGATGTCGCAGGTTTTGCAATGCACGCAGTTGGCGGCATTGATCTGCAAGCGCGGCTGCCCGTTGGGCCCATCCACAAATTCGTACACGCCTGCGGGGCAGTAGCGGGCCTCGGGCCCGGCGTATTGCGCCAGATTGATGGCCACGGGTACGCGCGCGTCTTTGAGCGTGAGGTGCGCGGGCTGGTTTTCTTCGTGGTGCGTGTTGCTCAAGAAGACGGACGAGAGCCGGTCGAAGGTCAAGCGCCCATCGGGCCTGGGGTAGTCGATGCGCTCGCAGGCCGCAGCGGGCTTGAGCTTGGCGTGATCGGGCGCGCGCTCGCGCACCGTCCACGGCGGGCTGTTGATGCCCAGCTTGGGCAGCAGCCATTGCTCCAGCCCGGTCATGGCCGTGCCCACCAGGCTGCCATAGCGGTTGAACCAGGGCTTGAAGTTTTTGCTGCGCGCCAGTTCCTGATGCAGCCAGCTGGCGCGAAAGGCTTGCGGGTAGGCTTGCAGCGCGTCCAGGCTGCGCCCCTCGGCCAGTGCGGCCACGATCGCGTCTGCCGCCAACATGCCCGATTTGATGGCGCTGTGCACGCCCTTGATGCGCGCGGCGTTGAGCATGCCTGCCTCACAGCCCACCAGCAGCCCGCCCGGAAAGACCAGCTCGGGCATGGCCTGCAGGCCGCCGTTGTTCAGCGCGCGCGCGCCGTAGCCGATGCGCTGGCCCCCCTCGATGTGGCGGCGAATGGCGGGGTGCGTTTTCCACTGCTGCATTTCGTCGAACGGACTCAACCAGGGGTTGCTGTAGCCCAGGCCCAGCACATAGCCCAGCGTCACCTTGTTGTCGCCGCAGTGGTACAAAAAACCGCCGCCCGTGGCCTTGTTGCCCACGGGCCAGCCCGAGGTGTGCAGCACCAGCCCCGGCTGGGCCTGGCTGGCGGGCACTTCCCACAATTCCTTGATGCCGATGGACCAGCTGCCGGGGTCGCGCCCTGCATCCAGCCCGTAATGCGCAATCAGCCGCCGCCCCAAATGGCCGCGCGCGCCTTCGGCCAGCACGGTGTACTTGGCGCGCAGTTCCATGCCGCGTTGAAAGTTGGGCAGGGGCTGGCCTTGCTTGTCGATGCCCATATCGCCCGTGGCCACGCCGCACAGGCGATTGGCCTGGTCAAACAGCGGCTCGGCTGCGGCAAAGCCCGCAAACACGTCCACGTCCAGCGCCTCGGCCTGCTGGGCCAGCCACTGGCACAAAGCGCCCAGGCTGATGATGTAGTTGCCCGCGTTGCGCAGCGAATCAGGCAGCAGCCAATGCGGCGTGGCAATGCTGCCTTTTTCAGAGAGGAACAGCACCTCGTCGCGCGTAACCGCTTGGTGCAGCGGTGCGCCTTGTTGTCGCCAATTGGGCAGCAATTCGTTGAGCGCACGCGGATCCAGCACCGCGCCCGAGAGGCTGTGCGCGCCAATCTCCGCGCCCTTTTCCAGCACCACGACCGAAACCGCTTGTCCGCGTGCGGCAGCCAACTGTTTGACGTGAATGGCCGTGGCCAGCCCAGCCGGGCCGCCACCAACGATCACCACGTCGTACTCCATCGACTCGCGGGGACTGTTCAGCAGGGCAGATTGGGTTTCGGATTGCATGAGGGCTGGATTGGAGTGCAGTGAGGTGCTCTGGAAACGTCGTCACGTGTGATCTGCGGCGCTTGCAGGTACTTGGTTTGGGCGTGATGCTGCTGGCGCAGCGCGCAAGCTGCAAGGAAATGCGTGCAGCCTTGGCAATGACTTGGGGCTGCAATGCGTGCACTGATGCTGCCTTAGCCCCTCGCTTGGCCCGGGCAGCATGAGCGCAGCCCATCGGGCAAGGCTGCAGGTAAAAACAGGCCAAAACCCGCCTTTATACATCAGACAACAGGCACATCCGGGCATCATGGGCTTTTCTGTGTCGATTCTTTCGTGCCTTCTTTCCTGCGCCGACCCGTTGCGCAGTTCCTTGCAAGGGCTTGTTGCACCGATCGGGCAAGCCGCCCTTTTCTCACAGGCCTGATCAGGCCAGTCGGCGTGGCTTGCCGCATTCATGCGCGCCAAAAATGGTGCTTGCTGGTTTGTAAAGCGCGTGGTCAGGCCTTGGGCGACGGCAAGTTTGAAAGCAAACAAACTTTTTTTGTACTTCGAAACCCCATTTCAATTCCATGCGTTTTTGTCGGGATTTGTGTTTTTTTGCCTTTTGGCGACGGATGGATAATTATTATTAATTTAAAATTACATCATATCGTTTAATTTATTTTAATTCTGCCTTCTTTTCTCAAGGGAAAACGCAAGCAACATCAATTGCATCACACGGCATGTAATTTTTTTTAATCACGCACTGAGACAAGTTAAGAAGGGTCTTCTATATGAGTTACCGGCCTTTTGAAATGTGGAAAATTAAAGATACGCAAGTATTTGTAAAAGCTTTATTTCAGAACGTTGCTTTTGTGTGCTTGGGCTGCCTACAATCCTCAGCACTGTGCAGAAGTGCAGTCCTATCCTCACAGTAAATTCTTATTGTTGGTGTATCAAAAAATATAGGAGGTACCTATGTTGCTCACGGAAAGAGAGCTTGAAAAGCTGGTC
>JAUMXD010000076.1 GCA_030529305.1 Allobrachymonas sp.
CAAAGCCAGCCGCGTGCGCGTGTTCGAGGTGGGGCGTGTGTTTTTGCGCGATGCCAGCGTGCCGGATTCTGATACCACCGTGGCTGGTTTTCATCAACCCATGCGGGTGGCGGGCATGGCCTACGGCTCCGTCAATGCCCTGCAATGGGGGCAAAAAGACACGGCCAGTGATTTTTACGACGTCAAAGGCGATGTGGAGGCCCTGCTGGCCCAGCAAGACGTGCGCTTCGAACCTGTGCAACATCCGGCCTTGCATCCGGGGCGTGCGGCAGCCGTGCTGCTGAACGGGCAGCCTATCGGTGTGCTCGGCGAGTTGCATCCGCGCTGGCGCCAGGCCTACGATCTGCCGCAAGCGCCTGTGCTGTTTGAACTGGATTGGGAGGCTGTGCTGGGCCGCCAGGTGCCGAAATTTGCGCCTGTGGCCAAAAACCAGTTCGTCGAGCGCGACATTGCCGTGATCGTGAAAGAATCGGTCACGCACGACCAATTGCTGGCAGCCGTGCAAGCTGCGCCCACGCAAGGCATGTTGCGCCATGCCACGGTGTTTGACATCTTCCGTGCCAATCCCAAGGCAGCAGCCAGCAGCAACTGGCTGGGCGAAGACGAAAAAAGCGTGGCCATTCGCCTGCAATTCCTCAACGAGCAGGCAGGCTTGACCGATGAAGTCATCGAAACCCTGCGCCAGGCCGTGCTGGCGCAACTGGCCAGCGATGTGCAGGCGCGCCTGCGTGGCTAAGATTTGTGGCGGGTAACACAACAGGAGCGAACCGGCATGAACATCTCTTTCGACTCTTTGCAGACTCCAACGCTAACCAAAGCGCAGCTGGCCGAAAAGCTGTTTGACAACATCGGCTTGAACAAACGCGAAACCAAAGACATGGTGGATGCCTTTTTCGATCTGATCGTGAAAGAGCTGAAAGAGGGGCGCGACGTCAAAATCTCGGGCTTTGGCAACTTTCAGTTGCGCTCCAAATCGCCACGGCCGGGGCGCAACCCGCGCACGGGCGAGCTGATCTCGATTGAAGCGCGCCGCGTCGTCACTTTTCATGCCAGCCACAAACTCAAAGCCGTGGTGCAGGGGGATGAGGCACTGGCTGATGCTGGCGATTCAAATGATCTGGATCTGGATTAAGGTGCGGTTGCGAGTTATTGCTTTAACTTGTGGTCTGTGAACTAAAGAGGTAGCAAGGCTTGCCAAGCCGTCGGGCGGTGGTGGAGTGGATTGAGGGTTCCTGGCCCAGCCGTTCCATGTTGCTATATGCTCGTTATCAAGCGGCAGGCTTTCAACTGATGGGCTGGTAGCCAAGGCGCCAACAAGATGGATAATATGCAGCTGCCACAGGCAGATATTGCCTGTTTTTTCAAGTTCTTCATCAACTACGCCTAGCACTGCCTTGCCACAAGCTTCCATGAAAACGCCCGTTTTGCCCCCCATCCCTGCAAAGCGTTATTTCACCATCGGCGAAGTGGCGGATCTCTGCGCGGTCAAGCCCCATGTGTTGCGCTATTGGGAGCAGGAGTTCACGCAGCTTAACCCCATGAAACGGCGCGGCAACCGGCGTTACTACCAGCATCATGAAGTGCTGATGGTGCGCCGCATTCGCGATTTGCTGTACGAGCAGGGCTTTACCATCAGCGGTGCACGTAGCCAATTAGATAGCAGCAAGAACCGTTCTGCGCAGACTGCAGAATCAGAGCTGCCCGCAGCGGAGCAAGCCCAAGGGCAAGCCTTTGCAACAGTAGATGCCTCATTGCCAATAACAAGCGAAAAAAGAAGCCCAACTGTGGATTGGCGCTTAATTCGGCAGGAGCTGGAAGCACTGCGCAATTTTTTGAGTTGATCGCATACGGGTAATATTGAGCAGCAATGCAATAGCATCGACAACCTCAATCCTCAATCCCCCGCTGGGACGGAATGCCTGCATCAAACGCGTGTTTGATGGGCTGCATTTCAGTCACGGTGTCGGCAATGTCGATGATTTCTTGCGGGCAGCGGCGGCCGGTCAGGCACACATGCACGTGCTTGGGACGCTGGCGCAGGGTGTTGATCACGTCTTGCAAATCCAGCCAGCCAAAGGCCAGGGGGTAGGTGATTTCGTCGCAGATGACTAAAAAGTATTCGCCGCCCAGAATGGCGGCTTTGGCTTTTTCCCAGCCGTCGCGCGCGAGTTGGGCTGATTTTTCCAGGTCTTTGCTGTCCCAGCTGAAGCCGTCGCCCAGCCCTTCGATGGGGTTGCCCAGTTGTTCGAACATGCGGTGTTCGCCAAAGCGGGCCGAGGGCACTTTCATGAACTGGTAGATCTTGACGGTTTTGCCGCGCCCGGTGGCGCGCAGGGCCAGTCCAAAGGCGGCTGTGCTTTTGCCTTTGCCATCGCCCGTGTTGACGATGAGGATGCCGCGGCGTTCGCCCTCGGGCGTTTCGAAGGGTTTTTCGGTTGGAGGGGCGGTGATTTGCATGGGGGCTCCTAGGGGTGTTTCAGACTCAGGGGCAAGCCCGCAGCCATGAAGGTGACGTGGCTGCAGGCCGCAGCCACACGTTGGTTCAACAGGCCCAGCGCATCAACGAAGCGGCGCGTTTCGGGCGTGGGGGCCACGATGCCCAAGCCCACTTCGTTGCTGACGATGAAGAGGCTGGCCTGGCAGGTGCTAATGGCGTGCAGCAAGGCATCGGTGCGCTCGGCTTGCTCTTGCACTGTAGCGGGTTCGGCCTGCCACGGCATGTGCAAGTGGGTGAGCCACAGCGTGAGGCAATCGACCACGATGGCCGTATCGGCACAGCTGTGCGCCAGCAGCTCGGTGGCCACGTCAGTGCTTTCAATGGTTTGGATGCCAGGCAGGCGCTGCGCGCGATCTTGCTGGTGGCGGGCGATGCGTTGGCACATCTCTTCGTCATGGGCCTGCGCGGTAGCCAGAAAAATGGCGCGGTGCGTGGGCCGCTGGGCCAGCCATTGGGCGGTGAGTTGCTCGGCCCGCGCTGATTTGCCGCTGCGTTGCCCGCCCAGAATCAGCTCTTTTCTGTTAGGAGAAGACATCGTTTCTGACATAGGGCATCTTGATGGGTGGCGCAGCTTCAAGCCATGTATTGCGGCCAGATTGTGAGCAGAGCGGCAAAAGTTGGCGAGGCGCTGAATAGCTGTTGATTGACCTTGTTCGCGCGCCGTATCGACAAAATACAGAAGGCGATTCTGAGCTTGTGTATGGCTCTTGGCTATTGGGCAAAACACCAAGAAGGCGCGCTCAATCAGTGGATGAACAAAGGGGACAAAGCAGAGAGGCTTGCGGCTGGCAGCTCAACACTTTGGCACTCTTTTATTGCCATGCCAGTTGGCACCATTGCAACGAATGGAACCGAGCGAATGGCTTGAAGAAATGGGTTTTTAACAAGCCGCAGCATTGTAAGAGAAAGCATATGCCCGCTTGGCTGCAAGCATAGATGCGAGAATGCGCTGCATGCCCTAGCGGGACTTTTCTCATTTGCAATGGGCCGAAAAAACTGGCTGCGCGGCGTATTCGCTTTGCCGCGTTATTTTTTCGATCCGTGAATGATGAGTTGAACAAGTCATTAAACAGGCTCTGATATCGAAAGCGCCCATGCCAGCCAAGCTGTGGGCATCCATGAATGATTGCGAGGTGCTGCCGTGTTGTTTGCCAAATCCTTTTCCGCTGTCATCTCATCAGCTGCGCAGAAACAGCGCTTGAAGGGAGCGCCGGGTTGTCAGCGGCATTGGCACGTATGGGGCAGCGCTTTGCTGATCGCTGGTGTGCTGGCCGGTTGCGCCAGCCGCACGTCGGCTCCATCGCCCACCCCATCTGTAGTAGGCACGCCCATTACGCGCGAAAAAAGCCGCTGGGTGCCCGTGCCGTGGTCAACGGTGCCGGGCATCACGGCTGATGCCGTGGGCGAAGCTTGGCCCGCCTGGCTGCAAAGCTGCCGCAAGCCCGGCCCCGTGTTCGCGCATGTGTGCCCCGAGGTGCAGCGCATGGCCCACGCCAGCGACGAAGACAAGCGCCGCTGGCTGATGCAGCGCTTCCAGCCCTACCGCATCGAAAGCCATGCCGGGCAAATCGAAGGGCTGCTCACCGGTTATTACGAGCCCGTGCTGCAAGCGCGCCGTCAACCCGGCGCGGGCTACAACGTGCCGCTGTACGCACCACCTGCCGGGGGCGCGCCGCGCAGCGCCTGGTACACCCGCCGCCAGATCGATACCGACCCCGCCGCGCGCGCCGCCTTGCAAGGGCGGGCGCTGGTGTATCTGGCCGACCCCATCGACGCCATGATCCTGCACGTGCAGGGCAGTGGCCGCGTGCAGGTGCAAGAGCCGGATGGCAGCCAGCGCATGGTGCGCATGGCCTTTGCAGGCACCAACAACCATCCTTTCCGCAGCCCGTCGAGTTGGGTCGTGTCGCAAGGCGGGCGCGGCGGCAGTTGGGAAGCCATGCGCCAATGGGTGGCGCAAAACCCCGGCCGCGCGCAAGAGGCGATGTGGAGCAATCCGCGCTACGTCTTCTTCCGCGAAGAAGCCATCAGCAACAACGCTGCCGCCAGCGGCCCGCGCGGTGCGCAGGGCGTGCCGCTCACGCCTGGCCGGTCCATCGCCGTGGATCGCGGCAGCATCCCCTACGGTGTGCCTGTGTGGCTTTCAACCCAAGGGGTGGCGGCTAACCTCAACCGCCTGGTGCTGGCGCAAGATACGGGCAATGCCATTGTGGGTGCCGTGCGGGCTGATTACTTTGCGGGCTGGTCGCCCGAAGCAGCTGCCTTGGCCCACCGCATGAAGCAGCCGCTGTGGCTGTGGGCCATCTGGCCACGGTGAAGCCAGGCTGCGTGAAGTGAAGGCTTTGAATGATTCGTTGAAAACGATTCGGCAGACGAGAAAGGGCGCATGAGGCGCCCTTTCTTTTTGGATGCTTGCCCTTGTTTGCTGGTGCTGGGGTCGTCAAGCATGAGGCAGCAGCCATCCAGTGAAATCTGCAAGCGGCGCAGAAAGCGGTGAGTTACGGCTCGAATGTCAACTCGCGCGCGTACTTGCTTTCGCGTAGGTACAAGGCGAGTGGATTTTTTAGGCAGAAGCGCTCGTAGCAACGCCCGCAGTCTGTGCAGATTGCGGGCGTTTGTTGTGAGCGAGTTTGTTGGCTTAGCGCAAGGCGGATGAACGCTTCGAGACTTCAAGCGTTCGATTTGCCCGGGCGGTACGGGCGTTGCGGATGCGCAGAATAAAACATCAACATCCCAACGCACTAGCCTTTGGCGGCGGTGGGAGCAGGCGCTTACTGGTTCGCCGCTCCCACCGTTTGACCCCTTGGCTCTTAACCCGTCGCGCGTTTGGCCAGTATTTCAAAAGCGGGCAGGGTTTTGCCTTCGAGCACCTCCAGAAAAGCGCCGCCGCCGGTGGAGATGTAGCTCACGTCTTTGTCGATGCCGTATTTGGCAATGGCAGCCAGTGTGTCGCCGCCGCCAGCGATGCTGAAGGCGGGGCTGGCAGCAATGGCGTGGGCGATGGTTTCGGTGCCTTTGGCGAACTGGTCGAACTCGAATACGCCCACGGGGCCATTCCAGACGATGGTGCCTGCGGTTTTGAGCTTTTCGGCCAGCAGGGCGGCGGTTTGGGGGCCGATGTCGAGAATCATGTCGTCTTCGGCCACGTCTTGCGCGGCTTTGACTGTGGCGGGGGCATCGGCCCCAAACGATTTGGCCACCACCACGTCCACGGGAATGGGCACTTCGGCGCTGCGCGCTTTCATCTTGGCGATGACTTTTTTGGCTTCGTCCACCAGGTCAGCCTCGGCCAGCGATTGGCCGATGTGCAACCCTTCGGCCAGCATGAAGGTGTTGGCGATGCCGCCGCCCACGATCAGGCCGTCCACCTTGTCGGCCAGGCTTTGCAGGATGGTGAGCTTGGTGCTGACCTTGCTGCCCGCCACGATGGCAATCAGCGGGCGCTTGGGGTTGGCCAGTGCTTGCGAGATGGCGTCCATCTCGGCCGCGAGCAAGGGGCCCGCACAGGCAATGGGCGCGTATTGGGCAATGCCGTAGGTGGTGCCCTCGGCGCGGTGGGCGGTGCCAAAGGCATCGTGCACGAAGATGTCGCACAGCGCGGCCATTTGCCTGGTCAGCTCGGCACTGCTCTTTTTCTCGCCCACGTTCAGGCGGCAGTTTTCAAGCAGCACCACCTGGCCGGGCTGCACGTCCACGCCAGCCACCCAGCCGCTGACAAGCGGCACTTCGCAGCCCAGCAGCTCGGCCAGGCGTTTGGCTACGGGCAGAAGTGAATTTTCGGGGTTGAATTCGCCTTCAACCGGGCGCCCCAGGTGCGAGGTGACCATCACCGCTGCGCCAGCCTCAAGCGCCATTCGGATTGCGGGTAGCGAAGCACGGATGCGGGTGTCTTCGGTGATGTTGCCGGCATCGTCTTGCGGCACGTTGAGGTCGGCGCGGATGAAAACCCGTTTGCCTTTGGCTTGGCCGTTGGCGCACAAATCGGAAAAGCGGATGAATTGCATGTGCTGCGAACCCTTATGGAAAGCGTTTGAAGAAAGCATGGCTTGGCTGCCAGAGCGCGGCCATGCGGCTGATGGGAAATTTTTCTTGCTTGAGCAAGCGCGCCCTTGAGTATATGTATTTGTTTTGCCTGCGGCGGCCTGGCGCAAGGCTTATTCCTGCCTCGCTTTCATGGCGCTGTTCGATGAGAGACGCATGGCCGCTTCGGGTTGCGATTTCCGGTGCCTGATTCGCGGTTTGTGAGGGTTCCCGGAT
>JAUMXD010000077.1 GCA_030529305.1 Allobrachymonas sp.
CGGCCAGCGACCACGGCATGAGCCTGCAACTGGCGCGCCTGCTCAAGCAAGCGGGCCAGCCCGTGCCCGATATGAAACCCGTGCTCGAAATCAATCCCGAGCATGCGCTCATCCGCAAGCTGCAAGCCGAAACAGATGAGGCCCGCTTTGCCGATCTGGCCCACATCGTGTTTGACCAAGCCCTGCTGGCCGAAGGCGGCCTGCCAGCCGACCCGGCGGCTTACGTACGGCGGGTGAATGCTTTGCTGGCCTAAACCACAGCAGGCACAAGCACTGTTCTGCCAGAGGCAGCGGCTTGCGCCGCTTGCCTTTCTTGGCGGATAAGGGCTCCATCTTTTCTCAGGCAGCGTAAAAACGCTGCCTGTTTTTGTTTTTATTTGCAGCGCCCATTGCTCATCATCCGAAGGGCACGTCAGGCAACATCACCAAGCCCCCTGGATTGAATCCTTTTCATTCGCAAAAAATAATTTGAGAATCGTTGTTATTTATGCAACAATCTCTTACCCTTATTTCTTTTTTTAGGAGGTGTTTATGCGTTTCGGAAAAAGCATTCTGGCACTGGCTGCAATCGGTGTATGTGGCTCGGCCGCAGCTCACGACTTCTGGGTCAATGCCAACAATGGCCATGCCCTGACGGCGACCATCGGCTACGGTCACGCTTTCCCCAGCCCCGAAGTCATTCCCACCGAACGCCTCAAATTGTTCGAACCTTTGGCCGTTCTCAAAAAAGACGGCAGCAAAACCGTGCTGACGCCCACAAGCCCCAACTATCAGTACGAAGGCAAAAAACTCGAGGCAGGCAATTACATTCTGGCCGGCCAGTACAAGCCCACCTTCTGGTCTAAAGACACGCAAAACAAATGGCACATGGACGGTACCAGACAAACCGTTCAAAACGTGGCCTCTTGCTCTCTCACGTCCATGCACGCCAAAACCATCATCCAGGTGGGCAGCGCGCAAGACGCTTTCGTGACCCAGCCCAGCGGGCAGGCGCTTGAAATCGTTCCGCTCACGCACCCCAGCACGATCAAGGCAGAGCAGCCCTTCAAGGTGCAAGTTTTTGCAAACGGCCAGCCTGTAAAACGCGCGCAAGTCATTGGCACGTTTGACGGATTCCTGAAAAACAAATACGCCTTCTCCGGCACCACCGATCTGGAAGGCGTGATTGACGTTGTGGCCCTCAAACCCGGGCAGTGGATGCTCAAAGCCACTTACTCGCAGCCCTACCATGACACCAAGGTTTGCGACGAAGAAAAGCGCCACGCCACACTCACCTTCAAGGTCATGCCTTGATTTGACGGCCCGCACTTCAGGCCACCACCAGCCCACTGCCAGGCCGGCTTCTGCCCGCAATGGCCGTGGGCTTTTTCTTGCGCGCTTTCCTGATCGGTCGCGCGCATCCAGCACATGGGGCCAAGGCTTGATTAGACGCCTCGGCACACTTTGCACAAGCCGCAGCAGTCCTCGCCCCGCATAATGCAGGGCTTGCCATTTGCTCGATTTTTGCCGTGTCCGATTTTTCTTCCACCTGGTTTTTTCTGCTGCTGGCCGTTCTGCTGATCGCCAACCTCATCCTGCTGGTGGCGCTGTGGCTGCGCCGGCCCGATGCGTCTTCTGCCGCAAGCAACCAAGCCCTGCGGCAAGAGCTGAGCGCCACCATCGCCCAAGGCAATGAACGGCTAGAGCGCGAGCTGCGCCGCGAGTTGGCCGAAACCACGCGCAATGCCCGGCAAGAGCAAACCCAAGCGTTCAGCACCTTTCAGGCCGGATTGGTACAGCACAGTGCCGAGTCGGCCCGCACGCAGGCCCAGCAACTGCAAGGCTTGCAAGCCGGTTTAGCGCAGATGCAAAAGCAGGTATCAGACACCCTTTCGCAGCAACTGGCCGCCTTGAGCGAAGCCAACGCCCGCCGCCTGGGCGAGATGCGCGCCACCCTGCAAGAGCAGATGGCGCAATTGCAGCAAAGCAACAGCGCCAAGCTCGACGAGATGCGCCACACGGTGGACGAAAAGCTGCAAGCCACGCTGCAAACGCGGCTGGGCGAAAGCTTCAAGCAAGTGGCCGACCGGCTGGAAATGGTGCACCGCGGCCTGGGCGAAATGCAAACGCTGGCGCAGGGCGTGGGCGACCTCAAGCACCTGCTGAGCAACGTGAAAGTGCGCGGCCTGTTTGGCGAGGCACAGCTGGGCGCTTTGCTTGAACAAGTCTTCACCCCCGATCAGTACGCCGCGCAAGTGCCAGTGCACCCGCGCAGCCGCCACGCGGTGGACTTTGCCATTCGCCTGCCCGGCAAAGGCGACGACGGTGCGCCGCTGTGGCTGCCGATTGATGCCAAATTCCCCAATGAAGATTACGAACGCCTGCTCGACGCCCAACAACGTGCCGACGCGGTGCAAGCCGAACAGGCCGCCCGCCAGCTGGAGGCGCGCATTCGGCTCGAAGCCAAAACCATTTACGAACGCTACATCGCCCCGCCCCACACCACCGACTTTGCGATTCTGTTTTTACCCACCGAAGGCTTGTATGCCGAGGTGCTGCGCCGCCCCGGCTTGATGGACAGCCTGCAGCGCGAACAGCGCGTGGTGCTGGCCGGGCCGACCACGCTGCTGGTCATGCTCAACGCCTTGCAGATGGGCTTTCGCACCCTGGCGCTGGAACAACGCAGCAGCGAGGTTTGGCAGGTGCTGGGCGCCGTCAAAACCGAATTTGCCAAGTTTGGCGAAGTGCTCGGCAAAATCCGCAGCCAAACGCAAACCGTGCTGCGCACGCTCGACCAGGCTGATGTGCGCAACCGCGCCATGCAGCGCGCCCTGCGCAGCGCTGAGGCTTTGCCCAACGAGCAAACGCACGATTTGCTGGGCCTGCGCCAAGCCGATGAACAGCAGAACGCCGATCAGCAGCCGGATACCCATTGAGCGCAACGGCGCATGAAAAAAGCCGCATGGCATAGCCCATGCGGCTTTTTGGTTTTTATGGCCTGTGCTGTTAACGCTTTTTCAAGGCCTTTGCACATGGCCGCACCCCATACAAGGCACGGCCAAGCGTGATCGCTTGGGGATCAGATCACGCGCACGCGGATGACGTTTTCCACCTTTTGGATAGCCGCCACCACCTCGTCCGAAGGGTGGGTTTCCACATCCAGAATGTTGTAGGCCAGATCGCCACGGCTGCGGTTGACCATGTCGATGACGTTGACCTGCGCATCGGCCAGCACCGACAGCACATGGCCCAGCACGCCGGCCACATTGGCATTGCTGAAAGTGATGCGCGTGGCATCGGCAATGCGCGCCATGCGCACGCTCGGGAAGTTGACCGAGTTGACAATGTTGCCGTTTTCCAGAAAGTCCACCAGCTGGTCGGCCACCATCACGGCGCAGTTTTCTTCCGACTCTTGCGTGCTGGCGCCGATATGCGGCATGGGGATGACCTTGTCGTGCTGCAACAGCCCCGGCTCGGGGAAATCGCACACATAGCGGCTGAGCACACCGCTTTCCAGCGCTTGTAGCACGGCTTGCTTGTCCACAATGCTTTCGCGTGCAAAGTTCAGCAGCACCGCGCCGGGCTTGGTGGCGGCCAGCGCCTCGCTGTTGATCATGTGCTTGGTGGCCTCAATAGCAGGCACGTGCAGCGAGATGTAGTCAGCACGCGCCAGCAGCGAGTGCAGGTTTTCCATCTTCTGCACTTGGTTGGACAGGCGCCAGGCCGCCTCGACCGACAGCGCGGGGTCATAACCCAGCACGTTCATGCCCAGGCTCAGCGCGGTGCTGGCCACCATCGAACCGATAGCCCCCAGGCCCACGATGCCCAGCGTTTTGCCGCGCAGCTCGCCACCGGCAAAGCGCGACTTTTCTTTTTCCAGCAGCTTGGACATGGCATCGGCATCGTCCATGCCCGCCAGCGATTGCGCATAGGCAATGCCCGGCAGCACGCCACGCGCGGCCAGCAGCATGCCGGCCAGCACCAGCTCTTTCACGGCGTTGGCGTTGGCGCCCGGGGCGTTGAAGACCACGATGCCGCGCTTGCCGTATTCGACCACCGGAATGTTGTTCACGCCCGCGCCCGCGCGGCCCACGGCCAGCAGGGTTTCGGGCACGGGTTCGTCGTGCAGTTTGTGGCTGCGCAGCAAAAAGGCATCGGGGTGGGCCACATCGCTGCCCACTTCGAACTGCGCGCGCGGAAAGCGCTCCAGCCCCTTGACCGAAATCGCGTTGTAGGTTCTGACTTTGTACATGGCAAATATCCTTGCTTGAAAAAACAAAGGCCGCGGCAGTTGCTTAATTGATTGACCGCGGCCTGCAAAAAACCTTCAGGCCTTGACTTGTTCGTAGCCCCAGGCCAGCCAGGGCATCAGGGCTTGCACGTCGCTGGTCTCAACCGTGGCGCCGCACCAGATGCGAATGCCCGCGGGCGCATCCTTGTAAGCGCCGATGTCGTAGGCCACGCCTTCGGCCTCCAGCAGCTTGACGAGTTGCTTGACCTGGTCTTCGGGCAAATCCAGCGTGAGGCAAACGCTGGTGCTGGAGCGGGTGGCCGGCTCTTGCGCGAGGAAGTGAATCCACGGCGTGGCTGCCACAAATTCTTCGATCACTTGCAGATTGGCCAGGCTGCGCGCCTTGGCTGCGGGCACGCCGCCAAGGCGATCGACCCAGGCCAGCGCGTCCAGATAGTCGGCCACGCACAACATGCTGGGGGTGTTGATGGTTTCGCCGCGAAACAAGCCCTCGTTCAACTTGCCACCGCTGGTCATGCGGAAGATTTTGGGCAAAGGCCAAACGGGCGTGTAGCTTTCCAGGCGCTCCACGGCGCGCGGGCTCAGAATCAGCATGCCGTGCGCGCCTTCGCCACCCAGCACTTTCTGCCATGAGTAGGTGATGACGTCGAGCTTGCGCCAGGGCATGTCCATCGCAAACACGGCACTGGTGGCATCGCAAATCGTCAGGCCCTGGCGATCGTCGGCAATCCAGTCGCCATTGGGCACGCGCACGCCACTGGTGGTGCCGTTCCAGGTGAACACCACGTCGTTGTCGAAGTTGACTTTGCTCAAATCCGGCAGCAGGCCGTAGTCGGCCTTGTGCACGTTCACATTGGGCAACTTGAGCTGCTTGACCACATCCGTGACCCAGCCCGCGCCAAACGATTCCCAAGCCAGCATGTCCACACCGCGCGCGCCCAGCAGCGACCACATCGCCATTTCCACCGCGCCCGTGTCGGACGCAGGCACCACGGCCACGCGGTAATCGGCCGGCAGGCCCAGAATGCGCGCCGTTTCGGTGCAGCACAGGCCCAGCAGCTTCTTGCCCAGGCTGGAACGGTGCGAACGGCCCAGACTTTGCAAGTCCAGATCACTGACTTGATAGCCTGGCCGCTTGGAGCAAGGGCCGGAAGAAAAATTGGGGTTGGCCGGTTTGGTGGCTGGTTGCGACATGAAAGCTCCCGAAAATGGCAGTAAAAAAACGCCTGAAGCGCGAAAAAGAGTGCAACTGGCGAAGAAAACGGGAAAAGCAGCCCCAGCAAGCCAATGAATCAGCCTCTGGCGCCTCTTTTAGATACGCTTATCTGCTGAAAGAAGCGCCCGTTTACAGATTGTTGCGTCACAACAATTCTAGCCCAGCCCCTTGCCGACTTGGCTGCCGAAACATCCCACAGCGCCCCAAAAACAAACGAATGTCTTGGGTCACGGACATTGACTATCAGCAAAAGCATGCGATACGCCCGTTACCAAACGAACCAGCACTGGCTTGCTCAGCCCATCTGGCTTGCGCACGAGGAGCTGCTGCGCTTATCGAATGCCGCCCTACCCAACAACATGCTGCTTGCGATAACAGCGTGCGATCAGTCAAGCAAGCACAAGCCTTGCATCCCATCAGATCAAGCACTTGAGCTGATGACCTAGCTGTTTGACGGCATCACCCCGCAAGCATGAGCGGCTGGCCCAAGCGCCGCGCCGAATAACAGCAGCTTTTCACCTTGTGCTTGACTCACGCCAAGCGATAAAACTCGGCAATGTGCGCCCAAGCTTCTTCGGGCGTATTGGCGTAGCGGAACAGGCGCAGGTCTTCTTGATCGATCATGCCCTCTTCCACCATCACATCCAAATGCAGCAGGCGCTGCCAATAGTTGCTGTTGTAGAGCACGATGGGCACCGGCTTGGATTTGCCTGTTTGCACAAGCGTGAGGATTTCAAACAACTCATCCATCGTGCCAAAGCCGCCGGGAAAGGTCACCAACGCCTTGGCCCGCATCATGAAGTGCATTTTGCGCAGGGCGAAGTAGTGGAATTTGAAGTTCAGGCCCGGCGTGATGTAGGGGTTGAACGTTTGCTCTTGCGGCAGGGTGATGTTCAGGCCGATGGTGGGCTCGCCCGCCTCGCTGGCGCCGC
>JAUMXD010000078.1 GCA_030529305.1 Allobrachymonas sp.
CCGATTGGGCCAGCGCCACGAAAATGCTGGGCAGCAGCACGCCCAGCGCCAGAAAAATGCCGATGGATTGGCTGCCAGAGGCGAGCTTGCTCAAATCGGGCCGCAGCAGGAAATAGCACAGCCCTGAAGCCACGATGTAGTTCATGAAAATGGCTTGGCGCACGTCCAGCCCCCGGGCGCGCCCGGCCTTGAGCAAAGCGCCCACCGATACGCTGCACACCACACTGCTTGCCAGAAACATCAGGCTTGGGGCCAAGGAAATTTCAGCCGACATTGACAATACTCCCATCCGTCAAGGGTTCAAAAGGCTGGCAATGATAGTCCCGCTTGCCTGAAATTGAACGGTGACAGTGAAATCAGTAGGGGTTTGCGGCTCTTTTTGAGGTGCTGGTTGCAGCGGGCTTGTTCATGCAGGGTGCCGCAGCTGGAGTTGTTTGGCCCTATGCGTGCCCGCGTTGCAGGCGGGTGCATGAAGCAGCGGACGGGCTGTTGGGAATAGGCTAACCATGCGCCAGGGCTGGGCTGAGTTGCGGCGCGTTCTTGATCAGGAGCCTTGATTGACAGGCCATTCGGCTGCCTTGACGGGCGGGGCAGAAGAAAGTGCAGCAGGGAGTGCAGCAGAGTACGTACACAGCCATGAAAAAGCCCGTTGCGATTCAGGTTCTTTGCCTTGTTGCCAAGGGGCGAACCCTTATCGAAACGGGCTGGGCTGAAAAGGCGGGCGGCATTGGCTGTCTGGGCTGCCCGAACCTTTGAAAGCTTCAGCGTTAAGCGTACGTCAGCAGGGCGGTTTTCATTTTCTTCATGGCGGCCACTTCGATCTGGCGGATGCGTTCGGCGCTGACGCCGTATTCGGCCGCCAGTTCGTGCAGCGTCATGCCGCCAGAGCCATCGTCATTGACCTTGAGCCAGCGTTCTTCCACGATGCGGCGGCTGCGGTCGTCCAGCGTATCCAGCGCAGCGGCAATCCCGGTGGTCGCCATTTCGTCGCGCTGCTGTGCTTCGATCACGGCAGTGGGTTCGTGGCGCGCGTCAGACAGATAGGCAATGGGCCCGTAGGCCTGCTCGCCATCGTCGTTGGGGGCAGGGTCAAGCACCACATCGCCACCCGTCATGCGGGTTTCCATGTCGATCACATCTTCGCGCTTGACGTTGAGGTCTTTGGCGATGATGTCGATTTCCTGCTCGCTCAGGCTTTCGCGTGGAATGAAGCCTTCATCGGCGTCCATTGCGGCATGGGCACGGAAGTTCTGCTTTTTGCTGCGCAAGTTGAAGAACAGCTTGCGCTGGGCTTTGGTCGTGGCGACCTTGACCATGCGCCAGTTTTTGAGGATGTATTCGTGGATTTCGGCCTTGATCCAGTGAATGGCGTAGCTGACCAGGCGCACGCCTTGTTCGGGGTCGAAACGGCGCACGGCTTTCATGAGGCCGATATTGCCTTCTTGAATCAAGTCGCCATGCGGCAGGCCGTAGCCTAAATATTGGCGCGAAATGGAAACCACCAAACGCAGATGCGACATGACCAGGCGGCCAGCCGCTTCCAGATCGTTGTTGCTGACGAGTTTGCGAGCGTAGTCCAGCTCTTGCTCGGGCGTGAGCATGGGCATACGGTTGACGGCGCTGATGTAAGCCTCCAAATTACCCAGCGGCGGCAGGGTAACGGCGCTTGACCAGCTCGGAGCCAATGCCAGCGCGGTGGCGTTGGTAGCAGCAGAGTCAACAGGCAAAACCGTTTGATGGGTCATTGATTTCCTTTCAAGAAGCAGCTGCGTGTGCCGAGAACATCCCGAAACACATAGGCATCTGTTGCGGGCATATTAGCACTCATGCTCTGAGAGTGCCAAGACAGGGTGCAAATTCCGTAACAAACATAGGACTCTGCTATCCCTATGCCATGTTCAATCGCATCAGATACGCTCGTCGGATCAATGCTTCTGTTCTTTTGAAACCGGCTCGAAGCGTTTGTCGCTAAAGCAGGGCCATCAGAGCTAACTTTCAGAGCTGATGCTTCACGATCTTGAAGTCGGGGTCTTCTTCATAGGTGCTGATGGTGAAGCCCAGATTGCTCATGAGGCGCAGCATGCCCGTGTTGTTAGCCAGCACCAGGCCGATGATTTCGCTCAAGCCTTTTTCGCGCGCCACATCCATGATGGAGCGCATCATGCGCGCGCCAATGCCTTTGCCAGCAAAGTCGTCGGCTACCAGCAGCGAAAACTCGCAGCTGCTGCTGTCGGGGTTGGTGATGTAGCGCGAAACGGCGATGATGCGGTCGGGCTGGCGAATGGCCTCTTCCGTGAGTTTGGACTCTTGCAGCACGGCCACCAGCGCCATTTCGCGGTCGTAATCGATGAGCGTGAGGCGCGAGAGCATGCTCGGCGGCATTTCTGTGATGGATGAGGCAAAGCGGTTGTAGCGGCTTTCGGGGCTGAGGCCGCGCACCAGCTCTTGCAGCATTTGCGCGTCATCGGGGTGGATGGGGCGCACGGTGTAGGTGCTGTCGCCCGGCAGGGGCCAGGATTGGTGAAAGCGCGCGGGGTAGGGCAGGATGGACAGGTGCTGGTAGGGCCGTGGGGTGGAGGCGTGATCGACGATGATGCGCGCATCCACAGCCACGGCGCCGTGCTCATCCACGATGATGGGGTTGATGTCCATCTCGCGCAGCTGGGGCAGTTCGCACACCATTTCGGATACGCGCAGCAGGACTTGTTCCAGCGCTTCTTGGTTGACCGGGTTGGCCCCGCGCCAGGCGCCCATGGCTTGGGCCACGTTGGAATGCTCGATCATCTGCCGCGCCAAGAACTGGTTGAGCGGGGGCAGCTCCATGGAGCGATGGGCGTACAGCTCTACCGTGTTGCCGCCCGCGCCAAAAGCAATGACTGGGCCGAAGGGCTCTTCGGTACTCATGCCGATGTACAGCTCGCGCCCGCGTGTTTGGCGCGCCATGCGTTGCACCGATACGCCGTTGATGCGCGCGTTGGGCATTTGGCGTGCCACGTTTTTCATCATGCGCTCGAATACATCGCGCACGGCCACGCCATTGTTCACATTCAGCACCACGCCATCCACGTCGGATTTGTGCAGGATGTCGGGCGAGTCGATTTTGAGGGCCACGGGGTAGCCCAACTGGCTGGCCAGCATCACGGCTTCGCTTGGGGTGCGGGCCAGAATGGTTTGCGTCACCGGAATGTGAAAGGCCGAAAGCAGCGCCTTGGATTCCATTTCGGTAAGCACCTTGCGGCGCTGGGCCAGCACGCCTTCGATCAGCATGCGCGCGCCTTCCACGTCTGGCGCGGCCAGGTGGGTGAGCGGCGGCGGTGTTTGCTGCAAGGACTGCTGGTTGCGGTAATAAGCCGAAAGGTTGCCAAAGGCATTGACGGCCGCATCGGGCGTGCGAAAGGTGGGAATGCCTGCATCCACCAGCACGGCGCGCGCCGCTTCGGCCGATGCGCCGCCCATCACGCAGGCCAGCAGCGGTTTGTGACAGCTTTTGCGCGCCTGCGCCAGGGCTTGTGCCTGGGCCGTCATATCCACGCCCGGCTTGGGTGACTGGATGATGAGCAGGCCGTCCATGCCCGGATCGCGCGCGGCAGCAGCAACTGCGGCGGCAAAGTGTTCGGGTGTGGCGTCTTCGGTCAAATCCAGCAAATCGCCTAAGGCCGCTTTGGGCAGCACTTGTGCTTGCAGTTCTTGAGCGCGCTCTGCGCCCAGGCGCCCCAATTGCAGGCCCAGATCGGCGGCGCGATCGGCCGCCAGCACGCCCGGCCCGCCACCGTTGGTGATGATGCCCAGCCGGTTGCCCACCGGCTGATAACGCGCGGCCAGGCATTGCACGGCCGAAAACAGCTCGCTGAAGGAATTGATGCGCACGGCTCCGCCACGGCGCAAGGCGGCGTCGAATACTTCGTCGCTGCCCACCATCGCGGCCGAGTGGGTCAGGGCGGCGCTGCGGCCAGCCTTGAGCACCACCACGGGTTTGCTGGTAGCGGCCACGCGCAGTGCGCTCATGAAATGGCGTGCGTCGGGAATGCCTTCCAGATACATCACGATGCTCTGGGTATGTGGGTCGTTGGCCAAAAAATCCAGTGCATGGGCCAGGCCCACGGCGCTGTGCTGGCCCAGCGTGATCACGCTGGAAAAACCCACGCGGTTTTGCTGCGCCCAATCGGTGATGGATGCCGTGAGCGCGCCCGATTGCGATACCAGCGCCAACGCCCCGGGCTTGAGCAAAGGCCCGAGCGTGCTGGCGTTCAACCCTTGTCGGGGGCGCTGAAAGCCGCGCCCGTTGGGGCCAATCATCCACATGCCATGCTGGCGCGCCACGTGGTGCAAGTGCTGTGCCTGCTCGGCATCGATGCCGTTGGTGATCACCAGCGCGGCCTTGCAGTTGATGCGCCCGGCCAACTCCAGCGCGGTGGCGATCTTGTCGTGCGGCAGGGCCACAACGGCCAGGTCGGCGCCCGTGTGCACCAAATCTGCCAGCCGCCCTTCGGTGGTATCAATGTCCATGAAGGTGATGCGGCCGCTGTAATTGGCAGACGTGATCGCCTCGTGCAACAGGGCGGCATCGGCATAGGCCGGGTCGTTTTCGCGTGCGGCAGGGCTGCCAGCAAATACCACCACCGAAGAAGGTGCCAGCAGGGAAGTGAGATAGTGCCTGTCCATAAGCTAAGCCCTTGTTTTGGAACGAGTTTGCGGCTTGTTGGCGCGCAAGGGAACATGCCTGATGGCATTTGCCACAACAGCCGCAAGCATATTACATCCACCTATTTATATTTGCCTTTTATCCGCAAGGCGCAGCAGGGGATGTTGGCTTTTTGATTGTGCTTGCTGGCTTATGGGCTGGTGATGATGTTTGCTTGCATTTTGTATTTGATTGCAGCGACATCAATAACTGATATAGATGACTTGCAAAAAACTGAGGAAAAATCAGCAATCACCACAGGCCGTGATGGGCTTCACACCATTAACAAATTATTTCTTTAAGGCAGGCGCTGCGGGCCTTGTGGCTTGCTAAATCGGGTTTTTCTCTATTAGGATTATTCCTGTTGGCAATGTACGCAATGCAAGTGCAGATGCCGATATCAATGGTTCCTACTGAAGGAAAAGGAAATTATGGCTACCTCGAACAAATCTGCAACAGACAAACCCGCAGCTAAAAAACGCGCGCTCAATGCCGCGTTCATGAAGCCGCTGACCCCCAGCGCCGAGTTGGCCGCCGTAGTGGGCTCCGCACCCCTGCCGCGTACTGAAGTCATCAAAAAGCTGTGGGACTACATCAAGGCCCACAATCTGCAAGACGCACAAAACAAGCGCAACATCAATGCCGACGACAAGCTGGCCAAAGTGTTTGGCAAAAAGCAGGTCACCATGTTTGAAATGGCTGGCTTGGTTGGCAAGCATCTGTCTTAAGCAAGATTGTCATCATCAGGCATCTGCACACGCAGACGCGGCTGATGAGAAAAAACCGGCACGCCTAGAAAGGCATGTCGGTTTTTTTATGGGCTGGCCGTCTGTGGCTCAGCAGCGCCTGTCAGACTGACAGCGATGAGGGAAGAAGCTTTGAAAAAACCAAAGCTTTCTGCCCTCCCACCTCAAACGGATGAAGCTGACTCGCCTGTGCCGCCCGCGCGTTCAAATTCGAAAACGCCCGGGTTCTTGACCGGATCGACCGTGACGCGAATGGTCGATTTGGGTGGGAATTGGCCTTCGAGTAGCGCTTTGGAAAGCGGATTTTCAATTCGCTGCTGAATGGCCCGCTTCAGGGGCCGTGCGCCAAACACGGGGTCAAAGCCAACCTTGGCCAGCTCTTCAAGCGCAGTGGGCGATACATCCAGCGCCAAATCCATTTTGTGCATGCGCTGCTCCAGCACGTGCAGCTGGATTTTGGCGATGTTGGCGATGTGCGCGGCGTCCAGGCCGTGGAAGACCACGATCTCGTCAATGCGGTTGAGAAACTCGGGCCGGAAGTGGGTTTTGAGTTCTTCCCACACCGCGTCTTTGATCTCGTCTTGCGGCTGACCGGCCATCTGCTGGATGATGGGGGAACCGATGTTGCTGGTCATGACGATGACGGTGTTCTTGAAGTCCACCGTGCGGCCTTGGCCGTCGGTCAGGCGCCCGTCATCCAGCACTTGCAGCAAGATGTTGAACACATCGGGGTGGGCTTTTTCGATTTCGTCGAACAAGATCACGCTGTAAGGCTTGCGGCGCACGGCTTCGGTGAGATACCCGCCTTCGTCGTAACCCACATAGCCGGGCGGCGCGCCAATCAGACGGGCCACGCTGTGCTTTTCCATGAACTCGCTCATGTCGATGCGGATGAGGTGCTCTTCGCTGTCGAACAAGAAGCCGGCCAGCGCCTTGGTGAGTTCGGTTTTGC
>JAUMXD010000079.1 GCA_030529305.1 Allobrachymonas sp.
ATCGCTTCGGCCGTGATCAACTGGGGCCCCTATTACGTCAAGACCGTGCGTGACGCGCTTGATGGCAAATGGCAGCCCAACCAATCCTGGTGGGGCGTGAAAGAAGGTGCGATCGACCTGGTGGGCGTTGCCAGCGATGTGCCGCCAGCTGCAACCGAAAAACTGGCAAGCGTCAAGGCCGGCTTGAAAGATGGCAGCTTCGCCATCTGGAAAGGCCCGATCATGGATCAGTCTGGCAAGGAAGTGCTGGCCAAAGACCAGGTGGCTGACGACAAATTCCTGCAAGGCATCAACTTCTACGTGCAAGGCGTAGAAGGCACGGTGCCCGGCGCTAAATAAGTAAGGCGCAGTCCGGCTGGGTTGGAGGACTGGAGTACGGGGGCCTGGCGATGCAAACCTTTTGCAGGTTTCGCGGCAGAAACGCCGCTTGCATCGCCCGCTCCCAATCCAAGGCCCAGCTTGGCTGCGTTACCGGGCCAGCCGCTTGCTGACTGGCTGGCCGTCGATCTTTTGTATGCACCTATTGCATGGGCTACCCGCACCCTGCGGGCCTTTTTCTTTTTGACGAGCTGAGTGGCACATGACGACACCTCTTTCCCGCTACATCCTCACCCTCTCTTGCCCCGACCGCAAAGGGCTGGTGCACGCCGTTTCCGGCTTCGTGCTGCAGAACGAAGGCAATATGGAAGAGATCGCGCAATTCAGCGATCTGGATTCGGGCCTGTTTTTCATGCGCATCGACTTCAGCACGCCGCAGGCCGATTTGGCCGCCTTGCGCGACAAGCTGGCCGAATTTGCCGCGCCCTACCAGATGCAAACGCAGCTGCACGTGGCGCATGCGCCCGTGCCAACCATCATCATGGTCAGCAAAGAGGGGCACTGCCTGAACGACTTGCTCTTCCGCTGGAAGAGCGGCTTGCTCGCCATCGATGTGCGCGCCGTCATCAGCAACCACCGCGACTTTTATCAAATGGCGGCGGGCTACAACGTGCCGTTTCACCACGTGCCTTCCACGCGCGACAAGCGCGAGCAGGCCGAGCGCCGCATGATGGAAATCATCCAGTGCGAAGGGGCCGAACTGGTGGTGCTGGCGCGCTACATGCAGATCCTGAGCGACAGCGTGTGCCAATCCATGCCCGGGCGCATCATCAACATCCACCACAGCTTCTTGCCCAGCTTCAAGGGGGCGCGGCCTTACTACCAGGCGCATGACCGGGGCGTCAAGCTCATCGGCGCCACGGCGCATTACGTGACTTCCGATCTGGACGAAGGCCCCATCATCGAACAAGACGTGGCCCGCGTGAACCACAGCCATTCGGTCGAAGACCTCACGGCCATCGGCCGCGACACCGAAAGCCAGGTGCTGGCCCGCGCCGTGAAATGGCACAGCGAACACCGCGTGCTGCTCAACGGCAGCCGCACTGTGGTGTTTGAATAAGCGCGCCCGATACAAGGGCGGATGAAGGGCAGGCGGCAAGGGCTGGTTGCAGCCGTTGGCTGATTGGGACACAACAAGCCGCCTACATGCTGCCAACAGCTGCACAGGCCGCACACGTCGCAACGGGGGATCACCAGCATGCGCATACCGTTTACCAAAATGCAAGGAGCGGGCAATGACTTTGTCGTGCTCGACGAAACGCGCGGCCCACTGGGTTTGCAGTCTGCGCATTACCGCTTTCTGGCCGACCGCCGCTTTGGCGTGGGGGCCGATCAGATCCTGAGCGTAGGCCCTGCGCCCACGCCGGATGTAGATTTTTCCTACCGCATCCACAACGCCGATGGCGGCGAGGTGGAGCACTGCGGCAACGGCGCGCGCTGCTTCGTGCGCTTTGTGCACGAACAGGGGCTGAGCGACAAGGCCAGCATCCGCGTGGCGGTGCAGCGCGGCTGCATCACCTTGCATGCGCGTGCAGATGGCCTGGTCACGGTCGATATGGGCGCGCCTGCTTTCGTGCCAGCGGCCTTGCCTTTCGTGACCGAGGGCCTGGCGCACCGCCAGCAAGGCGCGGCTGAGCTGTGGGCGCTGCCCGTGGGCTGCGGGCAAACGCCGCTGAGCGAGGTGGCCGTGGCCTCCATGGGCAACCCGCACGCCGTGTTGCAAGTGGCGGATGTGGACGCTGCCCCCGTGGCCGTATGGGGCGCGGCGATTCAGGCGCTGCCGCAGTTTCCGGCCAGCGTCAACGTGGGCTTCATGCAGATCATTGATCGCGGGCACATTCGCCTGCGCGTGTACGAGCGCGGCTCGGGCGAAACGCTGGCCTGTGGCACGGGCGCTTGCGCGGCCGCCGTGTGCGGCATGCGCCTGGGGCTGCTTGATGCTTCGGTGCAAGTCGATGCGCGCGGCGGCATCTTGCGCATCGATTGGGCGGGGGATAATGCCCCCGTGCTGCTGACCGGACCAGCCGTGACCGTGTACCGCGGCGAAATCGAATTGCCCGATCACCCTTTGCCCGATTGGCCCGCCTTGCCTCATCTGCCCGGCGCACCCGCGTGAGTGCAGCCCCCAAATTTCCAGGAGTTCCATGCCATGAACAGCAACGACCTTGCCCCGCTGACCGAGCGCGACCTCGCCGAGTACCTGATTCAAAACCCCGGCTTCTTCCAGCGCAACCCCGAGCTGCTCACCGATCTGCAACTGGGCAGCGCCCACGGTCAGCGCGTGGTGAGCCTGCACGAGCGTCAGGCTGAAATGCTGCGCGAAAAAATCAAGGTACTCGAAACCCGCCTGGTTGAAATGATCCGCCACGGCAGCGAAAACAGCGTCACCACCAACCGCCTGCTGCATTGGGCCATGGGCCTGCATCTGGAACACGACCCCGCCGCGCTGCCACAAAAGATCTGCGACGACATTCGCGAGCAGTTCGTGGTGCCGCAGGTGGCCATTCGCGTGTGGAACGTGGCCCCGCCATATGTCGATGCGCCCTTCGCCCAGGGCGTGAGCAGCGACACCAAGAGCTTTGCCTCGTCCTTGAGCACCCCCTACTGCGGCGTGCACGTGAGCGTGGAAGCCGTGCGTTGGCTGAAGGAGCCGCTGCTGGCCGCCTCGTTGGCGCTGATTCCGCTGCGAGCCAAAGACACGGCCAGCGCCTTTGGCCTGCTGGTGCTGGCCTCGCCCGATGCCAGCCGCTACCAAGACGATATGGCCACCGACTATCTGGAGCACATCGGCCAAATGGCCAGCGCTGCACTCTCGCGCTTGCTGGTGACTGCGCCTGCATCCGCTTCTGCACCACAGTCTGCTGAAGCTGCGGCAACTGGCGCAGCAGCTACGCCTTCAATGCCTGCCAACCCCGCAGCCGAATAAGCGCTTGCCGGGTGGCCTTGCGCCATGTCTGCCAATCTGCCGCCAGCCCATAACGATCAGGCCAAGCCGCCTGCTGCATCGGCATCTGCGGCGGATGCAGCCATGAACGCAGCGCCAGCCAACGCCTCTAACGCTGCTGGCAAAAACACAGAAACAAACGATCAAGCCTGGGTGCAAGCCTATCTGGCGCATGTGCAGTACGAAAAGCGTCTGGCCGAGCGCACCGTGGCGCTTTACACCGCTGATCTGCAACGCTTGCAGCAATACGCGCAACAGGCGGGCGTGAGCCTGGCGCAGGTGCAGGCTGCACACATGCGGCAATGGATTGCCCAGATGCACAGCCAGGGGCGCAGTGCGCGGGGCATTGCGCTCATCCTTTCAGGCTGGCGCGGCTTTTATCACTGGCTGGCGCAAACGCAGCGCCTGCACCACAACCCGCTCGATGGCGTGCGCGCCCCCAAAGCCGCCAAGCCCCTGCCCAAAGCCCTGCCGGTGGATGCCGCTGTGCAACTGGCCGACTTTTGTGCACCAACTGATGGCGCGGATCGGTGTGGCCGCAGCCGCCAAGGCGGCAAAAAGGCGACTGATGCTGCGTGGATGGAAGTGCGTGATCAATTGATGGTGGAACTGCTCTACGGCAGCGGCCTGCGCGTGGGCGAACTGGTGGGGCTGGACGTGCAGGCCAGCGCCCAGGCGCGTGGCTGGCTGGACTTGGATGACGGCATGGCACACGTGCTGGGCAAGGGCAGCAAGCGCCGCAGCGTGCCGCTTTCGCGCGTGGCGGTGGAACGTGCCCGACAGTGGCTAACCGTGCGCGCCACAGTGCCTGCGCTGGCACGCACACCGGCCTTGCTGGCGGGCCGCAACGGCACGCGGCTCACGGCCCAGTCCATCTGGCAGCAGCTGCGCCGCCGCGCCCAGCAGGCGGGCCTGCCGGTGGCCGTGCACCCGCACATGTTGCGCCATTCTTTTGCCAGCCACTTGTTGCAAAGCAGCGGTGATTTGCGTGCCGTGCAAGAGCTGCTGGGCCATGCCAACATCAGCACCACGCAGGTGTACACGCGGCTGGACTTTCAGCATCTGGCCAAGGTGTACGACGCAGCCCACCCGCGTGCCCATCGAAAGGGCGATGCGCGTCCGCCAATTCAAGGCGATACAAAGCCGAGTGCGGATTCAGATCAGGAGTGAGTGGCTCGGCCACGATGTTGCACCTGAGCAGGTGGTCTGATCAAGAGGCGTGCACGGATAGGGCAGCCACGCTGGCTTGGCCGTTTCGCTGTTTGATCCGGATCGTGCAGGCGCTTGTGGATATGGATCATGCCCCGTTGCTGCGTGCTGCTAGGCGCATGTGCCGCGAATGGTGATGTACGGCCTCGACAAGCGCGGCCACATGCTCGGGTGGCGTGTTTTGTTTGATGCCGTGGCCCAGATTGAAAATGAGTTGGCAGCTTCGCTGGCCATTCTCGTGCTGGCCATCCTCGTTCGTTTCGGGCACGCCAAAGGCAGCCAGCGTGCGCTGTACTTCGGCTTCAATGACAGAAGGCGGGGCAAAAAGCACGGCGGGGTCGAGATTGCCTTGCAGCGATTGCCGAACCGATTGCTGAACGGGTTGCACTGTGCAGCCATCATTGCCATTGAGCAGTTGGCGCGCAGCGCCCAGGTTCACCGTCCAGTCCACGCCCAGCACATCGCAGTCCAGAGCGCGCATGGCGGCCAGCCATTGCCCACCGCCTTTGGTGAAGACGATGCGCGGCACTGCTTGTCCGTCTGCCCCCGTGCGGCGCAGCTGTTGCAGCACGCGCGCGGTGTAGGCCAGGCTGAAGGTTTGAAAGGCGCCATCAGCCAGCACGCCGCCCCAGCTGTCAAACAACATCACGGCTTGGGCGCCTGCGTCAATCTGCTCGTTCAGGTAGGTGGCCACGCTGTCGGTGTTGATGGCCAGGATGCGGTGCAGTAGATCGGGGCGGCTGTAGAGCAGGGTTTTGATGGTGGCGTAGTCGGCGCTGCTTTGGCCTTCGACCATGTAGCAGGCCAGGGTCCAGGGGCTGCCGGCAAAGCCGATCAGCGGCACGCGCCCTTGCAGAGCGTGGCGGATGCTGCGCACCGCATCAAACACATAGCGCAGGCGCTCCATATCGGGCACGGCCAGGCGGGCCACGTCGTGCTCATCGCGAATGGGGTGGGCGAACTGCGGCCCCTCGCCGGGCTGGAACGTCAGGCCCAGGCCCATGGCATCGGGCACGGTGAGGATGTCGCTGAACAAAATGGCGGTATCCAACGGGTAGCGTTCCAGCGGTTGCAGCGTCACTTCGGTGGCCAAGTCTGGCGAGGTGGCCAGCCCCATGAAGCTGCCCGCCTGCGCGCGCAGGGCACGGTATTCGGGCAGGTAGCGCCCGGCTTGCCGCATGAGCCAGACGGGTGTGTAGTCCGTGACTTGCCCCAGGCAGGCGCGCAAAAAGGTGTCGTTGCGCAGCGGCGCAAAAGCGTTGGGAGCAGAAAGGGCGGGGGGGCTGGAATCCGTCATGGGAAGAAAGCTTCTTGAAAAACGCGCTTGGGATTTTGCACAGAACCTTGTTGGGCAATTGATTGCACCGTTGGGCGCGATGCGCATTGACGCTGCGCATGGGGCGAAGCGGTGGCGCCAAGCAGTCGCTGACTCGGCATGGAATCTGCGCCCGTTTCAGTACCAGTTGCCGTATCCGTTCGGTAACAGCCGCACATTGTGCGCAAGGCGTGCTTGGTTTGCAGCTGGCGCTTGCCATGCACCTGCCAGCGGGCTGGCTATTGTGGAGTGGGTAGCGCTTGAATCAATGGTGTGGCTGTGAGCACGGCCGCAGCGATGCGGGCATCACCGGCGAATCTGCTCCAGCAGCTTGAAGCCGCCTGCCCACAGCGCGCCAAAGTACACCACGGCAGCGCCCAGGCACACCAGCACGAACTGCACCACGCGCTGCATGCGGCTGGCGCTGATCCATTGCAGGCTTTCATCCGCCCACAGCAAAAAGGCCATGAGCAGCAGCGTGGCCGCCACCACTTGCAAGGCGA
>JAUMXD010000002.1 GCA_030529305.1 Allobrachymonas sp.
TGGGCGAAGACGTTGAAAACATCATCAGCAAGCTGCTGCAAAGCTGCGATTACGACGCCGAAAAGGCCCAGCGCGGCATCATCTACATTGACGAAATCGACAAAATTGCCCGCAAGTCAGAAAACCCTTCCATCACGCGCGATGTGTCGGGTGAAGGCGTACAGCAAGCGCTGCTCAAACTCATTGAGGGAACCAAGGCCAGCATTCCGCCCCAGGGCGGGCGCAAGCACCCGAATCAAGACTTTTTGCAGATCGACACCAGCAATATGCTCTTTATTTGCGGCGGCGCGTTTGATGGGCTGGAAAAAGTCATCGAACGCCGCACCAGCGGTTCGGGTATGGGCTTTGGCGCAGAAGTGCGCAGCAAAAAAGAGCTGTCGCTGAGTGAAGTCTTCCAGCACATCGAACCGCAAGACTTGATCAAATTTGGCTTGATTCCTGAACTGATCGGGCGCATGCCCGTGATCACGGCGTTGGCCGAACTGGATGAGGCTGCGCTGGTCAAGATTTTGACCGAGCCGAAAAACGCCTTGGTCAAGCAGTATCAAAAGCTGTTTGATATGGAAGGCGTGCAGCTCGAAATCAAGCCTAAGGCGCTGCAAGCCGTAGCCAAAAAAGCGCTGGAGCGCAAAACGGGTGCCCGTGGCCTGCGTTCGATCATGGAGCGCATGCTGCTGGACACGATGTTTGAGCTGCCCGCCATGCGCAACGTCGAGAAAGTGGTGGTAGACGAATCCACAGTCGAGGAAGACAAGCCACCGATGCTGGTGTACCGTTCCCAGGAAAAACAGGCCTAAAAGGTAAGAAAAGCGCGGCGTCATCGCCGCGTTTTTCGTTTGTTTGAGCGCAGCGAGAAGCAAGAGCATAAAAGAGAGATCTCTAGGTGTTTTAGGTATGCGGCTTGGTCTGGAATAGCGGTTTGGGCATGCTCCGACCCCGACAGCAGGCCTTAAAACTAAGAAGCCGTGCACAAATCGTGCATAAATACCACGCCATCAGACCGTATCAGCTCATTGAAATATCGAGTACGCCCCCAACATGCTGAGACAATGAAACGCAAATAAGCGAGCGAAAGGCTCTGCCATCCATTAGAGCGATTGAGAGCAAAAGCCCGTTTTTCTGGAAAAAGATATGTCTGAATTCACCCATTTCCCTGCCGAACCCGTCGATCTGCCGCTGTTGCCACTGCGCGATGTGGTGGTTTTTCCGCACATGGTCATCCCCTTGTTCGTGGGGCGCAGCAAAAGCATTCATGCCTTGGAAGCGGCCATGGAAGGCGACAAGGCCATCATGCTGGTGGCGCAAAAGTCAGCTGCGCAAGAGGAGCCCACGACTGCCGACATGCACGCCACGGGCTGCATCGCATCGATTCTGCAATTGCTCAAGCTGCCGGATAACACCGTGAAGGTGCTGGTGGAAGGCCGCCAGCGCGCCAGCGTGCAGGCTGTGGTAGAGCAAGAAAAATACTTTTCTGCTACCGTTTTGCCACAGGCGGCTACAGATGTTTTGTCAAAGCAAGAGCAGGGCGAGCTGGAGGCGCTGCGCCGGGCGGTGATGCAATCGTTTGAGCAGTACGTCAAGCTCAACAAAAAGATTCCGTCTGAAGTGCTGCTGTCAATCGGCAATATCGAAGAGCCAGGCCGCTTGGCTGACACCATTTCGGCGCACTTGCCGCTGGAATTGGATTACAAGCAGCAAATCCTGGACGAAGCCAATGTGCACAAGCGCCTAGAGATGCTGTTTGCCAAGCTGGAGCAAGAAGTGGATATTCTGAATGTGGACAAGCGCATTCGGGGCCGCGTCAAGCGCCAGATGGAAAAGAACCAGCGCGACTTCTACCTCAACGAGCAGGTCAAGGCCATCCAGAAAGAGCTGGGTGAGGGCGAAGACGGCGTGGAGATTGAAGAGCTGGAAAAGAAAATCCAGCAAGCCAAGATGCCCAAAGAGGCCTTGGCCAAAGCGCAGTCCGAACTCAAAAAGCTCAAGCTCATGTCGCCCATGTCGGCCGAAGCAGGCGTGGTGCGCAACTACATCGAAGTATTGGCTGGCCTTCCCTGGAGCAAGCGCACCAAGGTCAAAAAGAATCTGGCCGAGGCCGAAACCGTGCTCAATGCCGATCACTACGGGCTGGAGCGCGTGAAAGACCGCATTCTGGAATATTTGGCCGTGCAACAGCGCGTGGACAAGGTCAAGGCCCCCATCTTGTGCCTGGTGGGGCCGCCTGGCGTGGGCAAAACCTCGCTGGGGCAATCCATTGCCAAGGCCACGGGCCGCAAATACGTGCGCATGGCGCTGGGCGGCATGCGTGACGAGGCTGAAATCCGCGGCCACCGCCGCACCTACATCGGTGCCTTGCCCGGCAAGATTTTGCAGAACCTGAGCAAGGTCGGTACGCGCAATCCGCTCTTTCTGCTGGATGAAATCGACAAGCTCGGCGCGGATTTTCGTGGCGACCCCTCCAGCGCCTTGCTGGAGGTGCTTGACCCCGAGCAGAACCACACTTTCAGCGACCACTACGTGGAGCAAGATTTTGACTTGAGCGAAGTCATGTTCGTGGCCACGTCCAACTCCATGAACATTCCGCCGGCCTTGCTGGATCGGATGGAGGTGATTCGCCTCTCGGGCTATACCGAAGACGAAAAAATCAATATCGCCCAGCAATACCTGCTGCCCAAGCAGATCAAGAACAACGGCGTCAAAGACGGCGAATTGGAGGTAAGCGAAGCCGCCATTCGAGACATCGTGCGTTACTACACCCGCGAAGCGGGCGTGCGCTCGCTGGAGCGCGAACTGTCGAAGATTTGCCGCAAGGTCATCAAGGCCGTGCAATTGGGGCAGGCCAAAGGCCAGCAAGTGGTAACGCCCGACAATCTGTCCGATTACCTGGGCGTGCGCCGTTACACCTATGGCCGTGCGGAGGAGAAAAACACCGTGGGCCAGGTGGTGGGCCTGGCTTGGACGGAGGTGGGCGGCGATCTGCTCACCATCGAAGCGGCCACCATGCCGGGCAAAGGCAATATCACGCGTACAGGTTCGCTGGGCGAGGTGATGAAAGAGTCGGTAGAAGCCGCGCGCACCGTGGTGCGCAGCCGTGCCGCCCAATTGGGCATTGCCGACGATGCTTTCGAGAAGCGCGACATCCACATCCACGTGCCCGATGGCGCCACGCCCAAAGACGGTCCCAGCGCCGGCGCGACCATGACGACGGCGCTGGTGTCTGCGCTCACCGGCATTGCCGTGCGCGCGGACGTGGCCATGACTGGCGAGATCACCCTGCGCGGTGAGGTGACCATCATCGGTGGCTTGAAAGAAAAACTGCTGGCGGCGCTGCGCGGCGGCATCCGCAAAGTCATCATTCCGCAAGAGAACGTGAAGGATTTGCAGGAAATCCCCGAAAACGTGAAGCAGGGGCTTGAAATCATCCCCGTGCGCTGGATCGATGAGGTGCTGGCCATTGCGCTGGAAGCGCAACCGCAGCCTTTGCCCGCTTCATCAGAGGCTGCGCCTGACGAGTTTGGGGAAGTCGCCGCCTTGGCGCCAAGTGCGGCCGATAAAGCGCGCAAAACCACCCGCAGCAAGCGGCAGGCCATCAAGCATTGAAGGCGCTCCGGGTTCAGCACGCATGTTGTGAAGACTGAACGCCACATCGAATGCTGCTGGGCAAACCTTGCTCATGAAGAGCGAGCAAGCCCGGAGACAGACGAGGAAAATTGAAGCTATAATGCCGAGCTTCAACGCGGGAATAGCTCAGTTGGTAGAGCGCAACCTTGCCAAGGTTGAGGTCGCGAGTTCGAGACTCGTTTCCCGCTCCAGCTTCTCAAAAAGCGCCGCTGGCAAAGGAAGTGGCGCTTCTCTCCGAACTCAAGGCGCGGTAGCAAAGCGGTTATGCACCGGATTGCAAATCCGAGTAGGTCGGTTCGACTCCGGCCCGCGCCTCCAAACAGCTTCCTTTCTTTCAGCGCAACTGCGCTGCTGCAATCGCCAAAGGCTTCCAGATTTCTGGAGGCCTTTTTTCTTGGCCAAACCCGATGAATCATCATGGCGTGGCAACTCGTCTGGATGGTGTTCAAAGCAGTACGCGGCCCAGCTCACGGTGCCCGGCATTGGGCAGCTCTTGCGTCCCGGCCAACTTCTTTTGGGCTGGGTAGCTGCAAGCTGCACTTGTGCCCCAGAAAGAGGCGGCTCCAAGCAAGCAAACGCATTCCCTGCTTGCGCTGCACAAACTTTCAAAGCCCAGGCTCTTTTTTGAAAAAACCTTTCTGGCTCTTTAATAGGCGGCAGGGCTGGCGAACGGTTTGTTTTTCATCGCTTGGCTACCGCCAGGGCAGCTTGAAAAAATAAAGCTTTGATGGCTCAGATTTTTTTTGCCTGATATATAATTTAGGATTACCTAAAAATAAATTCAGATAGATGCCAACAAAAGAAGACTATCTCAAGATCATCTATGAAGAAGGTGGGCTGGAGAACATCGTTCCGAACAAGGTGATTGCCGAAAAGCTCGGCATTGCACCGGCATCCGTGTCTGAAATGCTGGTCAAGTTGGGCGGGCAAGGGTTGATCGACTACCAAGCCTACAAAGGCTCGCGCCTGACACCTGAAGGGCTGGCAATGTGCATGGATGTGGTGCGCAGCCATCGCTTGTGGGAGGTGTTCTTGATTCGCCATCTAGGTTACAGCTGGCGCGAATCACACGAAGACGCGCATCTGCTTGAACACGCAGCATCGCCCCGAATGCTGGAGCGCCTGGACGCTTTTTTGAACTATCCGCAAACCTGCCCGCACGGCTCACCGATTCCGCGCGAAGGCGAGGCTTTGCGCCAAGCGCGCTTGCAGCGTTTGTCTGACCTGGCCGTAGGCGACCACGCCATTGTTCGGCGGGTGGTGGAGGATGGCGCGCTGCTTGATTACCTGGAGCGCAATGGGGTAGAGATGCACCAGGCCATCCAGGTGTTGGCCGTTGAGGATTACGAAGGCCCCATCAGCTTTGCGCAGGGTGATCGAACGATCAGCATCAGCTACAAGGCGGCCACGCAGATTTTTGTAGAGCGCCAGGACGGCGCAAATTTGAAGAAAAGGAAATCATGATGAATGTCACTTCACTTACACACCGGTTTTCAAGCCCCGCAAAGAAAGGGCTGCTGCCGTGGCTAGCGGCACTTGCGCTTTCGCTGAGTGCTTGTACGAAGCAAGCGCCGCAGGCTCCGCAAGCGCAGGCGCCGGCCAGCGAAGCGGCTGTTGTCAAAAAGCTCCATGTCGTTGCCACCACCACCATGATGCAAGACCTGGCGGCAGCCATTGGCGGCGATCGGGTACAGGCCAGCGCCCTGATGGGCCCCGGCATTGATCCGCACCTGTACCAGGCCAGTGCGGGCGATGTGAAAAAAATGCAAGAGGCCGATGTGGTGGCCTATCACGGCCTGCACCTCGAGGGCAAGATGGACCAGGTGTTTGATTCCTTGTCCAAACAGGGGCGACATGTCATTCACCTGGAAAAAGGTTTGGATAAAGCCAAGTTGCTGGCCGATGAAGATAACCCCCAACTGCACGACCCGCACATCTGGTTTGATGTGGCGCTTTGGAAAGATGCCGCCCAGCACACGGCTGACCGACTCAGCAGCATCGATTCCGCGCATGCCGCAACGTATTCGGCCAACCTGAAAGACTATCTGCTCAAACTCGACGAGCTGGATCAGTACATGAAAAAGCGCGTGCAAGAAGTGCCCGAAGGCCAAAGGGTGCTGGTTACGGCGCACGATGCCTTCCGCTACTTTGGCCGCGCTTACGGCTTCAAGGTGATGGGCTTGCAGGGCATCAGCACCGAAGCAGAGGCTGGTACGGCTGATGTGAGCGAGCTGGCCAACTTCATCGCCAAGAACCGCATCAAGGCGATTTTTGTGGAATCGTCCGTGCCGCACAAAAACGTCGAGGCTTTGCAGGCTGCCGTCAAAGCCAAAGGCTTTGAAGTGACTATTGGCGGGGAGCTGTATTCGGACGCTTTGGGCGATGCCGCTTCGGGCCACGAAACGTATCTGAAGACCCTCAAAGCCAATATCGATACCATCGTGGATGCTTTGAAATAAAAGGAAGCAGGAGCGAGATGGGCACCAGCATGAGCAGCAATGCCAACGAATACGCGCTTGAGGTGCACGACCTGACCGTGGCCTACGACCTCAAGCCGGTGTTGTGGGATGTTGATTTGCGCATTCCCAAAGGCAGGCTGGTGGCCATCGTCGGCCCCAATGGGGCGGGTAAAACCACGCTCTTGAAAGCCATGCTGGGCCTGATTCAACCCGTATCGGGCGCGGTGCGCTTTCAGGGGCAGGACCAAGGTTTTCCCAAAAACCGGGTGGCCTATGTGCCGCAAAGCGAGAGTGTGGATTGGGACTTTCCCGCCACTGCGCTGGACGTGGTGATGATGGGCCGCTACGGGCACCTGGGCTGGTTCAAGCGGCCGGGGCGCGCAGAAGCTGCCCTGGCGCTGGATGCCTTGCAGCAGGTGGGCATGGGCGATTACGCCCAACGGCAAATCAGCCAGCTATCGGGCGGGCAGCAGCAGCGCGTGTTTCTGGCGCGGGCGCTGGTGCAACAGGCCGATATCTATTTCATGGACGAACCCTTCAAAGGGGTGGATGCCCAAACCGAAAAAACCATCGTGGGCTTGCTCAAAGACCTGCGGGCGCAGGGCAAAACCCTCATCGTTGTGCACCATGATTTGCAAACGGTGGCTGAGTATTTCGATTGGGCGACGCTCATCAATCTGCGCATCGTGGCCAACGGGCCGGTGCAAGAGGTCTTCAACGAACAGAACATCAGCGCGCTTTATGGCGGGCAGCCCATGCAGCTGAAAGGGGCCGTGTCGAAGGAGTGCGCCTGATGGCCGATTGGATGCCTGCCTGGCAAGCCCTGTTGCAG
Source organism: Allobrachymonas sp. (assembly GCA_030529305.1). The sequence goes on from JAUMXD010000002.1 coordinate 6,913, forward strand.
GACTACACCTTTCAAACCGTGGCGCTGGGCGCGGCTTTGCTGGGCGCTATCAGCGGTGTGCTGGGCAGCTTTGCCGTGCTGCGCAAGCAAAGCTTGTTGGGTGATGGAGTGTCGCACGCGGCCTTGCCGGGCGTGGTGCTGGCTTTTTTGCTCAGCGGCAGCAAAAAGACCGAGGTGCTGCTGCTGGGCGCCTTGATCGGCGGCTTGCTGGCCACTTTTTTCATGCTCAAGATCGTGCAGCATTCGCGCATCCGTTTTGATGGTGCGCTGGCGCTGGTGATGTCGGTTTTTTTCGGGCTGGGGCTGGTGCTGCTCACCTATTCGCAAAAGCTGCCCAATGCCAACCAGGCGGGGCTCAAGCGCTTCATCTACGGGCAGGCTTCCACCCTGCTTCAGCGCGACCTGTGGCTGATGGCTGTGTGCGCGGCGGTGTTGCTTGCGGTGGTGGCCTTGCTCTGGAAAGAGTTCAAGCTCATCTCGTTTGACCCGGCCTTTGCGCAAACCCTGGGCTTTCGCCCCGGCCCCTTGGGGCTGTTGCTGTCGCTGCTGGTGGTGTTGGCCATCATCGTGGGCCTGCAAACCGTGGGCGTGGTGTTGATGAGCGCCATGCTGATTGCGCCCGCCACTGCTGCGCGGCAGTGGACGAATCGCCTGGGCCGCATGGTGATTTTGGCGGCGCTGCTGGGGGCCCTATCAGGTGTAGTGGGCACCTTGTGGAGTTCGGCCATGCCGGGCCTGCCCACCGGGCCCGCCATTGTGGTGTGTGCCACAGGGGCCACTGTATTCAGCCTTTTGTTTGCGCCAGGGCGTGGCGTGCTGCATCGCCTTTATCGCCGCATGCGGCAGCGCCAACAGGGCTGGGGCGCCGAACAAGCGGCGCAAAAAGGGCGGGGGGCTTGAGATGACGCCGGGCATGGAAATTCAACTCATTGCCGTTTTTGTATCGATGGCCTGCGCCTTGCCGGGGTGTTTTCTCGTGCTGCGCCAGATGGCCATGATGACGGACTCCATCACGCACACCATTTTGCTGGGCATTGTGCTGGCTTTTTTCGTCACGCACGATTTGAACTCGCCCCTGCTCATCATGGGGGCGGCGCTCATGGGCGTGGCCACCGTGTGGCTGACCGAAATGCTGAGCCGCACGCGCCTGGTGTCCGAAGATTCGGCCATCGGCATCGTGTTTCCGTTTCTGTTTTCAATCGCCATCATCTTGATCACGCGTCATGCGGACTCCGTTCACCTGGATACGGATGCTGTATTGATGGGCGAGCTGGCCTTTGCGCCTTTTAACCGCTGGATATGGGCCGGGCGCGACATGGGCGCCAAAGCCCTGTACACCACGGCCATCTTGCTGCTGCTTAACTTTGGCCTGATTGCCTTGTTCTTCAAGGAGTTGAAGCTCGCCTCGTTCGACGCCACACTGGCGGCCGTGCTGGGGTTTTCGCCTGCGCTGATTCATTACGGGCTGATGAGCCTGGTCTCTGTTACGGCCGTGGGCGCTTTCGAGGCCGTTGGCTCAGTGCTGGTGGTGGTCTTCATGGTGGGCCCGCCGCTGAGCGCTTATTTGCTCACCCATGAACTCAAGCACATGCTCTGGATCAGCGCTGCGCTGGGGGCTTTGAGCGGCCTGCTGGGTTACCCCTTGGCCATGTGGCTGGATGCTTCCATCGCTGGCAGCATGGCGGCCACAAGCGGCTTGATTTTTGCGGCCGTGTTTGTTCTTTCGCCCAAGCGGGGTTTGATTGGCCTGCTGCTGCGCAAGCAACGGCAGCGCCAGGCGTTTGCAGAGCTGACCTTTTTAACGCACCTGCTGAATCACGAAAACAAACCCGAAGAAAAAGAAGAAAACTCGCGCGCAAGTATTTCAAGCCATTTGCGCTGGGATGAGAAAAAGCTCACCGCCGTGATTCGATCTTTGCAAGCCAGTGGCAGCATTTACGACGAACAGGGCTTGTTGAAACTCACCGCCCAAGGCAGGCAAACGCAGCGGCAAGCGGCCGAACATTGGCTGGGGCATAGAGGCGATTTAACAGCCGATGCCACATTTCAAAAATAAGGCATAAAAAATCCGCCCGGCATCAAGCGGGGCGGATTTTTTCATTGTGCTTGCAATCTGAATTATTTCTTCAGGCTATCGCGAATTTCACGCAGCAGCACCACTTCTTCAGGCGTAGCAGGCGGCTCGGCCGGTGTTTCTTTTTTCATGCGATTGAATTGCTTGACCATCATGAAAATCACGAAAGCCAGAATAATGAAGTTCACCACGATGGTGATGAAATTGCCATAGGCAAATACGGGCACGCCGGCCTTTTGCAAAGCCTCCAGCGTGTCGGGCACGCCTTCTGGCGGCGTCGCCAGCTTGATATACATATTCGAAAAATCGATTTTTCCAACAATCATGCCAATCACAGGCATGATCAAGTCTTTAACGGCGGAATCGACAATCTTGCCAAATGCCCCGCCGATGATGACACCCACAGCCAAATCCATGACATTGCCTTTAACGGCAAATTCCTTGAATTCCTGCATCATTCCCATAGGACTTCCTTTCCATTAAATGGTGTGTTGCTGCCGAATGTTCAGCCACAAACCCACCGGCTATTTCCATTTCTTGACGCGGGCGGATATTACCTGTATCCAGCTACACCCTTGAAAATGATGGTATCCATTGGTAAGCTGAATCTACAATTCCTGCAGTTTTTGAGCAAAATCTCACAATTGCTTGGATTCATCTGTTTTTGTCATGTCAACGCCTCCGTCATCTGATCGCAACCGCCGCGCCTGGTTGAAAGCCACCACCGGGCTGGGCGTATCAAGCGCTGCCTTGATGACATGCACGCTGGTCGGCAGCTTGCAGCCCAGCGAGCGCGAGGTGCAAGCTGCTGCGGGCGTTACCGTGGATATTGGCGATTTGCCTGCTGGCGAAAAGCGCGTGGTGCAGTGGCGCGGCAAGCCCGTGTGGATTGTGCGGCGCACACCCGCCATGCTGGCGGCTTTGCAGCAGCTGGACCCGGCCGAGCTGGCCGACCCTGACTCCCGCCGAACCCGCCTGCCCACGCCCGCGTTTGCGCGCAATGCCTGGCGCTCGCGCAGGCCCGAGGTGTTTGTGTGCGTGGGCCTGTGCTCGCACCTGGGCTGTGCGCCGATTGATCGTTTTCAGGCCGGGGCGCAGGCTGGTCTGCCAGCCGATTGGCCGGGTGGTTTTGTTTGCCCCTGCCATGGTTCTACTTTCGACTTGGCCGGACGTGTTTTCAAAAACAAAACGGCTACAGATAATCTGGAAATCCCACCGTATGTGTTTCTTTCGGATACACAGTTGTTGATCGGTTCCGAAACGAAAGCATGAGCAGGGCGCTGCCTTGCGTGTCGCTCATGCGCTCATGACGCCATTCATGCCAACAGATTCCACACTGCCAGCCCAAAAAGCCGCCCAAGCGCACGGTGCGCCCGGCGAGCAGGCGGCTGCGCAGCCGAAAGCTTCAGGGCAACAACCCCAAGCCGATTCTGCATCTGCCGCTGTGCCAGCCAATGCAACAGGGCAAAGCACACAGGCGGCGGATCAGGACGGCACAAGCGTTGAACAAGCAACGCAGGAGCAAACACAAAAGGGGCTAAAGGGCTGGCTGGCCTTGCGCCTGCCCTCAGTGCTGGGCTGGTACCAGCGCCATATGCGCAACTATTTCGTGCCCCAAAACCTCAGTATCTGGTACGTGTTTGGCGCACTGGCCTTGCTGGTGCTGGGCATGCAAGTGTTAAGCGGGCTGGCGCTGGCTGTGCATTACAAGGCCGATGCGCAGCAGGCCTTTGATTCGCTACAACACATCATGCGCCATGTGCGCGGTGGCGCGCTGATTCGCTATGCGCATTCCACCGGGGCATCGGCCATTTTCATCCTGCTGTATCTGCACATGGCTCGCGGCCTGCTGTATGGCAGCTACCGCAAGCCGCGCGAGCTGGTCTGGCTGGTGGGCTGCGCCCTGTTCGTGCTGGTGATGGCCGAAGCCTTTGTGGGCCACTTGCTGCCTTACGGGCAAACGTCTTACTGGGGCACGCAAGTCATCACCCAGTTGCTGGGTAGCATTCCGGGCGTGGGGCCATGGTTGGCCGATGTGTTGCGGGGCGGGCCCGAGGTGGGCAGCGCCACTTTGAGCCGCTTTTTCGTGCTGCACGCCATCGTCATCCCCTTGCTGCTGCTGGGCTTGGTGGCCTTGCATGTGCTGGCGCTGCATGATGTGGGCCCGTCTAACCCCGACGGGGTGGACTTGAGCCAAGGGCCGCGTGGCAACCGCTGGTCGCCCACGGCACCGGCCGATACGGTGCCGTTTCATCCCTATTACACCGTGCGCGATGTGTGGGCGGCAGGTGTGTTCCTCACGATCTTTTTTGCCATTGTTTTTTTCGCACCGGAAATGGGTGGCCATTTTCTGGAGCCAGCCAATTTCACCCCCGCCAACCCTTTGCAAACCCCGCCACACATCACGCCCGTGTGGTACTTCAGGCCCTTTTATGCGATCTTGCGCAGCATGACGGCGGGTGCTACGCAGCTGCTGGCACTGGCCGTTCCGCTGCTGGCCCTGTGGGGGCTGCGGGCTGGGCGCGTGAAGGGCCGCCGCTGGTTGTACGGCGTGTTGCTGGCCGTGGCGCTGTCTTTGCTGCTGGGCCTGGTGCCTGCTGGGCTGGCTTGGGTGAAAGCCCCGGCCACTGCGTTGCAAGCCTGGGAGCAATTCGCCCGCTGGCCCGAGAACGTGCCTGTGCTGGGGCGCTTGTGGTGGCTGCTGTGCATGGGCATCGGTGCCAGCTTTTGGGGGCTGGCGGCCATAGTGGCATCCATCGCTTTGCTGTGCGCTTTGCCTTGGCTGGATCGCAGTCCGGTGGCGTCCATTCGCTATCGCCCGCGCTGGCATCGCTGGGTGTATGGGCTGTTTGCTGCGGCCTTTGTGCTGCTGGGCGCAGTGGGTGGCTTGCCTGCCACGGCTTGGAACGTGCTGCTGGGGCAAGTGGCGGCGCTGGGCTATTTCGCTTTCTTTCTGCTCATGCCGTGGTGGAGCCGACAAGGCACTTTTCGCCAAGTGCCCTTGCGCTTGACAGGGCGGGGCGGCGCAAACGCTGGCTCTGAAAAGGCAATCGCTGCCCATCAAAAAGCGGCTGACCAAACAGAGGAGCCCTCGTCATGAGGTCGCATAAGCAGCCTTGGATGGCTCGCACAGGCAAACAGCTCTGCGCCCGTCTGACCGTAGTCTTGTTGGCTTGGCCCGTCTTGTCGTTTGCCAATGCGGCTCCTGTTTCAGCCGCGGCCAGCGATTCATCAGGGGCTGCCACAGAGGCTGGCAGCGAAGCAACAGGGAGTGCAGCAACAGTGGGGCAAGCGGCATCACCAGCAGTGGCACCAGCCAGCCAAGCACAAACGCCGTTGCGCCACTTGCCAGCCAGCCGCGATGAATTGGCCTCGCTGCAAAACGGGGCGCGCCATTATTTGCAATCGTGTGTGGCTTGCCACTCTGCCGCGCAGCTCACTTACGGGCAATTGCAAGACTTGGGCATGACGCTGGCAGACGTGCAGGCACTGATGCCAGACGACCCGCCGCAATCGGGCACAGCGCCTATCTTGTCGCCCTTGCAGGCCCAGCAGGCTGTGCAGTGGTTTGGCGCGGCGCCGCCCGATTTGAGTTTGGCCACCCGTACACAGGGCAACTGGCGCTACAGCGGTGCGGATCATGTGTACAGCTATTTGCGCGGCTTTTACCGCGACCCCGGCACGCGCAGCGGCTGGAACAACACGGTGGTGCCTGGCACCGCCATGCCGCATGTGTTGGCAGCCTTGCAGCCCAGCGATGCGCCCAACGAGGGCGCAGAACCATCTGCCAGGACTGCATCCAGCCCAGCTTCTGCCAGCAGCGAGGCAGGGCAGAGCCAGGCACAGTTATCGCCAGCCGAATACGAACAAACTCTGGCCGACATCACCCACTTCATGCAATGGATGGCCGAGCCAGACCGCCAAAAACGCAAAAAATGGGGCTGGTGGGTTTGCGCGCTGTTTGCCGCCTTTGCCTTTGCAGCTTGGCGTTTGCACGCCAGTTACTGGAAAGATATTCAGTAGCTATTGCGCCCGTATCAAGCAAGGCTTTTATTTTTATAAAAATCAATAAATACAATGAGATAGAAGTGAATTGAAATCCAATGCATTAATTTAAGTAATCGTCTGCAAGCGGTTGTCAATTTTTGTTTGAGTTAAAGTCATCTATAACTCAAATCACTTTAATTTATTGATTTATCCATTTGATAAATATGAATTTTATCGATGAATTAAGCATCTCTATTTGCCCTTCAACAGGGGCTTGACACGTAGTGGATAATGGGGCATCCGCTTTTTTGCTTGGCTGATTTCTGGAGAAATAAAATGATGGTTTTGTACTCGGGCACCACCTGCCCCTATTCGCACCGCTGCCGCTTCGTCCTGTTTGAAAAAGGCATGGACTTTGAAATCCGCGACGTTGATCTGTACAACAAGCCCGAAGACATCAGCGTGATGAACCCCTACGGCCAGGTGCCCATTCTGGTGGAGCGCGACCTGATTCTGTACGAGTCCAACATCATCAACGAATACATTGACGAACGCTTTCCACACCCGCAGCTCATGCCCAGCGACCCGGTGGACCGTGCGCGCGTGCGCTTGTTTCTGCTGAACTTTGAAAAAGAGCTGTTCACCCACGTTTCCGTGCTCGAAAACCGCGTAGCGCGCAGCAACGAAAAAACGCTGGACAAATCGCGCAGCCAGATTCGCGACCGCCTCACACAGCTGGCCCCTGTTTTCTTGAAGAACAAGTTCATGCTGGGCGACAACTTCTCGATGCTCGACGTGGCCATCGCGCCGCTGCTGTGGCGCCTGGACTATTACGGCATTGAACTCAGCAAAAACGCTGCGCCCCTGCTCAAGTACGCCGAGCGCATCTTCTCGCGCCCGGCTTATATCGAGGCGCTCACGCCGTCTGAAAAGGTCATGCGCCGTTGATGATGCGCTGGCGCTGACCGCGCTGCCACCGGCCAATTGCTTTCGGGTTTGAACATGTCTGCCATTGCCCCTCCGCTGACTTCTCCCAAGCCGTATCTGATTCGTGCCTGGCACGAATGGATGTCCGACAACGGGCTCACGCCGCACCTCCTCGTCATGGTGGATGGCAGCGTGACCGTGCCGCGGGAATACGTCAAAAACAACGAAGTGGTGCTCAACGTCAGCCACGACGCCACGGGCAGCTTGAATCTGGGCAACGACGAGATTCGCTTCCAGGCCCGCTTTGCCGGGCGCGTGCGCGAAATCGTGGTACCGATTGACCGGGTGGCTTCCATCTTTGCGCGTGAAAACGGGCAGGGCATGGTGTTTGAAGCCTTGCTGGCCGAAGATGCTGAATTTAACGGCGGCGATGCGGCAGAAGGCGCTGAGTCGGATACCGGAGCTGCGGCTGAACGTTCAAGCTCCTCCTCAGGGTTGAGTTTGGTGAACAAAAGCGATTCGGCCGAGCCGCAGAAAAAGCCCAAGCGCCCAACAAGCCACGGGCCTGACGACGAAACCCCGCCGCCCGCACCCCCTTCTGCACCCAAGGGCGGTGGCCTTAAAGTCGTGAAATAAACGCAGCCTTGCCAAAGACGTCCAAAGGGCGCTTGCGGCAGCTGTGCAAAGGGGCGGGATGCGGCGCTGGTAGTTGGGTTGCGGGTTGCGGGCTGCTTTGCATCTCCGGCCTGGCGCAACGCCTGCACTCTTGTTTTTGATCGCGCCGGGTTTTGGCCATGCTTTTTGCTCGCCTCAATTCACCTGCCAAAATGACAGCGGCTGCATAGAGCATGACACCGCCGCCCGCGCAGATCGGGCCTATGCATAAGCAAGGCCACAAATCACGGGGTTTGGGCGGCCCCTTTTCCCCTGAACGGATTGAACACCCATGAGTTGCCTGACCCTCGTCAATGCCCATTTGGCCTTTGGCCACTTGCCCTTGCTGGATGGGGCCGATTTTTCGCTGAATCTGGGCGAGCGCGTGGGCTTGATCGGGCGCAATGGCACAGGCAAATCTTCGCTGCTAAGAATCCTCGCAGGCTTAGAAAGCCCCGACGACGGCACCCTGCAGCGCCAGCAAGGGCTGGTAACAACTTATGTGCCGCAAGAACCAGAGCTGGACGGCCAAGCCACCGTGTTTGAAGCGGTACAAGCCGGGCTGGCGCCCACGCTGGAGCTGATCGCGCAATACGAAAGCGGGCAAGGCGACTTGGATGCGCTGCAAACGCAGATCGAAGCCTGCGACGGTTGGCAGTGGAAGCAGCGTGTGGACATGACCCTGCAAAAGCTCGGGCTGGATGGCAGCGCGCGCATCGGCACGCTGTCGGGCGGCAACATCAAGCGCGTGGCCTTGGCGCAGGCCTTGGTGATGCAGCCCCATGTGCTCTTGCTTGATGAGCCCACCAACCACCTGGATATGGACGCCATCATCTGGCTGCAAGATTTGCTGCTGGACTTTAAAGGCGCAGTGGTCGTCATCAGCCACGACCGGGCTTTTCTGGATGCCATCAGCACCCGCATCGTGGAATTGGATCGGGGCAAGCTGCGCAGCTTCCCCGGCAACTTCAAGCAGTACCAGCAGCTCAAGCAAGAGCAGCTGGAGCAAGAAGCCACGCTCAACGCCCGTGCCGACAAGCTACTCGCGCAAGAAGAAGCCTGGATCCGCAAAGGCGTGGAGGCGCGCCGCACCCGTGCCGTAGCGCGCATCAATCGCTTGCAAGTGCTGCGCGAACAGCGCCAGCAGCGCCGCGAAGCACTGGGCCGCATGCGCATGGATGTGGATCGCGGCACGGCCAGCGGCAAGATCGTGGCTGAGCTGCAAAACGTGAGCAAGGCGTTTGGCGAGCGTGTGGTGGTGAACAACTTTTCGGCCACCATTTTGCGTGGCGACAAAGTGGGGCTGATTGGCCCCAACGGTGCGGGCAAATCCACCTTGCTCAAACTGATGCTGGGCGAGCTGGTGCCTGATAGCGGCCAAGTGCGCCAGGGCAGCAATGTGCAGGTTGCCTATTTCGACCAGATGCGCAACGCGCTGGACCTGAACGCCACGCTCGAAGACTTCATCAGCCCGGGCAGCGAATGGATTGAAATCGGCAGCCAGCGCCGGCACGTCAAAAGCTATTTGGGCGACTTTCTGTTCAGCCCCGCGCGGGCGGCCTCGCCCGTGCACAGCCTCTCGGGCGGTGAACGCAACCGCCTGCTGCTGGCGCGCCTGTTTGCACGCCCGGCCAACGTGCTGGTGCTGGACGAACCCACCAACGATCTGGACATCGACACGCTGGAACTGCTCGAAGATCTGCTGCAAAGCTACGATGGCACGGTGTTTCTCGTCAGCCACGACCGGGCTTTTCTCGACAACGTCGTCACCAGCCTGATCGTGAGTGAAGACAGCCCGCAACCCCCCGGCCTGTGGCGCGAATACGAAGGCGGCGTGCAAGACTGGCTGCAACAAAGCCAGCGCGCCAAAGCTGCACAAGCCGCGCAGGCAGCATCGTCTGCCCAAAGCGAGGGCAGCGCCAGCAGCGAGAAAAAATCAGGCGACAAAAAACAAGGCGCCACAGACAAGCCGCAGCCTGCCAGCGATGCCCAATCGGCACCAGCCAAGCGCAAACTCAGCTACAAAGAACAGCGCGAGCTGGAAGGCTTGCCCGCCCATATCGAAGCGCTGGAAGCCGAACAAGCCGCCTTGCGCGCCGAACTGGCCGACACCAGCATCTACCAGCGCGATGCCCAACGTGCTGCGGCCTTGCACACACGCGATGCAGCCATCGAAGACGAACTGATGCAGGCGCTGGAGCGGTGGGAGGAATTGGGGGCCGTTGCTGGGTGAACGGCTGCCTCTGGCGCTTTGTCTGCATAAAGCACCCAACAAGGGCGCTATTGCTACCAGCAGATAAGAAGCCGTTTGGATCATCCATGCTTTACCGCTTATCGGTAAGCGGCATATAATCGACTGCATGGCCATTGTTTCCTTCAAGTGCCCGGATACCGAGGCGCTTTTTACCTCTGGCAAAAGCAAGCGGTTTGCTGCCATTCAGGCCGTGGCAGAACGCAAGCTCGCGCAACTGGAAGCAGCTGCCAGCTTGGACTTTTTACGCGCGCCGCCGGGCAATCGCTTGGAAAGCTTGATGGGCGACCGCAAAGGGCAGCACAGCATCCGCATCAATGCGCAATGGCGCATCTGTTTTATCTGGACACTGCAAGGCCCCAAAAACGTGGAAATTGTTGACTATCACTGAAAAGGAGCAAACACGATGCTGAAAAACGGAATGCGCCCCGTGCACCCTGGCGAAGTCTTGCGCCTGGACTATCTAGAGCCTCTGGGCATGTCGGCCAATGCCTTGGCCAAGCGCTTGCACTTGCCCGCCAGCCGCATCAACGACATCGTGCTGGAGCGCCGAGGCGTAACGGCCGACACGGCCATGCGTCTGGCCCGCTTCTTTGGCGGCGATGCGCAAAGCTGGATGAATCTGCAAAGCATGTACGAGCTGCGCGTGGCGCAAACGGCCCATGCCCAATCCATTGAGCGCGAAATCGAGCCGCTGTTTGCTGCCTGATTGAAATTGAAGCAGGCTATGCGCAACCTTCGGCTGCATGTGGCAGCAGCCGGAACGCGGGTTCCATATTGCCGACGGAAGCAGAGAAACAAAAAGCCCGCCTTGTGCAAAAACAGGCGGGCTTTTTTGTATCCGTTACGGGCAAGAAAAGGTGGTGCCTCGAACCGGAATCGAACCGGTACGCCGTCTTTCGTTGGCGGCGGATTTTAAGTCCGCTGTGTCTACCAATTTCACCATCGAGGCAATACAAAGGCCCAGTAGATACAGCGCCTGTGCCAAATGCAGGGCGGGATTCTACACGGGCGGTATGGGGAGTCAGTTGCGCACCGAGGTAGCTTTCAGCGCACGGCGCTGCTTCACGGCATCGGCCAGCTGCTGCAAAACGGGGGATGTTTGCGCCAGGCTGATGCAGGCGTCGGTAATGGATACGCCGTGCTGCAAGTCACAGCCACCTAACTCTTGCCGACCTTCTTGCAAGTGGCTTTCGATCATCACGCCGGTGATGCGTGTTTCGCCTGCGGCGATTTGTTGGGCCACATCGGCCGCCACTTCGATTTGCTTGCGGTGCTGCTTGCTGCTGTTGGCATGCGAAAGGTCGATCATGACTTGCTCCCGCAAGCCGCTGGCGGCTAGTTGCTGGCAAGCGGCGGCCACATGTTCAGCGCTGTAGTTGGGCGCTTTGCCGCCACGCAGAATCACGTGGCAGTCGTTGTTGCCTCGCGTTTCGAAAATGGCGGCCTGACCCATTTTGGTCACGCCCATGAAGGCGTGTGCGGCTTGTGCGGCCACGATGGCATCCACAGCCACTTTGACGTTGCCATCGGTGCCGTTTTTGAAGCCCACCGGGCAACTCAAACCGCTGGCCAGCTGTCGGTGGCTGGGGCTTTCGGTGGTGCGTGCGCCAATGGCGCCCCAGGCGATCAAATCGCTGATGAATTGCGGGCTGAGAAGATCCAGAAATTCCGTGCCCGTGGGCAGGCCCAGGCCAATGATGTCGAGCAACAAACGGCGCGCACGCTCCAACCCTTCGTTGATGGCAAAGCTGCCGTCCAAATGGGGGTCGTTGATGTAGCCTTTCCAGCCCACGGTGGTGCGCGGTTTTTCAAAGTACACGCGCATGATGATGAGCAACTCCTTGGCAAACGGTTGCACCATGCTTTTGAGTTGCTGTGCGTATTCCAGCGCTTGATCGTGGTCGTGAATCGAGCAGGGCCCTACCACCACCAGCAAGCGATCATCGCGGCCGTGCAAGACATTGGCTACCGCTTGGCGGTGCTGCCGGATTTGCTGGGCCAGTTCGGGGCTGAGCGGCAGGCGCTCTTGCAGCAAGGCGGGCGAAATCAGCGGGCGCACAGCCTTGATGCGCACATCGTCGATGCGGGTGGTGTCGAGTGTGGAGGGCAGGGTGTTTTCAAGCATGCCAAGAATTGTAAGGGCGGCTTGTTTTAGAGCTGTTCGGCAAGCAGCAGGCGGTAGCCGCGCTCGGCCTTGTTCTGTGCTTGGGGCGATAAGGCAAACGCTTGCTGCAAGATTTGCGAAACGGCAAACAGGGCGTCAGCACTGCCGTGTTTGAGTTCGATCTCAATTTCGCTTATCGGCAGGCTGCGACCATTGCCTTCTATCGTGCCTACGTCCAGCGCCAGTTCCAGCAGGCTGTTAGAGCAGGGCAGTTGCCACTGCGTGCGTTGAATGCGCGTTTCAAACACAGGGCGCAAGTGCGGGGCGATGCTGGGGCTGCTCAAAAAGTCGCGAATGGGGGCATGGTCGATGCGATGCAGCTCCAGCGCTTGGGTGGCGGTGGTGTGTTCGATTTCAACACGGGTGTGCAGCCCTTGGCTGGCTGGGGCGGCATCGGCAGCAGCTGATGGGGCGTCTGGAGTAACGTTCGGGTTTGCAGGCTTTGGCGGCTTGAGCTTCAAGGTCTGCACCCAAGCATCGCCTTGCTGGCGCAGTCTCAACCCCATGCCTTGCCGGGCCAGTTCCAGTGCGGGGGTGTCGTAATAAATGCTGCGCAGCGCCTGCGTTTGCGGGGCAGAGGCAGCAGGGAACAGTTGCGTTACGCGCTCAATAAAAGCCTTTTGTTGATTTGCGGGCAGGCATAAGGTGAGTTCGATTTCTGTATGCATGATAAGCAGATGTTACAGGGCTTGAGTTTCCCCAGGAACTTTCTACAATGGCAATGCGCGAGGCGGTTTTTTAAAGAAACTTTAAAAGAGCAAAACGCGCATTCAACTTCATTCAACAATCAAGGAGGTGGAGATCATGTTCAAGCATATTGTTTTTGCTACCGACGGTTCGCCCAGTGCTGCAAAAGCCAGCAAGACAGCCATTGAGCTGGCGCGCCTGCACAGCGCCAAACTGACCGTGGTGTTTGTGATTGATCCCTACCCCTATATGTCCTTGGGTGAGGGCACAGGCGATGCTTTTCAGGCTTACATGAATGCTGCCTACGCCGCTTCGGCCAAGGTCACGCAAGAGCTGGAAGATCAAGCGCGCCAGGCTGGCGTTGCGCTTGAGAAGAGCGTGGTTGAAGGCGATGACGTGGCTGCGGCCATTGCCATGGTGGCCGACCAGCAGGGCGGCGATTTGCTGGTGGTGGGCTCGCACGGCCGCAGCGGCATCCAGAAACTGATTCTGGGCAGCGTGGCCAGCAAGGTGCTGACCCTTTCCAAGGTGCCGGTGCTGATCGTGCGCTGATGGATGGCATGCACGGCCCTGTGTGCAGGAGGAGTTAACAAGGCGCACAGGGCTGCAGTATGAATCAGTTCAACAAAAAAGCCGCTGATGCGGCTTTTTTGTTGGGCGCAAGAAGTGTGCCGAATACCCAACAAGTTTCGGATTTTTCAAGTCTGCTCGGGCGATGTTCGCAACAAAGCCAGCATCCCCGCTTCGTCCAAAATGGCTACGCCCAAGGCTTGGGCCTTGTCGAGCTTGCTGCCCGCTTCAGCACCGGCCACCACATAGTCGGTTTTTTTGCTCACGCTGCCAGCTACTTTGGCACCTGCGGCTTCAAGCAATTCCTTGGCTTGCTCACGCGCGAGGGTAGGCAAAGTGCCAGTCAACACCACGGTTTTTCCGGCTAATGGCAAATTGGGCAGGTTGGCCGGGTCGGCCTGCTGGGCCATTTCTTGCTCGGGCCAATGCAGGCCGGCAGCACGCAGGCGGACGATGATGTCGCGGTTGTGCGGTTCGGCAAAAAAGTGCTGAATGCTTTGGCTCACCACGGGCCCCACATCGGGCACTTGCAGCAAGGCGGTCTCATCAGCGGCCATCAGCGCATCCAGATTGCCGAAGTGGCGGGCCAGGTCTTTGGCCGTGGTTTCGCCCACGTGGCGAATGCCCAGGCCGTAGATGAAGCGCGCCAGCGTGGTGTTTTTGCTGGCGTGCAGCGCATCAAGCAGGTTTTGCGCGGACTTTTCGGCCATGCGTTCCAGCGCGGCCACTTGCGGCAGTTGCAGGTGATACAGATCGGGCAGGGTCTGCACCAGGCCGCTGTTCACGAGTTGATCGACGAGTTTTTCGCCCAGGTTTTCAATGTCCAGCGCGCGGCGCTGCGAAAAATGCAGAATGGCCTGCTTGCGCTGGGCCGAGCAGAACAGGCCCGCCTTGCAGCGGGTATCGGCTTCGCCTTCCAGCCGCTCGACCGCGCTGTGGCATACGGGGCAAGCCGTGGGCATGGCAAAGGGCTGGGTACCGGCTGGGCGACGGTCGGCCACCACGGCCACCACTTCGGGTATCACATCGCCCGCACGGCGCACGATCACCGTGTCACCCACGCGCACGTCTTTGCGGCGGGCTTCGTCTTCGTTGTGCAAGGTGGCGTTGGTAACCGTGACGCCTCCCACAAACACCGGTGCGAGCTTGGCCACGGGCGTGAGTTTGCCGGTGCGCCCCACTTGCACATCAATGGCTTGCACGGTCGTCATCTGCTCTTGCGCGGGGTATTTGTGGGCCACGGCCCAACGCGGCTCGCGGCTCACAAAGCCCAGCTGCTGCTGCAAGGCAAAGCTGTTGACCTTGTAGACCACGCCGTCGATGTCAAAAGGCAGGGCGTCGCGCAGGGCGGCTACTTTTTCATGAAAAGCCACCAGCCCCTGCGCGCCCAAGGCCACCTCGCGGTGAGGCGACACGGGCAGGCCCATGCGTTCAAAGGCATCAAGCATCTCGCTTTGCGTGCTGGGCGGATTGGCCCAGTGCTGCACCTCGCCTTTGCCGTAGGCAAAAAAGCTCAACGGCCGCGTGGCAGCAATGGCCGGATCCAGCTGGCGCAGGGCGCCGGCTGCGGCGTTACGGGGGTTGACGAAGGTTTTTTCGTTCTTTTTGCCCTGGGCGATTTTTTGGCGTTGCTGTTCGTTCAGGGCCTCGAAGTCATCACGCCGCATATACACCTCACCACGTACTTCGAGCACAGCCGGGGGCTGGGGCGTGCGCAGCTGCAAAGGGATTTGGCCGATGGTGCGAATGTTTTGCGTCACGTCCTCGCCTGTTTCGCCGTCGCCGCGCGTGGCAGCTTGCACCAGCACGCCGTTTTCGTAGCGCAGGTTCACGGCCAGGCCGTCAAATTTCAGCTCCGCTTCGTAGGGCAGGGGGGCATCGTCAGGGCCCAGGCCCAGTTCCTTGCGCATGCGCTGATCAAACGCCTGCGCGCCGCCACTGCTGGCATCCGTTTCGGTGCGGATGGAGCGCATGGGCTCGGCATGGCGCACTGGGGTAAAGCCATCCAGCACCTGGCCGATCACGCGCTGCGTGGGCGAATCGGGCGTGCGCAGGGTAGGGTGAGTCTCTTCGAGCTGCTGCAATTCGGCAAACAGCTTGTCGTACTCCGCATCAGGAATTTCGGGCGCATCCAGCACGTAATACAAATGCGCGTGGTGGTGCAGCTGCTCGCGCAGCCATTGGGCGCGGGCAAGCTGCTGGGGGGTAGGCACCGAATCAGAGGATGCGGCGCTGGAAAAAAGGTCTGGATCAGACATACAGACAGTGAAAACGATTCGGTTCAAACAGTAAACGAGCGGATAATCGCCCAAACGCTTGTTGGTGCAGGCTGCGCGGGCGCTCAATGATTGGGTATGCGTCGTTCAATGCGCTGCGCACTTTAACAGGCCGCTCAAATCCACATTGGCCAAGTGCGCAAAGCAAACCAGACGCTTGGCAAATGTGAATGCGCCAATGAATTATTCAGCGCGTTTCTTGCGCATTGTGTTGCCATGTCTTCTCATAAAAACGCTTCCCCCTCCAGCAAAACCCGCATGGTTTACGGCTTTCATGCCGTGGGCGTGCACCTCAAAACTGCGCCGCAATCCGTGCAAGAAATCTGGTTCGACCCCTCGCGGCGCGACGCGCGCATGCGCCAATTCCTGCAGCGCGCGCAAGAGGCAGAGCTTCAACTCATCGAAGCAGACAGCGCCCGCTTGGCGCGCCTGGCAGGCAGCTTCAATCACCAGGGCGTGGTCGCACGCGTGGCCGCCGCACTTGCCAGTCATTCGCTGGACGATTTGCTCGACGGCTTGCAAAAGCCGCCTTTTTTGCTCGTATTGGATGGTGTGACCGACCCGCACAACTTGGGCGCTTGCCTGCGCGTAGCCGATGGGGCCGGCGTGCATGCCGTGATCGCACCCAAAGACCATGCCGCAGGCATCAGCGCCGTGGTGGCCAAAGTGGCTTGTGGCGCGGCTGAAACCGTGCCGTACTTCATGGTCACCAATCTGGCGCGCACCCTCAATGAACTGAAAGAACGCAACATCTGGGTCATCGGCACCAGCGGCGATGCGCCGCAAACGCTTTACCAGGCCGATCTGCAAGGCCCGCTGGCCCTGGTGCTGGGGGCTGAAGGCACGGGACTGCGCCAACTCACCCGCAAAACCTGCGATGCGCTCATCTCCATCCCCATGCTCGGCGCAGTCGAAAGCCTGAACGTATCCGTCGCCAGCGGCGTGTGCCTGTACGAAGCCGTGCGGCAGCGGGAAACAGCCAGCCATTGACTGATGGATGCTTTAAGCCTATTAGTACGCAAAAAACTATACATAATACTCATCGTATCAAATAGAAAGATGCTGCCGTCGTGAGCGTCTGCGCAAGCTCTGCCGCAAGGAGCAAGGCTTGCGGCTGCGTTGCCTGTACCGCTATCTGGGCTGGAGTCGGCGGCAGTGTGCGCAATTCTTTCATGTCAGCGAGCGTACTTTACATAACTGGGAGTCTGGCTGCACGGCCATTCCCTTTGCCGTCATGAAGCTGCTGCGCGTTCTTTGCCGCCATGAGTTGCCCGGCAAGGCCTGGGATGGCTGGGTGTTTCATAGTGGCAAGCTGTGGACGCCAGAGGGACACGGCTTGCTGCCGCACGATGCGGCCTGCTGGTCGAATCTGGCCCGTCGGGCGCAGTTGTTCCATGTCGTGCTCAGGGAAAACCAGCGATTGCGGTGCGCGCTTGCGCAGCAAGCGCAGGAGCGATCGGCTCCTGAAGCGCAGGCCGACGGCGGCGAGGGGGCCTCGCTTGCGGGGGAGTCCGCCGCCGGAGGGCGGCGCGTAGCGCCGCTAGATTTATCCAAAGGACACTTCTCCACAAAACACACCGCAAATCCAGCATTCATGCGGCCTGCAGCAGAGGTCGGACACCCTGCCTTTTGGTCAGTGTCCACTAACAAGAAAGGGGGAAATCATGGCCCGCAACAAGCCGAGCCAAAGCCCGCCAGAGGCAGGAAAGGGGGTGGGTAATGGGTCACCCTGTCCGGGGTGTGTTGTGGCCCGTATGCGGGCTGTGAGGTGTGTTTCTGAAGCTTCTTGTTCTTTCCAAAAACGAAAGCCCCAGCCGTTGCAGGGCGTGGGGCCTTCTATCCGCAACTCAATGAAAGGAGTCTTGAATCATGGATGCAGCGAAGTGTAAGGCATTGGCGCGTCGTCGTAAACAGCGCCTTGGGGGTATCGGGGGCGTAGCCCCTGATGGCCAGCCAAGGGTTTGCCTCAAGCGGGGTGTTTCTCGCGTGGCGGGATTGGAAACAGGCAAGGCCTGCCCTGCGCGTATTGGAAAGCCTTTGAGCGATATTCTTGGCACTGTCCTTGATAATCCCCTGCCCGTTTATTCCTCGGGGTCTTGCGGATTATTCAACACCTACAGCGGTTATTATTCGCCCATTATCGGAAAATCGTTCAAACCGATTATCTCTGGCGTGAATTACTCATCGTATTATTTACTAATTAACTTGCCGTTAGGCATGCTTACTGCATTTCTAGTGAAGATTGCGCTGGTTGCAGGCTCTCTGTTTTAGTCGAGTCCTGCTCTTCGGGTATGGGCAAGCCTTTGAGTTCAGCAGCCGATGCTGGTGACAGCGGCTGGGCTGGTTGTACGTTGTAGGCTGGTTGGCGTTGCCGCTGGGCGTTTTGGATGGCTTGGATGATGCCTGGGTTGGCGCCACGGCGGGCGAAGTCCAAAGCGGTCATGCCAAGTTGGTTTTTGGCCCACGGATCGGCGCCTTGTTCCAGCAGGAATTGCACGGCTTTTTCGTTGCCGCTGTATTGCGCGGCCATCATGAGCGGCGTGGTGCGATTGGGTGCTTCAGTGTCGATAAAGGCATCGTGATCCAGCAGCAACTGCATGATGGCGATATTGCCTTTGGTCGCGGCGTAATGCAGCGGCGCCCAGCCGTGTTTGTTGACGGCTGCGCCGCGAGCGATTAATTGCTTGGTCAGCTCGTCTTGACCAGTGATGATGGCCAGCATGAGTGGCGATTCTCCAGCGCGATTGAGTGCATTGACATCAACCTGGCGGCTTTGCAGCAGAACCGGGATGGCTTTTTCAGACTGCTGATGAATTGCCAGTGTCAGCGCTGTGCGTCCTTTGGCGTCTTGTTGATTGGGATTGACGCCGCTTGCGATTTGCGTGCGTACGCCCGATGCGTTGTTGCGAATGACAGTGGCTATCAGCTCATCAATAGATGCGGCTGAGGCGGCAGATGAGAACAGAAAAAATCCATAGAAAACAGATAGATATTTGTTTCTTTTAATACTCTTCATGAAATTTCCTTCTTGCAAGATAAAGAGGTTAAGACTGATAGCTGAAGTTTTTTCTATCAAATGATCAAGGCTTGATGATTCAAGAAAAAATCAATAAAATCATTCGGTTGCCATCTCTAATTCATCTGATTTATCTGTTGTTTGAAAGGATTGCGGGCGAAACAGTTGTTGAAAATTGTGCGTGGTTTGGGCGGCTACTTCTTGCACGGAGAGCTGTTTGACGGCAGCAATTTGCTCAGCCACATGCACCACGTAGGCGGGCGAGTTGGTCTTGCCACGATAAGGCACAGGGGCCAAGTAGGGGCTGTCGGTTTCAATGAGCATGTGCTCCAGCGGCACGTAGGCGGCAATGTCGCGCAAGTCTTGCGCATTGCGAAAGGTGATGATGCCCGAGAAAGAGATGTAGTAGCCCATATCCAATGCGGCTCGGGCCACCTCCATCGTTTCGGTAAAGCAGTGAAAAACGCCGCCACAGCAGCCACTGCCCTGCCCGGTTTCGCCCTCTTCGCGCAGGATAGCCAAAGTGTCTTGTGCGGCGCTGCGGGTGTGGATGACCAGGGGCTTGCCCAATTGCCGTGCGGCGCGGATATGGGTGCGAAAACGTTCGCGTTGCCAGTGCATATCGGCCACACTGCGGCCATTCAGGCGGTAGTAATCCAGCCCCGTTTCACCAATGGCCAGCACTTTGGGCAGGCTGCCGCGTTGCAGCAAATCATCCAGCGTGGGCTCTTGCCCCGTTTCATTGTCAGGGTGCACGCCCGCGCTGGCCCAGAAATTGGGGTAATCCAGCGCGAGCTGATACACCTCATCAAACTCTTCCAGGCTGATGCTGATGACCAGCGCTCCGCTGACTTGTGCTTGCTGCATGGCCTGCCGTATGGCGGGCAAATTGGGGCGCAGTTCGGGAAAATTCAGATGGCAATGTGAATCGATGAACATGGTGCAGAGAATGGAACGGGCTAACTGCGTGCCCCAGCCGTGGTTGGTGCTGGGATGCTGGATGAAGAATAAAGATACGTGCTTGTGCCGCTGAACGCAATTGCAGGCCACACACCTTTTACCCCGCATTTTGCTCCAAGCATTCAGGTTGCGGGCTGAGGGGCAAGCTCGCTGTTCGGTGGCGAAGGGGTTATAAAGCGGCGGCGCACGTTCGACTGCCTTTTCAAATCAAGTCTGCTTGAGCGATGAACAGAGCGCTGCTGCACACCATATAGCCAACACATGCGCAGCCGATGCGCATTTAAATGGCGCGGCATATTAAGAGGGGCTGGAGATTAGCTGACGCCCTGCCCGTCTTGAGGGTTCAAAGGCCTGTGTGTGGCAAAAATCGTGAATCAATAACTCAAGGACTTGGCACGCAAGACGCTCAGAACGTTTGCGTTTCGCGTTCGGAGCCGATGTGCGCGCCCAGAATGGATTCGATTTTGGCGCGCAGGTGTTCGGATTCGGGCGAGTCGGGAAATTGCACGCCAACGCCTTGCACCCGCTGATACATGGCGCGTGGGGGCGTCCACCAGATGACTTTGCCGCGAATGGGAAAACGCTCGTCGCCCGTGAGTTTTTCGGGCAGTGTCAGCATGACGAAAACGGAGTCTCCCAGGCGCAAGTCCTTGTTGGTGGGCACGAAAATCGCGCCGTTCTGGATCATGGACATGTAGGTGGCGTAGAGCAGCCCTTTTTCTTTGATGTTGAATGGCAGCACCACAACCCGTTCATTGGGGTCTAGAGCAGGGGCAGCGCTGGCTGCGCCAGTGGCAGGGTTTTTGTCAGGCATTGGTATCAGGCCTTGGATGAAGAATGCGCCATATGGTAACAGGCCGGCAGCGCTTGTGACAAGAATTTACAGTTATTCACTTGGCTTTGTGCGGGCGGAGCATGCATGAGTGTTGCGGGTTTTCACGGCGCAGCATTTGCGTGCAGTGTTTGTATGCAACGGTGCAGCAGATAAGCTTTGGCTGCTTTCAAGCTGCCGCCAACGGCTTGCGTGGGGCTGGGGTGCTGCGGCGCATGCGGGCGGCTTGGGTCAGCAAGTTCTCCAGAAACAGACCGGGTATATAGGGGTGCTCGGCCGTACGGGCGGCGCTGGCCAGATCTTGTGCCCAGGCGGTGAGGGTGGCCCAGTCTTGCAGGTTTTGCGGGCGGGGCAAATCGTCTGCTGCAAAAAAGCGCGGCTCGCCGCCTGCCTTGATGGCAAGCAGATCGTGGCAGATTTTTTGCAGCACCACCAGCGTTTGCATGGGGGTAAAGGCGGCAAAGGCAGCGCCCTGCTCCGTCAAAGCGGCACGCGGCAAGTCTTTCCACTGCTGGCTACCGATGCCCAGGCGGGCCAAGTCCAGTGCGTCTTGCGGCCGCCCGCCTGCGGCGGTGAGCAAAGTGCTTGCATCTTCTGCGCCCAGCCCCTGCGTTTGTAGCCAAGCCAAGGCCGCATCGTGCGCGGGCCAGTGCATGGTGTGGACCTGGCAGCGGCTGCGAATGGTGGGCAGCAGCAGGTGGGCCGCCTCGCTGGCCAGCACGAAGCGGGTGTCGCCAGCAGGTTCCTCCAGCGTTTTGAGCAAGGCATTGGCCGTGATGATGTTCATGCGCTCGGCCGGGTAGATTAGCACGGCTTTGCCCAGGTTGCGGCTGCTGGTGCGCTGGGCAAATTCAATGGCGGCGCGCATGGCTTCGATGCGTATTTCCTTGCTGGGCTTGCGCTTTTTGTCGTTGATTTCTTTCTGCGCTTTTTCGTCCAGCGGCCAACCTTGCTCCAAAGCCTGCGCTTCGGGCATCAGCATGCAGGCATCGGCATGGGTGTGTGCGTCCAGCGCATGACAGCTGGTGCAAGTGCCGCAGGCCAGGCCGTTGGGCTGTGGCTGCTCGCACAGCCAGGCCCGCATCAGGGCCATGCCCAGCTCTTGCTGGCCCAGGCCCGATGGCCCTTGCAGCAGCCAGGCATGGCCGCGTTGCTGCAAAAGCGCAATGGCTTGCTGCTCAATCCAAGGGGCCAAGGCGGGCGCAGCATCGGCCACGGCAGCAGGTGCAGATGGCGTTTTGCTCATAACCAGCCCTTGGCGCGAATGGCCGCAAAAACCTGCTCGCGCACGGCATCGACAGACTGGGCCGCGTCAATGCGCACAAAGCGCTGCGGGTTTTCGTCCGCGCGGCGAGCGTAGCCGCGCTGCACGTTTTCAAAAAACTGGGCGGATTCAGCCTCGAACTTGTCGGGCTGGCGCGCGCCGCTCAAGCGGGCGGCAGCAGTAGCAGCGGGCAGATCGAACCAGAGCGTCAAGTCCGGTTCTTGCAAGGCTGCAGCCTGCGCGGCTCCGCCCTGCCCTGTTGGCGCGCCCGCTGCCGGCTGGGGAGACGTTTGGGCCAGCACCATCTGCTCCAAGGTCAGCAGGGTTTGCCAATCAAAGCCGCGTCCGCCGCCCTGGTAGGCAAAGGTGGCGTCGGCAAAGCGGTCGCACAGCACAACCTGCCCTTCGGCCAGCGCCGGGGCGATCACTTGTTGCAAATGGTCGCGCCGGGCAGCAAACACCAGCAGGGCTTCGGTGAGGGCATCCATTTTTTCGTGCAGCACCAGTTGGCGCAGGCTTTCGGCCAGGGGCGTGCCGCCAGGTTCGCGGCTGCACAGCACCTGGCGGCCGCTGGCTGCAAAGGCTTGCGCCAAAGGCGCGATGTGCGTGCTTTTGCCCGCGCCATCAATGCCTTCCAGGCTGATGAAAAGGCCGCGCGGCGCGCTGGGGGCAGAAGGTGTGCTCATGGTTTTTTGAGGATGAAGCGTTGCACGGCGCGGTTGTGCTGTTGCAGGGTTTCGCTGAATTCGCTCGCGCCCGTGCCGTCGTTGCGGGCGACAAAGTACAGCGCCTTGGTGTCAGCCGGGCTGGCTGCGGCGGCCAGGGCGGCCTCGCCGGGCATGGCAATGGGCGTGGGCGGCAGGCCTTGGCGGGTGTAGGTGTTGAATGGGGTGTCTTGCTGCAAGTCGGCCCGGCTGAGCGAGCCGTCGTAAGCCGCGCCCAGGCCGTAGATCACGGTGGGATCGGTTTGCAGGCGCATATTGATGCGCAAGCGGTTGACCATCACGCCAGAAACCATCGCCCGATCCGGCCCGTAGCCAGTTTCTTTCTCGACGATGCTGGCGAGCTTGAGCAAGTCGTAGGGTGTTTGCAGGGGCAGATCGTCGGTGCGGCTTTGCCAGGCGGCATCGAGCTTGCGCTGCATGGTTTGGTGGGCCATGCGCAGGATTTGCAGGTCAGACGTGTTGGGTGCGTATTTGTAGGTGTCTGGAAAGAACCACCCCTCAGCCGATGGCGTGCCCTGTGCGCCCTGGCCGCCCACGGCTTGCAGCAGTTCGGCGTCGCTCATGGCGGCGCTGTCGTTTTTCAGCCCCTCGGCCTTGGCCAAGGCAGCGCGCAACTGGCGCATGTTCCAGCCCTCGCCGATGCGGAACTTTTTCAACGCAAATTCGCCACGCACCAATTTGCGCAGCAGGCTGCGCGGGGTGTCGGTTTTGCGCAGTTCGTAATCACCGGCCTTGAAGCGGCTGCTTTGCCCAGTCACACTCAGCCACAGGCGCAGCGCCAGGGGCGACTGCTGCACGCCCGCATCCACCACGCTTTGCGTCACGGCGGCAGCGCTGGCACCGGGCTGAACCGAAAATTCAACCGTGGAACGCTTGAGCGCCAAGGGCTGACCCGCCCACCAGAACACCCCCGCGCCCGCCAGGCCGGCCAGCACCACGCACAGCAACACGGCTGAGCCCACTTTTTTCCAGAAACTGCGCACCCTGAAAATCTCGCTTTGAAAAAACCATGCCCGCTACGGACCCAAGCCCTGCAAAACTTTGCAGCCCAAGATCGAAGAATCATAATTCAGAGTCGCTTTCGTCCTTTTACTTTTCACACCATGAACCCAGCCGCCGCACCTCGACCAGACGTTTCTACCCCTGCCCCCCTTGATACCGCACACACCAACAGCGGTGTCATCCCCTTAGTGGGCGCGCAAGCTGACGCAAGCAACAATTGGGGCCTGGTGCGCGTGCACGGCGCAGATGCCAGCTCTTTTTTGCACAACCAGTTGACGCAAGACGTGATCCACATGGGAGCCAACGATGCGCGCTTGGCCGCTTGGTGCAACGCCAAGGGCCGCATGCTGGCGAGCTTTGTGCTGGTGCGTGAACAAGGCAGTGCTCAAGGCGCAGCGGATGAGCCTTCTTACCTGCTGTTGTGCCGACGTGATGTGATGGCCGGTTTCATGCAAAAGCTCAAAATGTTTGTGCTGCGCAGCAAGGTCGTGATTGAAGATGCAAGCAGCAGCATGGCGGCCTATGGCCTGCTGGGCGATACGGCGCGGGCGGCTTGGCAAGCGCATGGGCAAGAAATGCCCACAACGCCCTGGCAATGCCTGAGCGCGCAAGAAGGGGGGCAGCGCCGCTATCTGGTCACGCTGTGCCCGGCCACGGTAGATGCTGCAACGCTTGCAACCACCACCCAGCCGCGCGCTGTGTGCCTGCAAACGCCCGAGCTGCCTGCGCCCGATGGAACCGCCTTGCCCCTGTGGCAATGGGAATGGGCAGAAGCCGCCAGCGGCGTGCCCAGCATCGAGCAGGCTTGCAACGGCCTGTTTGTGCCGCAAATGATCAATTTCGAAAGCGTGGGCGGCGTGAGCTTTAAAAAAGGCTGCTACCCGGGGCAAGAGGTGGTGGCCCGCAGCCAGTTTCGCGGTGCCATCAAACGCCGTGGACAAATCGCTACGGTGCAAGCCACGGGATTAGCCGCAGGAGATGAAGTGTGGTTTTGTCCGCTGGCAGGCGACGCTAACCATAGCTCTGCACAGCCCGCAGGTGCAAGCAATGAAGGCGCCAACACTCCGCCTGAAGCTGAACCTTGCGGCACCCTGGTGCAAGTGGCTGCGCAAGCTGTTCTTACTTCGGATACATCAACAGCCCACAGCCTGGTGTTTGCCTCGCTGCAAAACAGCAGCGTAGAAGCCGCGCTTGCGGGCCAGGGCCAACTGCACGTTGGCCATGCCCAGGGGCCGGTGTTGCAACTTCACCCCTTGCCCTACCCTTTGATTGAGGTGTAAGGCCAAGTGGGCTTATACGGAAAACATATCGCTCCGAACACAAGCGTCAAAAACTCCTACCTTGAGTGATTGCAAATAGTGCTTGCAAAAATTCGCATTTTGCATACACTTGCCAGCATGAACAGCAAGCATCGAAAAACGCTGAAAGCCATTTATGCCAAACCCACATCAGCGACGATCGTCTTTTCGGATCTGGAGGGCTTGCTGCTGGCAGTGGGCTGCATATTGACGGAAGGGGCGGGCTCCCGTGTGCGATTCGACAAAGACGGACACGCCATGCTGTGCCACCGCCCGCACCCGGGCAAAGAAGCCAAGCGCTATCAGGTTGAACAAGCCCGTGAGTTTTTGGAAAGACTGGAGATCAGGCCATGAGCAAAATGAGCTTCAAAGGCTATACCGCCCATATTGAATACGATGACCGTGATGAAATCTTCTTCGGCCGTATTCTGGGCATTACCGACATCATCGGTTTTCATGCAGAAACTGTGGTTGATCTGAAGCATGCGTTTGAAGAGGCGGTTGACGACTACATTCAAAGTTGCCAAAAACTGGGCAAGGCGCCACAAAAAGCAGCCAGCGGAAAAATGATGCTGCGCGTATCTCCGCAAGTGCATCGTGCCTCTTTGATCACGGCGCAAGCACAGGGCAAAAGCCTGAATCAATGGGCGGAAGAAGTTTTGAGCGCAGCCGCCAACGCTTGTTGAACTGCTCTGGCTACGGTTATTCCCAGCCCTTCGCACAAAAAAGCCGTCTTAAAGGCGGCTTTTTGCCTGCTGTGCTGGCAGATACAGAATGGCCGTTGCAGCCGAATGCGATACAGGGCCTGAAGGTTCAACTCTTTCCATCGCCCAGCCTGCGCTTGTGCGCCTGATACAGCTTTGCCATCAGGCCCATCATTTCAGCATCAAACGTAACGCACATCCACAATTTCGTAGTGGCGGGTACCGGCTGGAGCTTCAACCACAGCGGTGTCGCCTGCGTACTTGCCGATCAGCGCACGGGCAATGGGGCTGCTCACGTTGATCAGTCCCAGTTTGAGGTCAGCTTCGTCTTCGCCCACGATCTGGTAGGTGATCTGCTCGCCAGAGTCTTCGTCTTCCAGATCAACCGTGGCACCAAACACCACGCGGCCATCGGCATCGAGCGTGGCAGGGTCGATGATTTGCGCAGCGGCGAGCTTGCCTTCCACCTCTTTGATGCGGCCTTCGATGAAGCCCTGGCGGTCTTTGGCGGCATCGTATTCGGCGTTTTCGCTCAAGTCGCCGTGCGAGCGCGCCTCGGCAATGGCCGCGATCACGGCTGGGCGATCTTGCGTTTTGAGGCGATGCAATTCGGCCTTGAGTTTTTCTGCGCCTTTGAGGGTCAGGGGAATGGTGCTCATGGGAAAACTCCAAAAGAAAAACCGCCAAGCAAAAAGCAAGGCGGATTATTTAATGTGCTTGTTAGAGGATGCTGTAGCCTTTGTGCATTATATATAAAAATGTATGCGTCAAGACACATGCTCTGGATGGATAAAAACAAACTGCCAAGGGGCTTGCAATCTGCCTGTTCTTTCCATCTTTCATCTTCTTACTTGCCACAAAAAATATCTTATAAAATTGCAACTATAAGTTTCTTCGTGTCATAAAGGAGATTGTTTATGCCCTCTCACCTGTTTACGCGTTGCTTTGCTGCATCCCTTTGCTGTGCATACTGTGTTGCCGAAGCACAAGAAATCAACACGCTTCCCATCACAAAAGTTCAAGCACACAGGCCGTCTCCTGGAGAAATTGATTTGGATGTGCCAACAAATACTGGCAGTCGGCTGGGGCTAAGCATCAAGGAAACACCCGCTTCCGTTTATCAAGTAGATCGCTTCACAATGGAGGCACGGGGTGATCGAACCACTCATGAGGCACTAAGGAATATGCCTGGTGTTCATGACGCCAACAAACCAAATGTAGGAGGCTCCCTGAGCTACCGTGGTTTCAGTGGCGCTCAAATCACTCACCTGTTCAATGGCACTTCAGTTCAATTCGATATGATAGCGGGGCGACCAGTAGATAGCTGGATTTATGATCGAGTTGAGTTAATAGGCGGGCCTTCTAGTTTTTTATATGGAGCAGGTGCAGTAGGAGGATCTGTTAATTACATAACTCGCTTACCCCAACGCAGCAATGCATATGAAGGCCTGTTGCGCTTGGGATCAAACGGTACGGCTCAAGCCGCTGTAGGATTAAATCATGTCATCACTGGCGACTCCAAGCTGGGGAATTTTTTCCGACTGGATGCAAACGTAAAACGCAATCGCAGTCGCATGCAGGGCAATGTCAATAACAGCCAGCAAATTGCCGCATCACTTTTATCTGACTTGACACCCAAACTCACGCATACTCTTGCATTGGAGTATCAGCATGAAAAAATAAACAGCCCATACTGGGGAACCCCTTTGCTTAATCCACGTATAGGCAAAGGAAAAATAATTGAGGGAACGCGCTACAAGAACTACAACTCGATTGACGGCAGATACGAGCAAAAAATTAAATGGGCCAGATCTGTTCTTGACTATCGTTTGTCAGATGAAGTCAGTATAAAAAACACCCTCTATCATTACAACGCTCAACGTGATTATGAGAATGTTGAAGCATATCGCCTGACACCCGACAATAAGCGTATTGTTCGCAATGAGGCTATTCTGCAACGGCACAAACAAAAACTTGTCGGAAACAGAACAGAAGTTTTGGCCCAAACCCATCTGGGAAAAATGAAGAGCGATTGGCTTTTCGGTGTTGATTATAGCCTCAACAAGCAAACGAGATTCCCTTATATTCTAAATGCCGAAGTAAGCACAGTCGATCCTTACGACTTTCAAACAGAAAATTTTTATGACATTCCTGGTATGAGGCAACAGTATAATCCAGATCGCACAGTAAGGGTTCGCACATTAGGCTTGTTCGCAGAAAATCGTACGAAGCTTGCGCCTTCGCTCTCTTTATTAAGTGGCTTGCGTCATGATCGCATTAAGATTGACTTAAAAAATCATCGTGCGATTAACGCGAATAACCCTGATAAATTCACTCGTCACTATGCTGCAACCACAGGACGAGTCGGTTTAATGTGGGAGATCAACCCATCATCCAATGCTTATTTGCAATACTCTATGTCGGCAGATCCACCCTCTGGAATGCTGACTACAACAAGCTTTGGTCAGGCACGCACAAATACCGATTTGAGTACTGGCAAGCAATTTGAAATTGGTAGTAAATTCAAATTACTGGACGGTCGTGCAACGGGAACGCTGGCAGCTTATCACATTGTGCGAAAGAATTTAGCCACACGCGACCCATCCAATCCACAACAAACCATTTTGGTTGGGCAACAGTCTTCTCACGGTATAGAGCTTGCAGTGGATGCCCAGCTTACTAAGCAGCTAAGGGCTCAAGCCAATATGGCCTTTGTCAACCCCAAATTTGATAATTTCACAGAAATTGTTAAAGGAAAGCCTGTGTCGCGGGTTGGTAACATACCAAATAATACACCACGCAGTATAGCTAATATCTGGCTCAATTACGCATTCAAGCCTGGATGGAATGCATCTATGGGCGTGCGTAGAGTTTCAAGCGTGTATGGCGATAATGCCAATACAATCAAAGCACCTGCTTACACTTTGCTGGACTTTGGCTTGGATTACAACTACAGTAAAAATCTAAAATTCAGAGCCAATCTACGAAATGCCACCAATAAGCTTTATGCCAATAATATAACACATTCGCGCATGTTCTATTTGGGAGAGCCTCGTAGCTTTGATGTTTCAATGCGACTTAATTTCCAATAGTTTCTTATGCGCATATTCTAATATTTGGCATTCTAAATTGCTCTTAACCCTTCCTTTTGCCAAGCAGAAGGAAGGGATACAATAACTTATCTTAATCCATCAATCTGAGTAGATTGTTGTAAAACATTAATCAACAATATTACGCTATTCTTTTATTTTTAAACTTTGGAAATACGCCGAAATCATTCATTGAACATATATTTCCATAAAGAATGTTTAGAGCTGAAATATCCATTACACTTTCCACTGGACCCGATTTTATAATTTCACCATTATTCATGACTACAACATTATCGCAAAACCAAATGATATGATTGGGATCATGAGTACATACTATGATAGTTTTTTCTCGCTCTTTTAACTCGTTTAAAATAGTCCATAAATTAATTTGATTTCTAAAATCCAAAGCGGATGTAGGCTCATCAAGAATCATGATTGGTGTTTCTTGAGCTATAGCTCTGGTAATAAGAACCAATTGTCTTTGGCCTCCGGAGAGATTGGTGTACGCCCTAAAAGCCATATCCATTATGCCTGTTTCTTTTAGCGCTTTTTCGCATATTTTTATATCTTTCAGAGAGGGGGCAAAAATAGCACTCATCCCTGGATTTCTTCCCATGAGAACCATCTCATATACTTGATAAGGGAAAGAGGCACCATGCTCCTGAGGAACGAAAGAAATGAATTTTGAAGTTTCCAGGGGGCTGAAAGTTTTTAAGTTTTTTTCGTTGAGACGAATAGCCCCCTTATAATTTTTAAAAATATTTGCCAAACACTTAAGAAGAGTTGTTTTTCCACATCCATTTGGCCCGAAGATGCCGGTTATTTTATTTTTTTCAAATTTTAATGAAACTTCGTTCAAAATCTTTGTTTCTTTATCATAGAAGAAACTTAAGTTCTCCACATTAAGAACGCTTTCCATGCTAATACATCTTTCTTTTTGATCTCAATAAGTAAACCAAGTAAGGAGAACCCAAAAGGGATGTTATTATGCTTATTGGTATTTCCCCCATAATAATAGTTCTAGCCATTGAGTCGCATGCTATCATAAAAGAAGCGCCAAAAAGACAGGTTATAGGTATTAAATATCTGTGATCTGCACCTGATGAAATCCTGGTAATATGTGGGATCATTAGCCCTATCCATGAAATGATTCCAACTTGTGACACTGAAGTTGAGCAAAGCAAAGTTGCTATCAATATAAGAGTAGCCTTGACGAATTCAATATTTATACCTAGAGATTTTGCTTCTTCATTTCCCATTGTAAGTATATTCAACTTCCAAGAAAAGGCTAAAGAAATAATAAACCCAAAAATAAAAATAGGAAGAAGCTTTAAAACAGACTTTGAGTCCGATGTGTAAAATCCACCCATCAGCCAAAACGAAATTTCTCTAAGACTTGAGTCGGAAGATATGATTTTTAAATAATTGAGAGCCGATGTAAAAATGGAGGAGACTATTAGGCCTGCTAAAATCAAATTAATCAAAGGTGTCGACTTGTTTTTTGTCGCTATAAAATAGGCTATAACCATTGCCAATATTGAGAACAAAAAGGATGAAACCTCAATAGGAAGAAGTCCGAAAACTATTGAAAATGCAGCGCCGCATGCAGCTCCGGAGGATATGCCCAAAACATAAGGCTCAACTAAGGGATTTCTAAACACCCCTTGAAACAAAAGTCCAGACAAGCTCAAAGATGCCCCCACCAGTGCACTCATTAAGATCCGGGGGGTTCTTACATTTAAAATAATTGAAACAGAATTTTCGTCATGGATTTCATTGGCTTTAAGAAAAAGTGATTCATATATAGATAGTATTTCGTTTATTTTTATCTTATAGTTCCCCTGGCTGGTTGCAAAGACAGCTATTCCTATCAGAGACAAAAATAATAAAAATATATATCTCCTCTTCTTTTTTTGAAGAGATATGATCTTTTCGGAAAACGATTTATCATTTTCAAGCATGGACAATTAACGTCTCCAATGGATTTGCGTATATTTAGTTTCATCTTTATAAATGTATCCTTTTTCTTTTTTTAGATATGTTTCTTCTATGTAGCTCTTGATAGAACCATCAAATACATTTGTTTTTATTTTATATCTTGATTTTATAAAATCAAGCGCACTCTCAATTGTCTTGTGATATCTATTGAAATGTGTATTTTCTAAAATATTGACATCCGGATTTATATTGAAGCATCGTAAAATTTCACATATGATATCCGACTTGTTTAATTTGTCTTTATAATTTTTTCCAAGGATGTCATATATAGCCTTCTGCTCTTTTTCCCAAGACGTGAGACCTGAAAACCAAAATATATAACAGTGATCTTTGCTTGAGTTATTAATTTTCAACAAAGCTTCTGAAATATTCCTCATGATTAAAGAGTAAGAGGCAATAACTGCATCAAATTGAAAAGAAAGCACTGTTTCTTCCCATTTTTTGTTGATAATTTCAATATTTTTTATGTTTTCTTGATCAATGTGAAGTTTTAGATGCTTCACCATTTCCAGAGAAGGTTCTACTGCAACAACTTTTTTTACAATTCTGGAAAGAGGCAGTGAAAGCACACCTGGACCCGAGCCTATATCCAAGACGGTATAGTGCTTTGGAAAGTTGAAATTATTAGCTCGAATTATTCCGTCTTGCCGGATGAGATTTGAGTTATTGTAGCTCCTAGCCTCTTTAGGATCATCGTACAGGTTTTCAATCTCTTCATCCAATGATTCGTTCCAGATAGCGTCTAGCTTCTTTATATCCATAGTTAAAAACCATATTTTTCCATCCAGCCCAAGAGCTGTGCTTCCTTTATTTCCTTTGCCTTCTCTTCATTTAGAGCATATAATTTTTTATGGTATTCGTCTACATACTGATTTACATGGAAGTCAGCAAATTTTTCTGGATAAGCAGCTTTAGCCGAGATGCTTAAAATGACGGGAACCTCAAGCCTCCAGTCTCCCCACCACGTTAGAAGCCCCAAGGATGCGATTCTGTTATTTTTTATAGCGCTGATACTTGAAATGTTTTTGTATTCCTCTTTCTTCAAGATATCAATAGTTGGAACAACAGAACTTGTACTAAGCACAATAACATCAGGATTTAAGCTAATCAACTGCTCTGCCGACATTTTTGTTTTTTTACGCTCGCTATAGGCATTTTTAATTCCTGCATACTCTCTTACAAACTTCGCATCACCCGTATCTTCACCCCAAACAGAACCAACCTCTTTCCCTTTGAGAAGACTGATATACATAACTTTAGGCTTATCTTCTTCTTTTATTTCAGACACTCTTTCCTGAATGAAATTAACCTGTTCCTTCATTAGATTTATTATTTCACTTGCCCTTTCGGATTTGTTAAAAACCTCTCCAAGAAGTGTGATTCCCTCGTAATGTTTTTGAAGCTCAACTTTTTCATAATACCCTGATCCATTTATTACTACAAGAGGTATTTTTAGTTGATCTTCTATTGTCTCTATCGCTTTTTTTGTTATTTCGCTATTTTTTATATACTCGGAGTTTCTTAAAATCACAAGATCAGGTTTGCTGGCCACTATAGCCTCAAAATCAACGGCGCTCATGGGGTAACCAACAACTGGCAAGTCATAAACCTCTGGGAACAAAACAGTTGTATCTCTTTTTTCTTTTTTTAGTTTTGAATCTATAATGCCGCCCGTTGCAACTATTTTCTCCTTCAGATTCATTGCTATCATGTTTTGAAGCACAAATCCTTTGTCAATAATTACGACTCTTTTTGGATCCTTCGGAATAGATATTTTTTTGCCTCGCATATCCGTAACTTCTTTTATTTCTTGGGTGATATGCTTTTCCCCGCTTACTGATTGCTGTTGACCTGAGCAGCCCATAAGGCAAGCAAAGATGATGATAGACGCAGCACAGCCAAATTTTTTCACTTTATTAAACATAAATCACCTCAATCAATATTAATAATAAGCAGATTTTCCTGGCAAGAAGTTTCTTCTTAATGGAATCATAAAAATATCAATATTTTTATGATTATCGGGCAAAAAATAATGATTGATTCTCTAAAATTGATAGAGATCAGAATACTCTAAAAAAAATCTGGCTTTTGCTTGAGAAAGCGAACCGCAAGAGTGTGTGCTTTTCTTGGATTTTCTCACAAAATGCAAGAATTGTCATCTTTGAGCAATACTTTGTTAATTTAGCTCAATGCGGTACGCATAGGCATTTACATAAGTCTGCTGGTAGCTACTATTGGCAAAAAGTAACCCATACTAGTTAATTTACCCGAAAGATTGCAACGCTGACATTGCACCTTAAGCGCTACGATGAGGCAATCCTCGCATGCGGCACAGCGGCTGTTTACTCATGCGGGTTTTGCTCCAGCTTGTTGAGCAACGCCTGAATGCGCTCGGGCGCAATGCGTTTTTGCATGAGCTGGATCAGGCCATCGCCTTCGATCATGGGGCGCAGCACGGCCACTTCGGCTGGGTAAAAGCGCACGTCCCAGTCGTTCAACTCTTTGTCGAACTCTTCATCCGACCAGTTTTTGCACTTGGCCAAGCAATACACCAGGGGCATGGCCTTGTTTTCGAGGAAAGATTTTTTATAAGGCTTTTGCTGCCAGCGGTTGGCAAACCAGTCCTTGTGCTCGGCCTCCAGCGTCAGCATGCGTTTGTTGATGGCTTTTTCAAGCGATGCGAGGGGAAAACTATAGAGTTTCATGGACGGGGCTCAGTTCAGGTTGTTGTGTGAGGTGTGGTTGATATTCAATGCTCGAACTTACACCATTGTTTGTATCAATTTGCAGAAAGGCATCGTTCTCTGCCAATATCTGTGCGATTTTTGCCGAAAAAATGGCTGCGATGACGCCTAGGGTACACAGCTTCTATGCGCACTCGGCGATTGACTCGATTCAGCCTGCGGGCGATGCACCTGCTTGAACACACGCACTGGCATGCAGGCAAATGGCAGCGGCTGCGGCTACGTTGAGCGATTCTTCCCCGCCCGGCTGGGCAATGCGCACCATCAAGCTGGCCTGCTGCACCAAGCTGCTGGCTACGCCCTGCCCTTCGTGCCCAAACACCCAGGCGCAGGGCGATGGCAAAGCGGCCTGATGCAGCAGACGCTGCCCCTGCAGATGCGTAACGAGCAGGGGCACTTGCAATTGCTGTACTTCATTCAGCGTGGCGTTTTCAAACAGGCGCAAAGCAAAATGCGCCCCCATGCCTGCGCGCAGCACCTTGGGCGACCACAACGCCGCCGTGCCCTGCAAAGCCAAAACCTGTTTAAAGCCCAGCGCGCTGGCGCTGCGCAAAATGGAGCCGACATTGCCTGCATCCTGAATGCGGTCAAGGATGACGGTGTTGGCGGCTGGGTCGATGGCCATGTTGGCCTGCGGCAGCGCTGCCACATTCAGCACAAAACCCATTTGCGCCGCCGATGGCAATGCGCTCAATTGGGCAAAAAGCGCATCATCCAGCACATGGATGTTCGATAGTTTGGGCAACAGGGCCTGCCAGCTGGCTGCGCTGCACGCCCACAGGCTGTGGCTGAACAGGGCCGCTTGCGGCTGTAGGCCACGATCCAAAGCGGCCCGGCAGAGGTGATCGCCTTCGATCCAGAGCTTGCCCAGCTTGCGATAAGCCGCTGGTTCATGGGCCAGTTTGCGCAGGGATTTGAACAGGGCGTTGTCGCGCGAGGTGATGGGCAGCACCTTGGCCCCGGCATGCTTGGCGTTTGTGCTTGTTTTCGTCATTCAACGCCCCTTTGGGCTGCCCCTGGTTGGGCCACCATCATTGCAGCCTGTGTATGTGCATCAAGCTTTGTATCTGCATGGCCCCTCTGCCGCATGGCAGGTAGCTGGTGCTGCTGCAAGGCAGCCGCCACGGGCGCAAAGCCGCAGCGGTGCTCGGGCGTGGGGCCCAGGCGCTGCAAGG